>DAIOWH010000035.1:0-40149 GCA_036758585.1 Planctomycetia bacterium
GGCGCGTCGGGCTACTGTCCCTGCGGACTCCCAGGATCACGCAAGGCCATTTAGCAGCCTTCGGCTGCTGCCCCGACTAGGCCTCGGAAAACAGCTCGGGATCGGTCGCCCGCAAGCGGGCCATTTGGTCGTGCCAGATCATTGGTAGCGCGCCGAGGCCGGCCAGCTCTTTCTTTGTGGCCAGGGCGACTTGCGGTGCGATTGGACGGGCGGGGGCGCCGATGGCTTGGGACGCGACCGCGACCGAGATGTTCCGCTGCGCAGCCATCTCCAGGAGCAGCATGAGGAAGACGGCCTGCTGGATCGATTGGCCGGCGGTGACGGCGCCGTGGTTCGGCAGGATGATGACTCGGTGCTTGCGCAGAGCCTCAGCCATGGGGCGAACGCGGTCCTCTTTCGAGGCCAGGCCGCTGTAGTCTTCTTCAACGATGCCGATCTCGCCGGCGAGGAAGCAGGTCTCTTGGTCGAAGACCTCGGGCGCCGTGCGCAGGGCGCTGAACGTGACGGTCGCCGGCGGGTGCGTGTGCGCGAGGGCCGTGATGTCGGGGTTCACGCGGTGAATCACGCCGTGCAATCGGATCGTGTCGTTGACGGCGCCCACGCCGTCGATCACGTTGCCTTCCAGATCGAGCGTCAAGACGTCGGCCGGGCGCAGCGTGCCGAACGACGGACCGAAACGGTTGGCGATCATCCGGTCGGGCGCAACCTTGATGCTCAGGTGCCCGGCGATGCCGACGGAGAGGCCGTGGCGGAACAACAGGCGGGCGCCGCGACACAGGTCGAGTTTCAGTTCGTCGCTCATCGTGGTCACACCAGCTCCGCGATCGGCTCGCCGCTTGAGAGGATCGGGATCGGCCGACCGGCAGGATCCAGGTACGCTTGCGACGTGTCGATGCCGAATCGCTGATAGATGGTCGCGAGCAGACAGTTCGAGTCCATGATGCGATCGACCGGCTCCTCGGCGCGGCGGTTGGTCGCGCCGATCACCTGGCCCATGCGCAATCCGCCGCCGGCGACGAGCACGCTCATGGCCCGCGGCCAGTGGTCGCGCCCCGGCCGGCGGCTGGGATCCTGATAGGCGATCAGCGGCGTGCGGCCGAACTCGCCGCAGAAAACGAACAGCACATGTCGGTCGAGTCCGCGCGCGTACAGGTCGTCGATCAGCGCCGGCACGGCCTGATCGAATACAGGCAACTTCTCGCGATACGCCTCGAAGATGTGCGCATTGACCGAATGGTCGTCCCAGGTGGTGGTGCGTCCGGTTTCGGTGCGCAGCCGGAAGGTCGCGTGGCACTGGACGAACCGCACCCCCGCCTCGACCAGCCGCCGGCATGTGAGCAGACTGCGGCCCCAATGGGTATCGCCGTAGCGGCGGCGCGTTCGCTCAGGCTCGCGCGCGAGATCGAAGGCGTCGCGCGTGCGCGTGCTCGTCAGTATGTCCATGGCGCGGCGGTTGAACGCGTCGATCGTGTCCAACTCGCCTGCGGAGTCGATGGCGCGCGGGATGCGGTCCAGTTCGCGGAGCAACTCGCCGCGCTGCTGCAGTCGTGCGGCGTCGGTCGAGAGGGTCAGGTTGTCGACGCTGCCGGCGGTGCGGTAGATCGGTACGGGGTCGTAGGTGTTGTTGCCACTGGAGGTGACTGGGTTTGGGCTGGGCATGAACGGCGCGTAGGCCGGGCCGAGATACGCCGGGCCGCCGCCGTACAGCTTTGAGTCGGCTACGAACATCGGAACATCGTGCCGCAGCGACGCCTCGCCATGCGACCGGCGCGATTCCATCTGCCGGGCCACCACCGAACCCAGCTCGGGAAACTCGGCGTCGGGCAGATTTGCGGCACGTGACGAGTAGCCGGAGAGGAACCGGTGCGTCCCGCCCGAATGTTCGCCGCGATTGTGGCACAGGCTGCGCACCAGCGCGAACCGATCGCCCATCTTCGCCAGGTTGGGGCACAGTTCGCTGATTTCCATGCCCGGCACGTTCGTGCCAATGGGCCGGAACGGGCCGCGATACTCCGCCGGCGCGTCGGGCTTCAGATCGAACAAGTCGATATGACTTGGTCCGCCGTTGGCCCAAAACAGGATGACCGAGAAGTCATCGTCGCGTTGCGGTCGATCGGCCCGATGCTCGGCCGCGAGCAGCGACGCCAGGCTTGGCGTCGTTGCACTCGCCAGCGCCCCCAAGCTTAGGCCGCCGACTCTGAGCCAAGTCCGGCGATCCATGGGGCCCGAGCACCAAACTGATAACGGTAGTTGAGGCATCGAGTCTACCGCCGCGAAAACACGACCGAAGTATCCGGCTCCGTCGCGTTCTCGTCAAGTTCCCCGCTCGGAAGCCTTGAGCCTTGCTCGGGTTTTGGGTTTTCCACTCGCGGTGCGATCGCTGGTCAGCGGGAAGGGCTGGGCGAGCCGGTGCAGCTTGTCGGAAGCCGTGATCGAGCGGGCACAGAAGTCCGTGCCGTTGCGCGCATCGAAACGCGCGGCCAGCGATTTCAACTCGGCAGAGATCCAGCGGGCTAGTTCATCGGCCGTGAGTGATCTGGTTTCCGGGCAGTCGCTCAGCGCTGCCGGCAGACGCAAGCGATGGTCGCCCCGGCCCGCGCGGGTCAGGCGACTGAGCAGGAACCGGCCGGCGAGGTAGTAGTCAAATCGCTCGTCGAGGTCGGTCGTCTCGACGGCCCAGACCAGGTGCTTCTCGAAGATCTTTACCGCCTCGGCCAGGTTGTCTGTGAGTGCGAGGAACTGGATGTGCGAAGCGACCTCGCGGATGAACTCGCGGTTCCGCGCGACCAGCCGATAGCCTTTCAAGTGATACCGAGCGGCGTCGCCCGTGCGGCCGAGTCGGACCAGCGGCAGCAGCACGCGGGCGTACGTGATGTGCGGGATCTCAGCGCAACGATGCGATCCGCACAACACGGGTGCGGCCGCCGTCAGCGCGTCGGCGTCCTTGCCCAGGAATGCCAGATACTGCACTTCGGCGTCGATGTCGCACGCGCGGCAGTCGGTCAGTGTGTCTCGCGGCGACTTGGCCCACTTGTCGTGATGACGCCGCGCCGCTCGCCGGTCGCCGCGATGCATCGCGGCCTTCATGTACAGCTTGTAGACCGCCCGCGCGCCCGAGCCCGCCTGCTCGCTGCGGCGGGCCAGGTCTTTGAACGTCTCTTCGACCTGCTGCCAAGGAATCTCTGGAAACGAGTACAGCGAATCGGCGATCCACTTGTACTGCCAGAGCAAGTTGGCGTGGCCGAGCCGTTCGGGATCGCGGTCGGACTGTGCCAGGCACCAGGCGAATGCGACCAGCGCGGGCTGTGGATAACCTGAGAACGTGGCGGCTTCGATCAGGCTCTGCCGTACGCTGAAGCCAAGCTCCACGTCGTGATGGCTGTCGGCCAGGCGGACCGCCTGCTCGAGCGCCATTACGCGCGCGGCGCCTTCCATCTGCCACGCCCTGTCCATCAACTCGTACACCTCCGTTGTGTGATCGCTCTTCATCGGCCCGTCTCCCGTTTCGCGTCGACGCCCCATTCGATCAATCCAAGCAGCCCTTCGTTCAGCACGGCCATCTCCTTGGAGTTGAGCGGGTGGTGCCCGAGCAGCAGCGCCTGGACGTAGAGCATCTGGATCACTCGTTCGAGCAGCTTCTTGTCTTCGATGCGAGCGACCTTGCGCACGAGCGGGTTCAGGCAATTGAAGCAGAGCTGTGCGTACGGCTCGTCGCGCTTCTTACCGTGTAAGTTGCCGAGCACGCCGGACCAGTGATCGTCGGAAATCTCGCGAGCCTGATCGACCGAACGCCGGAAGTAGGCGGCCGTGTCGGTCGTGTACAAGGTCGGCAGTTCCGCAGGCTGGAACTTCTTAGCCTCGGCCGCGCAGCGAAACTTCCGGAGCACCGCGTCGGCCAGTTGCAGGAACGCGAACATCCGCTCTTGCTCGTCGAGCGAAAGCTCCTCGAACGTCTGGGCCAGCGCCGACGCGTCGACGATCTCGACCTGGCCGTTGGGGAATAGCTGTCCGAATCGCTCGAGCAGTTCGGCGTCGTAGGTGTATGCCCCGTTGATGACGCACAGCGACTGAGCGGCCGCGACCTGGGCGATCTGGCGGAACTGATCGAGGTTCGGTGTGTAGCGCACGACGTCGTGCTGCTTGCGGTACTCGCCGAACGTCATTTCGCCCTCGGAAGTCTCGAACGGCAGCCAATCCATGAACAGTCGATAGAACTCGTCGTCTTGGACGGCGAGCGCCTTGATCGACAGGTAATGCAAGCCGATCAGTTGCCGCAGTCGCTTCGGGTCGGAGCGGGCGAGTTGCACGAGGTAATCGCGCAGGGTGTTGCCCAGCGCCTCGCGCGCCTGGTCGAGCAATTCATCTTCGTAGAACGACTCGCGCGACGCGGTGGGGCGCAGGTCGTCGGCGTTGACCACGCACTTGACGAAGAAGGCCCACTCCGGCAGCAGGTTCTCGGCGTTCTCCGACAGCAGCATGCGCTTGAGGTACACGCGATGGGTGCGCTTCGTGGCGAGGCTGGGCGAGAACGGCAGCACGAAGGCGACGCCGTCCAGTTGTCCGGCCGACGAGCGCAGCGGGACGCAATCGAAGAAGTCGGCCTCGAACACCTTGCGGCCGTAGTTCAGCAGCGTCGCGCGGCGCTCGCGGTCCGACGAAAACTCCTGACGCCACGGCACGCCCGCACTGTTCACCAGTTGCGATTCGCGGCCCGCCGTCACCTTGATCGGGTACGGCAACAGGCCGCCGAAATGCTCGGCCAGTTCGCGCACGCGCGCCGGCTCGAAATACTCTTCGCAGCCCGGCTTGCACCGCAGGTAGACTTGGGTGCCGGGTGCGATGTCGCGGTCGAGCGGCTTCATCGTGTAGGTGCCGTCCGACTTGCCGCGCCATTCGATCGTCGCGGCCGGGCCGCGAGCCGATCGCGTGATCACCACGATCTCGTCGGACACGACGAAGCACGACAACAGGCCGATGCCGAACTGGCCGATGAACTCGCTGCGCCGGTCGGCCAGTTCGTCGCGTTTCGAGCTGGCGCCGATCGTGGCCAGAAACTGGTGGATTTCCGACTCGGCGAGGCCGACGCCGTTGTCGGCCATCACGAGCGTCGCCGGATTCGTGCCGCGGTGCGGGACCAGCTCGAGCGATATCTCGCCTTCGTGCTCGGCATCGAGTTGCGTGCGAGCGCGGATTGCGTCGACGGCGTTCTGAAGCAACTCGCGAACGAAGACCTGCGGGCCGCTGTACAGGTGATTCGAGAGGATGTCGATGATGCCGCGCAGGTCGATCTGAAACTTGAAGTCCACAGCCGTGCTCCTTTGGGTATACGAGCGTACGAACGCGCGTCGAGGCAGTCAATCACTGGCGAGACACGTTCGGCGCCGCCGGCCAACCGCGGCGTCGTCGACGGGGCCTCTGCGGCAGGTTCGGGTTTGTCTCCATCGAGCGAAGTGACGAGCACGGCCAACATGACGCCGTTGAACACGGCGTGCAGCGTGATCGGCGCTACCAGACTGCCCGTGCGACACGCGAGAAACCCCAACGTGACCGAGAGTACAAAGAGCGGCAGCGGTGCAGGCCACGACGTGAAATGCATGGCGGCAAAGAGCAGCGAACTGAGGACGATCGCCGGCCACATGCCGAGGAAGCGACGCAAGCAGGGCAACAGCACGCCGCGAAACAGCAGCTCCTCCTGAAGCGGCGCCGCGACGACCGCAGCGAGCCACGCCAGCACGATGTTTCGCGGCGTGGGCGTCGATCGCACCAGCTCTTCGATCTCGTGTTGCGGCGGCCCGAAGAACTCGGCCGCAACGAGCAGCACCGCACCCACGAGTGGCATCGAGAGCAAATACGCGGCCACGCCCAACAGGACGTCGCGAAAGAACCGATCGGCGTGCAGGCCCATCTGGTACAGCCGGGCCCCACGCCACTTGCACAGAACCAGTGGCACGCTCAGGAATGTGCAAGCGCCCAGGCCCGCGGTCAACTTGAACAGGTCGCGGCCCTCCAACGAGACCTGGAAGGCGGAGTACACCGAACCATACGACATGGGAAGTACGAACAAGAACACCACAAACAGGACAAAGGCATCGGTGAGGTTCCACGGCACGGCCCGGTTGCGCAGCGGCGGAAAGATGCGGCCGCCCGACAAGCGAATCGCCACGACCCCCAGCCACGGCATCAGCCCGACGGCCATCATGATCCACCAGAAGAAACGGTCGTCGTGGTTCATGGGCCCGCCAAGGACGGAAACCACAAATCACAAGCACCGGCCGAGGACGGAAACTCCAAATCACAAGCACCAAATCCCAAACAAGTA
This sequence comes from Planctomycetia bacterium, assembly GCA_036758585.1. Lineage (GTDB taxonomy): Bacteria > Planctomycetota > Planctomycetia > JALXBF01 > JBGPMX01 > DAIOWH01. The sequence continues at coordinate 6,320 of DAIOWH010000035.1, forward strand.
CCAAGCACCAAGACTACATCCGGCTCTCCGCCAAGTTTGGAGCGCAGGCGTCCCGCCTGCCGTTTCATCCGCCAGACGTGAGGCAGCCGGGACGGCCACACCACGATCTCCCCAAGTTTGGCGGAGAGCCCCAAATCCGCAAGAGAAGCGTCTGCTGCCCATCGCCGACCGGTGTGTTCTTGATTTGAGGCTTTGTGCATTAGGACTTGCCTGGGATTTGGTGCTTGAAGTTTGGAGTTTGGAACTTGGTGCTTCCCTGCCAGGGGCCATCTTGGTTATTTTGCGGTGCGATGTCTACCGTGCTCGACAAGATCGTGGCCAGCAAGCGACGCGAGGTCGCCGAGGGTAAGGCGCGCGTGCCGGAGGCCGAACTGCGCCGGCGCCTAGCCGAGGCGCCGGTACTGCGCGACTTTGCCGGGGCGATCGGCGCGGGCGGCGACGTTAGGCTCATCGCAGAGGTCAAACGAGCCTCGCCCTCGGCCGGCCTGATTCGTCCCGACTTCGATCCGGTCGACATCGCCGGTACCTACGCCGCGCACGGCGCCAGCGCGATCAGCGTGCTGACCGACGGGCCATTCTTTCAGGGCAGCCTCGCCGATATGGCCGCCGTGCGCCGCGCGGTGGCGCTGCCCGTGCTGCGCAAGGATTTCGTCATCGACCGCTACCAGATCATCGAAGCGCGCGTGCACGGCGCCGACGCGGTGCTGCTGATTGCCGAGGTACTGCCGGGCGACCAACTGACCGACCGACTGGCCGAGGTCCACGAACTCGGCATGACAGCGCTCGTCGAACTGTACGACGCAGCGAACCTGCCGCGCGTGGTGGCGAGCGGCGCGAAGGTGATCGGCGTCAACAACCGCGACCTGCGCACGTTCGTCACCGATCTGGCCCACACAATCGACCTCGCCGCCCAGATCCCACCTGATCGCATCCTGGTAAGCGAGAGCGGCATCCGCACACGAGCCGACGTGCTTCGACTCCGGGCGGCTGGAGCCAGGGCGATCCTCGTTGGCGAAACGCTCATGCGCGCCGCCGATATCGGAGCCAAGGTGCGCGAGCTGCTGGGATGAGGAGGAAGCACCAAATGCCAAATCCCAAGCACCAAACTCCAAACGAATCCTATGCTCAAAGCTTCAAATCCAAAAACGCGGCTGTACCCGACTGGCGTCAGTTGCTTCTTTTGGCAATTCGTGCTTGGGGTTTGCTTGAGATTTGGTGCTTGGGATGTGGAGTTTCCGTCCTCGGGGCGACGGCCGCAATCAGTCGGCGCTGCGGCGAGCTGAAGGCATACTCGTGGAGTCGGTGCGGGAATTCCCAGCGCGCCTCGTGGTAGCCGCTTACTCTCAGCCGACCGGCAACGCTGGCACATGCGTAGCAGACAAGCGTGATGCGGTGATGGGTGACGCCGTGTTTGACGTGCAGCAGCTTCGGCCCAAGTCGAATGGTGAGGCCGAGGCTGTCGCGAACGTGTTCGGCCAGGCAGTCGCGTGGGTCTCGCCCCGCGGCCGCGCTGGTTCGCGGCAACTCCCAGAGGCCGCCCCAGCGGCCGTGCTCGGGCCGCCGCACGATGAGTACTCGGCCGCGGCGTCGGACGACCACCGCGGCGTCTTCGACCTCGACGAACGTGCGACGCGGCCGCACGCTGGGCAGCCGCCCGGCCACGCCTTGTTCGTGCGCGGCACAGTGCCCGATGAGTGGACATCGCTCGCACCGCGGCTGGCCCGGCACGCACACCAACGCCCCAAGTTCCATGATCGCCTGGTTGTGCAGGGCGGGGTCGCGCTTCGAGAGCAATCGCTCGGACAGTTCCCACAGTCGCTTCTGGGTTGCAGCATCGCCCGGTGGTTCGCTGATGGCGAACAGTCGGGCGAGGATGCGAGCGACGTTGGCCTCCACGATGGGCGCGGGTTCGTGGAACGCGAGCGAGCGGATCGCGCCGGCGATGTAGCGGCCCACGCCGGGCAGCCGCCGCAGGGCACGTTCGTCGCGCGGCACGCGTCCGGCGTGCTGGTTCACGACGACGACGGCGGCGCGGTGCAGATTCGCGGCGCGACGATAGTAACCCAGGCCCTGCCAGACCTTCAGCACATCGCCGCGCGGCGCAGCCGCCAGGTCGCTGGCTGTCGGGAACCGTTCGAGGAACCGCGCGAAGTAAGGTACGACCGTGCGGACCTGCGTCTGTTGCAGCATCACCTCACTTACCCAAATGGCGTACGGATCGGCGGTGTGCCGCCAAGGCAGGTCGCGGCGGTGTTGCGCATACCAACGGTGCAGCTTCGATCGGACGGCGCGGAGCCAGGAAGGACTGAGCGGCTTCAACGTTTCTTTTTTCGCGAGGTGGGATCGAGGAGTTTCTCGAGCAGGTCGCCCGCGGTTTCGTGAGTCGGCGTCTTCGGTTTGGGCGGCTCAGTCGGTTGGCCCGACTTGGCCAACTTGGGGTCGACCTTGGTGTCGGCTTCGGAGCCCTCTTTCTGCGCAGACGCCGCCCTGGACGCGCCGGACGGATCGAGCAGCGTGGTCTTTGTTCCAACGTCCGAACTGGCGGCCGGCTTGTAATCGAGCAGCCACGACGCCGCCTGATCCTCGTCGCTCGTTGGCCCCAAACTCGTGGGCGCGGTCGCCCTGACCTTCAGCGCGAAGACGAGCGGACCCACTCGAATCAAGTCGCCGTCCTTGACCGGCACCTCGCCCTCGATGCGATCATTGTTGACGAAGGTCCCGTTCGTGCTCTTCATGTCGCGTACGAACACACCTTCGTCGCGCTGGATGATTGCACAGTGCAACTTGCTGACGGATTCGCTGCCCGGTCGCAGGTTGCATCGGGGATCGCGCCCGATCAGAAACTGGGGCAATGGAATAGGGATCTCCATGCCCTCGGGGCGACCCTGGACAACGACGAGCCAGACACGCATGGCACAAGCTCCGACACGCCAGCATTTGGGGGCGGAAAAGCGGTTCTATATTAACCAACCCCACGAACAACCACAAAGCCCAGAGCGAGCATTTGAGTATTTGTCACACTTCTTCAAGAACGGGTGTGATTCAAGTCGTTGGCTTGCGATTGATTGGCTGGTCGACTGTCGCGACCTTGAATCACGGCCTCTAGCCCCCTCTCGCCCATACGCGCTGGCAGGATTACGTGGATGCGTGGGTCAGGAAGCCGCGGATTGCGGCGAGGTAGGCTTCAGGTTCGTCGGTGGCGACGGAATGGCTGCTGTCGGCGAAGACCTTGAGGTGCGCGCGCGGGATACGTTCGGCGATCGTGCGCGATTGACTCGGCGGACAGATCCAATCGTGGGCGCCGGCGATCACCAGCGTCGGGCAGCGGATCTTGTCGAGGTCGGCGATGAAGTCGAACTTGCGCAGGAAGCCGCCGAAGCCGAGGTTCAGTTGCTGGAAGTTGCGGATGCCGCGCTGCCAGCCGTCCTCGAACTTGTCGGGGTCGTACTTCACCGAGTAGAGCGGCCCCATGACTTTGTAATACTCGCAAAGCTGATCGAGCGACTCGAACTTGCCGTCCCACAGCCGCTGACACACGCGAATCTGGTCGGGCGTGCCGCGCTCGCGCAAGATGCGCTTGGCTTCGTCCATGAATCGAAAGCTCGGCGCCGTGACGGCAAGGATCAGGTTCGAGACGCGGTCGGGATAGCGAACCGCGTAGCCCTGCGCGACCATGCCGCCATACGACGACCCCAACACGCAGATGCGATCGAGACCAAGGTGATCGCGCAGCGCGTCGACGTCGTCGACGTTTTGGTCGAGCGTGTAGGTGCCGTGGTCGGCGGGCGCGCTGCGACCCGATCCGCGATGGTCGATGTACACGAGTTGGGCGACGTCGCGGAGCGCGGCGTGCGATGTCTTGAAGCTTGAGTGATCGCCGCCCGGTCCGCCGTGCAACAGGAACATCACCGGACGCTCGACCATGCGCGGCCCGTCGGGAACCAGCCCCATGCCGTCGACATCGAAGTACAACTCGGTCCCCTGCACTCGCGCTCGCATTGTGCCGCTCCGTGAAGTTCGAGGGTTCGCGACGCCCGGCATTGTACCGACACGACGCTGCGGCGGAGGGGTGAGCGTCTATAAGCAGGTGCTCGGAAAATAGAACAGCCCGGTCAGTGAACTGGCTGACCGGGCTGGGCGATCTAGTGTCGCGGCAAAATCAGTCCAAATCAGGCTGTTGGCGCACCAATTCGGTCGCCTCGCGCGGGTCGCGCGCGGAACGGTTGCGAGTTCGGGTCAGGTGTTGCGTGGCGAGGTAGCTCAGACCGACGGCGCCAACGGCGATTAGCGTTCGCCAATCGACCATCGCGGCGTGTACCGCGCCTTCCGGCTCTTCGGCTTGCAAGGCTCGAATCGCCTCATCGACGGCGGCAGCAGGCGAATTCGCGGGTTCGGACGATTCGCTCGTATCGGTCGTCGGAGCTGGATGACCGCCGCGGCAGCACGGCGGAACATCGCCGTCGGCGTCCTGCGAGCGACCCTGGCCCGCGGCGTCAGTTTGAGTGGCGCTTTCCGACTGCGCTTGCGAGCCCGAATCGGCGGGCAGCGCGACGTCGATCGGTGAACGAGGCGAATTGCAGTCCGTGCGACGTGTACGTGGCGTCTGGGCCGCTCCAGCCGAGCACCGTGTCCACTCCGTCGCCGCCATCGACCTGCATCGGCACACGCAACTCGCGGTCGAGCGTGATCAGGTCGTCGCCACCTTGGCCGAGGATTCGCACCGAGGCCACCGAGTCGGCGCTGAAACTTTGCGCCGCGTGGCCTGGCACGATCACGTCGATCATTCCGCTCTCGCGGTTGGCGACCACGTCAACCTGGTCGGCGGCATCGCTGCCGGTGATTTCGAGCACGTTTCCGACCAGCGCGGCGGAAGCACCGTGCAACAAGTGCGGCCTTCAAGGCGTTCGAACAACAAACGGCGCGACTGTCGAGACAACGCAGGCCGGCGGAGCTTTGCGAATCGGACCATTGTCGGACTCCACTCGTTGATTTTGAACAGCGGCGTGCTGCTTTTTGCGCAACGAAACCATGCACATGTTGCCTATCAGGTGGGCCAGAACATCCTACTTTGTCAATCGAACTTGGTCAAAGCTCTTGTCCACATGATTTTAGGTCGCTTGTCCGATCTCGCCGTCAAAGCCGACGCGTAACGAATGTCAGTAATCTCAGCACTGATAATGCACTCGCCATGCCGGCATAGTCGGCACGGTCGTGTGCGGCAAGATTCTATGGCGACACGAACTCGTTTAACGGCAAGCCGAAGGCGACGGCGCACTGTGGCGACGGGTCGGTGCGTTTCTGTTTCGCGCCGTCGCCTTCGGCTTGCCGTTAAACGAGTTGCCATAGAATATTGCCAGACACGCACGGTCGCACCCCTTGCACCCGCGCATGCGGAATCTGTAGGATCCGTTCCAATCCGTTTCGAGAACCAACCTCGTGTTTAGCTGGTTTGCAATTCCACCGGAGGCACGACGACTGAATCGCATCGCAATCGTCGCCGCGACCGTTGCCGGGCTGAGTTTCGTTTTTGGCGGATCGACCGCGTCGGCGGGAGATGCCTCCGCCTCTACGTGCGGTTGCGCGTGCGGAACAAACTGTGGTGGGAACTGCTGCTGTGCTAAGCCCAGCACGGCGGCTAGGAAACTTGATCGAGCCAAGGTGGTTGGCGCTTCAATTCCGGACGCGAGTCATGTGGACATGAAACGCGATCAGCGCGACTCGACCGGCAATCTATCCATTCGCTCCTGCCCGCGAAACTGTCCGGGCACGCCGTCCGCGTCTGGCGGATTCGCCGGGCGGCCGGCTGCAATCGTAGATTCCACCACGATGATTGTTGCAACACCCGTCGGCGATTTTGCCGAACTCGACTCGTCCATTTCTGACGAACCATTTCGCAACGGCTTGCTCCGGCCGCCGCGCGTTTGATCCTCTCGATTCCGCACTTTTTCCTACATCGTTCCGCCGTCCTCTTGAAGCGCGGTCGCGCGTGTACCTTGCGCGCGCTCGCCCGCGCTGGATGATTGGCGCATCGCGCTGGGCCAAGCCAACGCTGGAGTGCGACAGTCTGGGCGCACGACCGGGAATCGATGCCGGCCATGCGCGGCAGAGTCTTTTCGTGCTCCTTGGCCCAGCGCGAGCGCAGAAAAATCACTCCCGCCACAACGCCCGAAAGCATAGGAGATTTTCCACCTACTTTCGAGACGCTCACCCCTGCGGCGGACATCTGTACAGTTTTTCGTTGCATCTGCGCCGCGCCGACGCCAGACTGTCAGGCGTCTCGAAGGAGCGGTATCCCGGCGTGTCAGGTTCGGGGTAAGCCATGATCCACTTCGATTGCCCTCACTGCGGAAAACAGATTCGATTGCGCGAGGAGTTTGCCGGCCGGCGCGGCCAGTGTCCTCACTGCAAGGGCGCGATCCAGGCGCCCGCGGCCCAATCGCCCGCGCCGCCCCGGCCGCCGTCGCGCCCGCCGACAGGCGTGATCAAAACGCCGCCGCCGGAGCCTGAGCCCGCCATCTACGAAGATGAGGCTGCCGATTCCGAAGCTGCGATGCCGACCCGCGCAGCCAGCGGCGGGAAGAAGAAGAAAAAGAAGAAGAAGAAGTCGAACTCGATGCCGCTTATCATCGGCGGCTCAGTCGCGGCCGCTGCCGTGGTGATCGGCGCGGTCGCTTGGATTGTGATGGGCGGGAGCGGATCGAAGCCGCAGGACACAGGAGTAGCCGCCGGCAACCCAGCACCCGCGATTCCGCCGGCGAATGCTCCGGGTGCGGCAGCGACCGCGGCGGCGCCCGTAGCGGCGCCGGGTGATCCAGTTCCGGTCGCGCCCGCAGCCGCCGCGGGCGGTGCGGCGGCGGCCGGCGCGAGTTCCGCAGCGCGGCCCGATCTGGCGAACTACCTGCCCGGCGGCACCGAAGCGATCGCCGGCATTCAAGTTGCCGAGGCGCTCAAGACCGACCACAAGGGGCCACTCAAGGCCCATCTCGACTCGGCACTTCAGCCTCTGCTTGTGCGCTGTGGCATCGCGATCGATCAACTTGCCGAGGTGGCGATGGCCTCGGGCGCCGGCGGCTCCCAGGTGCTCCTGGCCATTCGCACGACCAACGACCTGGATGCAGCGGCCGTGCGCAAGGGCCTCGGGTGTGGCGAAGCGGCGGTGAAGATCGGCGGCTGGGGCGTCTTTCCGGCCGCACCCGATCCGGAAGGGTTCGAATCGTTCGTGGCGTTCCCCGAACCGCGCACCGTGCTGATCGGCAGCCGCGAGATGATACAGCAGTCGCACGACACGGCGACGCCCGCACGACCGGCCGTGTTTGCGTCGCTGCGTGGGATTCAGGGTGTGAAGCCGCACGTCTGGACGGCGGGCCGCATGGCCGTACTCAAATCGCAGGCGAGCGGCCTGGCGAGTTTCGGCGTCGACGTCCGATTGCTCGGATCGGCGCTCGACCGCATCGGCGACGTCGCCATGGTCTTTGATCTCACCGCCGACATTCAACTGCGCATTGCGGCCGAGTGTAGCTCGGAACAAGAGGCGCGGATGCTCAAGGACTCGGCCGATTCAGCGCGAGTCGTGATGCGCGACGTCGCCAAGAAGATCGCCGAGCAGCGTGGCGAACCGAGCCAGGGCGGCGGCAACCAAGGGGGCGGCGCGCCGGGCCAGCCGCCCGGCGCGGGTGGCCCCGGCGCGGCTGGTCCCGGCGCGGCTGGCCCAGGCGCGGCTGGCCCAGGCGCGGCTGGCCCAGGCGCGGCTGGCCCAGGCGGCGGCAGGCCGGGTGCCGGCGGGCCGGGGATGGCCGGCGGGCCGGGGATGGCCGGCGGAGGCCCCGGAATGTCAGGCGGTCCAGGCATGCCCGGTGGCGGTCCTGGAATGCCAGGCGGCGGCGGAATGCCCGGCGCTCCAGGCGGTCAAGGCGGCCAGCAGCACCAGAACTCCAACAACAATGTTTGGGACGGCACCGAGATAAAACTCTCCGGCAAGCAGGTGATCGTCACGTTGCCGCCCGTCAAGGTGATCAGCGACGTCGATGCCAGCGTGCTCGATATCTTCGGCGCGATGGCCCAGGCTGGCTTCACCCGCTCGACGACCGGCACACCGATCTTCCCTGGCCCGTTGCGGCGCCTGCGCGAAGCGGTCGGCAGTCTGCAACAACGCGAGGGCAGCTTGCCGATCGGCACCGTCGCAAACGACAAACTGCCGCGGCCGATCCAGCGCATTAGTTGGCACGCTCAGTTGTTGCCGTACCTCGGCAAGCAAGAACTGTACGACCAGATAAACTTCTCCGAGACCTGGACGTTTGAAAAGAACCGGCCGGTTGCGTTCACCCTTGTGGACGCCTTCCTCGACCCGAATGTGCCGAACCGGCGATGGAAGGGCCTGCCCTACGAGGGCCTGGCACTCACTCATTTCGTCGGCATGGCGGGTATCGGCGAGGAGGCAGCCCGGCTGCCCAAGGAGGACCCGCGGGCCGGCATCTTCGGGTACACACGCAAGGCGGCGCTGGCCGACATTCGCGACGGCGCCGGCAACACGATCATGCTCATCCAAGTGCGCGACACGTTTGGGCCATGGATGCAGGGCGGCGGCGGCACGGTCCGCGGCGCGCAGGTGCAGCCTTACATCGGCGGGTTCGGCAGCTTTGGCACGCCCGGCCGCGACGGCGTAGTCGCCATGTTCGCCGATGGTTCAGTCCGGTTCTTGAGCAAAGACATCGATCCGAAGGTCTTCGAGGCCCTGTGTACGATGGGCGGCGGCGAAACAGTCGATTTGCAGTCGATTGCCCCGCCACTGAAAGCGGTTGCGATCAACGTGCCGAGCGCCGCTGCGCCAGCCGCTGCCGCGCCGCCCGCATCGGGCGAAAACAAACCGCAGAACTAGATGCGAGTCTGGAGGTGCAAGCCATGTTGCGATACCTGACCCCAATGACGCTCATCGCCGCGCTTGCCGCCACATTTGCGGCCACGCGAGCCGACCACATCACCGTGCGGCTTGGCAACGCCGAAATCGAGCTGGAAGGCAAGGTGAACGACGCCAACCGAATCATGACCGTCACCCATGAAAAGTTCCGCGACCTGAAGCTGAACCTATACTATCGCGACACGCGGGAACCGATTTACATTCAGGAGATCATCAAGGTGCCGACGCGGCGCGAGCAGTACAACCGAGCATTGCTCAAAGCGCAAAAGGGCAGCGCCGCCGAGCGCCTGGAACTCGCACACTGGACCGCCAAACGCGGCATGCTCACCGAGTTCTACGCCAGCATCGACCTGGTGCTCCAGGCCGACCCGAACAACGAACACGCCAAGCGGATTCTCGCGCTGCGCGACAAACTCAACGAGCCGCTCGCCCCGTCGAACGAAGAAGAAACGCTGACCAAGTCGATCGGCAGCGGCTTCAAGTTCAAACGCAGCAAACACTACATCCTCGCTTACGACACACCCGAAGACCGAGCCAAGGAACGGGTCGACCTGCTGGAGCGCGTGTACGAGACGTTCTTCATATTCTTCGCAATGAAGGGCATGGTGCTGGAAAAGCCCAAGGAACTGATGATGGTTGTGCTCTTCAACGAGCACAAGAACTACCTCGACTACTCCGTGCGCCAAGACCCCGAGCTGAAGAGCGCTGCCGGGTATTGGTCGCCCGAGGACAACATTGCCGTGTTCTTTGCCCAAGGGACCTATCCGGCCTGGGCGACGCTCAACGAGGTGTCGGCGGAGTTGGACAAGATGCGCGAGGACGCCGAGCGACAGAAGCTCCGCAATCGTGGCGACATCGTCCGACTGAGCGACACCATCAAGCTGCTCAAGCTGGTGCTGCAAGAAAACGAGGACGTCGAAGTGGTGACGCACGAGGCCACGCACCAGGTGGCGGGCAACAGCGGCCTGTTCCCGCGTCGCATCCGCATCCCGCGCTGGGCGCAGGAGGGGCTGGCGGCGTTCTTCGAGGCGCCGTCGGGTGCGATGTGGGCCGGCGTCGGCGCCACCAATGCCACGCGACTCGAATGGTACCGCGGCCTCGAAAAGGACCGCGTGCATTCCGACATCGACTTTATCGTCAGCGACCACATCTACGACATGGCCGCGTCGCACGCCTCGGTGCTACACGCCTACGGCCAAGCCTGGGCGCTCACGCACTTCCTGATGGACGACAAGCACTTCCCGAAACTGATGGAGTACTATCGCAATCTGGCTCGGTTGCCTGCCGACATGGTCATCGGCGAAGACATCCTGAAGCAGTGTTGGGACGCGGCCTTTGGCGCCGACCGCCAGGCGGTCGATCAGGAATGGCGCCGCCACATGAACAGCCTGAAGACCGACATCGAACGCCTGCGCGAACAGTACGGCGAGAAGGGCAAGGCCGGCGGTTGATTAGTCCTCAACCAAGCGAGGCTCGTTCGGCCAATCTCGAATCGACGACGATTCATCGTGGCCGAGCGAAGTCCTGGAGTGCGGTGGCTTGACACCGCTTTGGATTGGTCCTCGCGAAAAACTCAAGCAATCCAAAGCGGCGTCAAGCCACCGCACTCCAGGGCCCGCTTGGTTGAGGTTTAGTCGTGGTTGTTTGCCGGCAGGTCGCGGCCGGCGATCTGGCGGAACTCGTTCAATCGCTGGCGCCAGCGGCGCTCGAGGTCGCCGACCTTGTCGGGGTGTTGCTCGGCCAGGTTGCGCGTTTCGGTGCGGTCCGTCGCGAGGTCGTATAGTTCCCACGCGGCGGTGTTGCCGGCGGCGACGAGCTTCCAGTCTCCGACCCGAATCGCGCGATTGCCCTCGTGCTGCCACCAAATCTCGTCGCGAGCGACTGCGCCGGCGCGAGCTAGTGCCGGCGCCAGGCTCACGCCCGGCGCGGCGGGGACGGGCTGACCCGCCCAGTTCGCCGGCCGCTTCGCGCCCGTGATCTCGAGAATCGTCGGAACCAGATCGATCGCGTGGCCGGGCGTGTGCCGCAGTTCGCCGCGCGCCGCAATGCCGCGCGGCCAGTGCACCACGAGCGGCGTGGCGATGCCGCCCTCGTGTACCCACGTCTTGTGCCGGCGAAACGGCGTGTTCGCGACCGTCGACCAGCCAGGCCCCAAGCACAAATGACTGTCGGCCGAGCCGGGGTCGGCCGCCGGATCGTGGCCGTCGTCGCGCACCATGATCTCGGCGCTGGCCCCGTTGTCGGACAGAAAGAAGATGAGCGTGTCGTCCAGAGCACTCATCGCGCGAAGCTGGTCGAGCACGCGGCCGATCTCGCGGTCCATGCGATCGACCATCGCCGCGTGGATCGCCATCTTAGTCGCCTGAAATTCGCGCTGAGCGTCGGTAAGGTCGGTCCACGGCGCGGGCCGGTTGGTCTCGCCGGGTCCGAGCTTCTCGATCGCCTCGGGAAAATCGTACGGCGGTCCGACTTCGCGCTCGGGCGGCGGCAGGTTCGCCGTTACGAGCCCAAGTTCTCGGATGCGTCGCCAGCGATCGGCGCGCACTGCGTCCCAGCCCGCGCGGTACTTGGCGCGGTATCTGGCGATATCGTCGGCCAGCGCGTGCAGCGGAAAATGCGGGGCGGTGAAGGCAAGGTAATGAAAGAACGGCTGGGCGGCGTGGTCGGCCGCGTGTTCCTTGAGGCACTTGATCGCGTGGTCGGCGATCGCCGTGGTGGCGTAGTAGCCGCTGCCCCGCTCGACCGGCGGCAGCTTCTGATCGTCCTCGAAGTGAACGCGCGGACTGAAGAACCGGCCCTGGTCCTGCAGCAGGTACGACCGGTCGAAACCGCCCGCGAGCGGCAGGCCGTCGATGTGCCACTTGCCCGAATGATACGAGCGGTAGCCGAGCGAGCGAATCATGTCGGGCAGCAACCGCGCCCACGCCGGCCGCACGCCTCGGCTGCCGCTGGTGATTCCCTGCACCGTGTCGCGACGGACCTGTTGCGGGTAGTACCCCGTGAGCAAAGCCGCCCGCGTCGGCCAACAACGGGCCGTGTTGTAGAACTGCGTGAAGCGCAGCCCATTCCGCGCGAGTCCGTCCAGGTTCGGCGTCGCGATCTCGCCTCCGTAGCAACCGAGGTCCGAGTAGCCGAGGTCGTCGGCCAGGATCACCAGCACGTTTGGGCGGGCCGGCCGATCGGCAACGGCCGCTTCGCCCGACCAAAGCGCGCCGATCGCGAATAAGACAACCAGCCGCATGAGAGGCAGGCGAGAACGCTTGCCCCACTCGCACGTCTTCATGATCACTGCCCCGCCGCCTCGGCCGCCAGCGACACGCACATGAGCTCCTTGTCGTTCCGCACGTAGACGCTTCGGTTCGCGAACGCTGGGTGCGACCAGACCACCGGCCGGCCCGCCTCGGGCGTCGTCGGTTCCAGCAGATGGGCGCGGCTGAGTTCCTTGTACCCGTCAGGACTCAGTTGCGCGATGATCAAATCGCCGAGTTCGTTGGACAGGAAGAACCGGTCGCCGTGCTTGACGATGAACGCGTTCTTCCAGCGATCGGACTGCCGGCTGGTGTCGCCCGTCGATCCGGTTGCTTCGAGCGACTCCCAGACGCGCTCGCCCGTGTCGGCCTTGAGGCAGCGCAGTTGGCCATAACTGCACACGCCGTAGATGTAGCCGTCCTCGAGGAACGGCGTACACATGATCGCGTGCAGCTTGTCGGTGCGAGTCTCCATGCTGCTCTTGCCCCGCCAGAGCAAAGTAGCCGCGGGCTTGTCGCCGTCCAGTCGCAACATCATCGGGCCGTTGTAGAACGCCGTCACGAACAGCAGGTCGCCCATCTGGCGCGGCGTCGGGATCGTCAGGCCGGCCTTGATCTCAAACGGCTGCGACCAGTACACCTTGCCCGTCTCGGGATCGAGCGAGTTGATCGAGTCTGGGTGCCAGACGATGAGTTGTCGCTTGCCGCCAGACTCATAGATCATCGGCGGGCAGTAGCCGGGTCCATGGCCGGTCTCCTTCACGCTGAGCGCACGCCAGATTTCCTTGCCTGTGTCTTTGTCGAATGCGACCACGGCGTTCCCGTCGACGCCCACGAGCGAGATCAGCTTGCCACCGTCGATCAGCAAGTGCGCCGAGAACCCCCACATCGGCGTCCGCGCCTCGAAGTCGGTCTTGAAATCGACCGACCACACCACCTTGCCGGACTCCAACTCCAAGCACAACAGGTTGCCCTCGGTGCCGAGCGTGTACACCTTGCCGTCGTGAATCACTGGCGAGGTGCGCGGGCCCGACGGCCGATCGACGGTGTACAGGCACTCGTATTCATGCTGCCAGATCTTCTTGCCGTCGGCCTCGTTCAGACATAGTACGCGCTCCTTGCCGGGCTTGGCGCCGCGCTTGTACGTCGGCTGGCCCAGTTTCCGTTCCGGCGTGCTGCGGTCCATCAGCACGACTCGGCCGGCCGCGACCGACGGACCGGTGTAGCCCGCACCCACCGGCGATCGCCAGCGAATAACCGGGCCGCCCTCCGGAAACTTGTCGATGATTCCCGATTCGCGCCATACACCGTCTCGCTTCGGACCAAGCCACTGCGGCCAGTCGTCGGCCGCAGCCTGACCCGTACACACGACCAACACGGCCAACCCCACAAGCCGCGTGCGGGTGAGACCCGTCTCGGTGAACCTGTTCATGTCGTTTCTCCTCATGACCTGTTGGGACAAAGGATAGTGCCACGCGCGGCGGCTCGCAACACGCTGCCACTTGTCCGGCCGTCGTCGTTTCGCTAAAAACTCGGTCAACCAACTCAACGCGAGGAGACTGATGAGCGCGTCAGCGGCTTCCAAAGGCAAGGTTGTGCTCGCCTATTCCGGCGGGCTCGATACGACGGTGATCCTACACTGGCTGGCCGAGCAGGGCTACGAGGTCGTGGCGTATCTGCTCGACATCGGGCAGAAGGTCGAAAACCTGGAACAGATTGGCGAGCGAGCGAAGCGAAACGGCGCGAGCCAGTACGTCGTGGTGCGGGCGCGCGAGGAATTCCTGCGCGATTACTTCCTGCCGTGCCTGTGGGGGCACTGCCAGTACGAGGGCCGTTACCTGATGGGCACGTCGATCGCCCGGCCGCTGATCGCGAAACATCAGGTCGCAGTCGCTCATCAAACCGGCGCGCGCACGGTCTCGCACGGCGCCACCGGCAAGGGCAACGACCAGGTGCGCTTCGAGATCAGCTATCAGGCGCTCGACGACGGCCTGCGCATCCTCGCGCCGTGGAAGGACGCGGCGTTCATCAATCAATTCGCCGAGGGCCGCCGCAGCATGCTCGCGTACGCCGCCCGGCACTCGCTCGAGGTAAAGGCGACCGCCAAACAGCCGTGGTCGAGCGACGACAACCTGCTGCACATTTCGTACGAGGCGGGGATCCTGGAAGATCCTTGGCTGTCGGCCCCGGACGAGATCTTCGAGCGCATGGTCCACCCGACCAAAGCGCCCGATCGAGTGGAGCGATTCATCATTCACTGGCAGTCGGGCGTGCCGACGAAGGTGACCGAGGCGGCGGCCCGGCCCGACACGCGCGAGGGGGTGGCGGTCACGATCTACGAACCTGGCAAGACGCTTGCCGATGGCCTCGAGGCCGTCTTCAATTTCGTCGATGGCGCCGCGTCGCGCAACGGAGTCGGCTCGCTCGGGATGGTCGAGACGCGGTACGTCGGCATGAAGTCGCGCGGCGAATACCACGCGCCGGGCCACACGGTGCTGCTCGCCGCGCACCGCGACATCGAGGGGCTGACGCTGACCGGCAGCTTGATCCTCGAGAAGGAGCGGCGCTCGCCCGATTTCGCCGCGCTGGTCTACAATGGCTACTGGTTCGATCCGGTCTGTGCGGCCCACCGCGCGTTCGTCGCGGGCACGCAGAAGCACGTGACTGGCGAAACCCGTGTCGCTCTGTACAAGGGCAACGTGATCGTCGAAGGCCGCCGCTCACCGCTGAGCCTGTACGACGCCAACGTGGCCACGATGGACGGCGAGAACGAAGCCTATCGCCAAGAAGACGCCCGCGGCTTCATCCGCCTGCACGCCCTGCCGCTCCGCGTCCGCCGCAAGGTGCAAGGCCCGCCGGAAGGCGCGTGAGCCGCGACGCTCGGAGGCTCCTTGAAAACTCGACACGGCGTGTCGAGAATTCAAGGACCTGAACGAAGATGACAACGTGAGCATTCGAGCGCTTTGCCCACACTGTGATAGGGCGTCGCGTTACCCCGACGCGGCGCGTGGCCGGCCGTTGCGGTGCGGAAACCCGCAATGCGCGAAGGACTTCGTGCCACAATTCGTGATCGACGAGCCAGCCGACGGCGGGACTAAATCTAGCACGACCGCCGGTTCGTCCGCGGCGCAGAGGCCCAACCGTGCTGCCGTTCGGCCGCAGGCCGCTGGTCAGTGGGCACCAAACAAGCCGAGCGGCCAACCATCGACGTCTTCAGCGGTCCCGTTTGCGACTCCAATCGCAGCGCCGATGGCCCGGCCGATTCGCTCGACGGCCTGCCCGCGGTGTGGCAAACCGATTGAAGAGGGTGTGGTGCTGTGTCTTGTGTGCGGAACCAATATCGAGACCGGGCGACGCTACCTGGCGGCCAAGACATGGGACAACGAAGAAGAACAGGAGCAACTGCGCGGTGGTTGGCTGGGATTATGGAGCATCTTCGTTCCGTTCGGCCTGCTTCCCTACGCATCCGAGGCGCCGCTGCGTCGCGCGCCGATCGCGGTCCTGGCCGTGATCTTCCTCTGCTTTCTCACGTTCCCGTTGGGGTATGTCGAGTGGGGCGAGTTGAACCTGTTTCTTTGGACTGGCGATCCGGCGGTTCCGATCCCTCGGCCGCCTGACCTGCCAGCCGACTTCCAAATGCCCCCGATCGGTCGTTTCGCGTGGTATCAGCTCATCACCAGCCAATTCCTGCACGGCGGCGTGGAACACCTGATTTGCAACCTCGTGATGTTGCTTGTGGTTGGCCCGAAGGTGAACGACCTGCTGGGCCATAGGAACTTCGTACTGGCGTACCTGACCCTGGGCGTCGTTTCTGGACTGGCGCCGCTGTTGCTGAACCGCGGTGGTCATCCGATCGCAGGCTTAGGCGCGTCGGGTTCGATCATGGGAATCGCGGGCATGTACTTGGTCTTCTCACCGCAACCGCGAGTGCGCATGGCGTTCTGGCTGCGCTTCACGGTGTTCTCGCCGCTGTTCCTGGAGTTGTTTCGGGTGCGAGGCGTTTGGCTGGTGCTCGTGTTGTTCGGACTCGATGTGACGTCGATAGCGATGGGCCGCCAGGACGGGGTGGGCCACGACGTCCATTTCACTGGGTTCACCGTGGGCGCTCTTTCGGCCGCAATGCTGGTGGCGACGCGACTGGTGAAATGCAGCGGGTACGACCTGCTCACGTGGCTGTTCGGTCAGGAGGACATCGAACGAGATCGCGACACCGGCGGAGACAACGCGGACGAGTGGGCAGGTGTGAGCAACGCCCCGGTGATCCTGTACCCCTTCGTCGCCGTGTTGCTCTTTGGGATCGGTGCGGTGATCTACCGCATCGTGCAACTCAACGCCGCGCCGTGACCGTACCGCAACTGTTCGCGGCGAGCGGATCAGTCCTTCTTGTTGGACTTGAGGCGGTTCTCGATCGCGTCGATGGCCTGCCGGGCCGTCCGTCCCATGAAGAAGTCACGCACCAGAGGTTGCAGTGCGTTAACGCTCCGGCGCGTGCCGACCGCGGCCAGGACCTCACAAGCCGCGGCCCGCGTGTTTGGGTCGCTGTGCTTGAGATACTCCAAGACCGGCCTCTCGGCCACCGACCCCATTTCGATCAGCGTGCGGCCGACGTTCGTCCGATAGCGGCCATCTGCCAAGCCGCTGGCAAGGACCTCGGCGACACGCGGTTCCTTCACCTTGCCGACAATTCCGATCGCATCCTCGAGTGCCCACGAACTGCTCTCCTTGCGAAGTATGTTCAGCAAGGCGTCGACCGTTTCGGGTTCAGGCGTTTTTGACCCACACAGCCTCTTCAACAGTTTCAAGCCGTCGCGCAGTGCGAAGCCGTCCAGGTTCGGCAGCACACGGGCGACCGCCTTCTCGGCCACTGCCGGCCCCATTTCGGCCAGGATCGCACTCGCCTCGGCGCTGTTCGTAATGTCCATGCTCTCCGCGACGGCCGCGGCCGATTCCTCACTGGGAAAGTTGGCCAACACCGCCATCGCCTTCGATCGGGCCGTGGGCCAGCGAGTTGTTCGCATCACTCGGATCACGGCCGGAACACAGTCTTGGGTTCCCCACGTGCGAAGGACAACGAGCACGTCTTCGACGCTGGAGTCGTCGGCCAGCAACGTGCAAAGCTCCTTCGAGACCTCGGCCCGTTGGTCGTCCGGTTTCATCTTGACCAGTTCTTGCGCCGCCGTTCGGCGAGTGTGGGGATTCGACGACTTCATCTCTTCCAGCAGCACTTTGCGAAGCCCGGCCGGGTCGGTCGGCCTTGGAGGCGGCGGGGCGGGCAACGCGTGCTTCGTCACGGCCGCGCGATCTGTCACTAGGTCAGATTTCTTGGGAATCGACGCGGCCAGGCCCGGATGGGCCTCTACCTCAATGGTCTTGCCCTTGACACTCTTGACTGTTCCAAAGTCGATGCTCCTAGCAAAGGAATTTGGATCATTCACCGGCCAAACGGTTATCTCCAGGACCGGTCCTTTCGGCCCATTGGATTGCCAGGTCTTGCTCGCGCCTTCCGGAAGGGCTCTGATTTGTCTTCCGATATACATGGCCACCTCATTGCTATTGGGGACGCCTGAAACGCGCACCAGCACATGATTGGCTGGGGGAGTCACGAACTCAGGCAACAGGCCGGGCGGAAAAGGAGTTCCATCGGGCAGAACCGGCCCAGCCATACCGTCCTGGGCTCGTTGCGCCCTTGTTCGAGCATGATCTCGGGGTTCAACAAGGCTGCGGCAATCACCAAGAGCCAACCGCCGACGGCAAGTCCAAACGGCCGTTTGCAATCGTCCCATCGGCTAATCAGGTAGTACAGCCCGTAGAACGGCACAAAAAGGTACATCACTCCGCACATGACGCCCTCGTGAAACGCGACACCGAGTAACCATAAGCCGCCGCCGAACAACATCAGGGTGCCGGCGCCCACAGCCACGATAAAGCCAAGCGTGTGAGCCCACGCGAAGACGAGCAAACCAACCACAAAGAAGACGCCGACGATCCAGTTCATCACGGGGCCGCTCGTACCCCCCGACAGCAAGGCTGACTTCTTCTTTTTCTTCTTCTTGTGCGCCGTTGGACTCGACACCTCGCGAACGGGGTGCGATCCACCGGAAAGATCATCTTCCTCGCCGGCAAATCGGGGCGCATAGTCGCTGGCGTCTTCGGTATGAAACAACGACTCATCCGCGGTCGCCGACGAACCGACGGACGCAGCCGGTACCTTGAACCGGCTCTTGCACGACGGGCACTCCAGTGTCATGCCGCGCCATTCGGGCATGATGCGGCACTGCGCTCGACACCGGGGACAACGGACCTCGTCGCCTGCGGGGCTGGCGCTCGGCCCGCGCGGCGCAGAACCGGCCGCGGCCGCTCGCGGCATCGTCGCCTCGCTCGCCGCGGCCACGGCTGAACTGTTGGGCGTCCCCCGCGGGGTCGGCACGCGGACCAAAGTGCCGCAGTCCTTGCACTTGATCTGCTTGCCGCAAAGTTCCGGCGTCGCACGATACTGCTTGCCGCACTTGGTGCAGGGAAAGGTGATGGTCATGACGCCCCTCGGTCTTGAACGACTGGAAGACGCTCGGGGCGAACGGCCGGATTGAGCCGACCGGACAGGCCAGCAGGCTCACGCCGGCCGTTCGCCGTACTCGGTAGATGCGTGCGGCACATTTTCAACTGCGGTTCGCAGGGTTTCAAGTCTCTGGCTTGGCGCCTCACCACGCCGTATACCCGCCGTCGAGGAACACGCACGAGCCGGTCATGTAGCTCGACGCGTCGCTGGCTAGGTAGAGCGCGAGCGGGCCGATCTCCCACGGCTCGCCCAGTCGGCCCATGGGCACTTGGCCCTCGAATGTGTCCTTGAGCGACGGGTTCTCGCGGAACCAGCGGCGGTTCGGATCGGTCAGGAAGCCGCCGGCGGCGATCGCGTTGACCGTGACGTTGTACGGCGCCCAATCGGCCCCGACCGCGCGGGTGAATCCGCACAACGCCGCCTTGGCCGTTTCGTAACTGCGGCCGGCGATGCCGCGCGTCGCAATGAACCCGCAGATCGACGCCGTGTTGATGATTCGTCCATAACGCCGCTTCACCATCTCGCCGCCGAGAATCTTCGTGCAGATGAACGCGCTGGTCAGGTTCAGGTCGATGATGCGCTGCCATTCGTCGAGCGGCATCTCTTCGGTCGGTATGTTGATCCGCCGGCCGCCTACATTGTTAATGAGTATTTGAATCGGGCCGAAGTCGCGAGCGGCGAGTTCGGCGACGCGCGTGGCCTCGGCGGGCGCCGACACATCGCCGACGATCGTATCGACGCGCCGGCCCAGCCGGCCGATCTCGGCCGCGGCGGACTTGAGCGAATCGGCCTCGCGGCCCACCAGGACCACGTCGGCGCCCGCCTCGGCCAGTGCAGTCGCCATTTCTTTCCCAAGTCCCCGGCTGCCGCCGGTGATCAGCGCCCGTCGCCCGTCCAGCTTGAATCTGTCGAATACGCCCATGTTGGTACACCTTTGCTGAGTTGCCCAGGCCGTATCGGCCCGTTGCCTGTCGTTGCCGCCACGTCGCGACCCACCCGACCCGCGATGCCGCAGCCCGTATGCGGCGGCCCGCGCGGTCGGTCGATTACGTTTAACGCAAGACGTTCGGCAAATCCACACGGAGGGTAAACAATGTCGATGTTCTCGATGGCCATGATGGCCGCAGCTTTGACTTGGTCCGCCGGGCCAACCGCCTGGCACGTCGATTATGCCCAGGCACATGCCGAGGCGCTCGCCGGCGACAAGCCGCTCTTCATTGTCTTCTGTCGCGGCGGCCAGACTCGCGAGGGTGCGATCGGCGGGCTGACCGTCTCCGACGCTGCCGAACGACTTCTTCGCACCGACTACGTTCGCCTGGTCGTCGACAGCGACACGGCCGCGGGCAAGCAACTGGCCAGCCAGTTCGAGGCGGGCGAGGCGACTCACGTCGTGATACTCGACCGATCGGGCAAATGGCAGGTGTATTACAAGTCTGGTCCGATCAACGATGGCGAGTTGGCCTCAGCCGTCACCCAGTTTCGCCGCGCGAAGCTCACCGCCGAGGGCCGACCGATCGACGAAGTGGTGAAGCGGCCCGTGATTCAGCTCTGCAGCACCTGACCGAACTAATCTCATCGTGCCAGTTGGCACGACACGGACTGCCGAGTCTCCTCGACGAACTGGCTGTGGGGCAGGCTGGAAGTCTGCCCCACGGCTCACCCATTCCTTTGTCTGCCAGAGATTCCCGCCGCAACTTGGCCGCGTTGGCGGCAGAGCCGCAGGAACTGTAACATATCGCGACTGACCGCACGAACCTCGCGACCGGGCCGCGCGGCATCCCACAGCGCCGAAGTGAGCATTAGGACGGCAATTGCCATGAAGACCGCTTCATTCTGCATGCTGTTGTTGGCTCTCTGTCCATCGCTCGTGGCGGCCAGCGATCTCCGCGCCGAGACTCGCCCCAACATCATCCTGCTCATGGGCGACGATCACGGCTGGGAAGAGACCGGCTACAACGGGCACCCGCACGTGAAGACGCCGGTGCTCGACGAGATCGCCGCCACAGGGCTGCGTTTCGAGCGGTTCTACGCCGCGCATCCGAACTGTTCTCCGACGCGAGCCAGCTTCCTCACCGGACGTCATCCGAATCGGATGGGGACGTTCGCGCCCGGCTGGTCGCTGCGTCCCGAAGAGATCACGATTGCCCAGATTCTTGCGAAGGCCGGCTATCGCTGTGGTCACTTTGGCAAGTGGCACGTGGGCACGGTGAAGGCCGGTTCGCCCACGAATCCCGGCGCGATGGGCTTTCACGAGTGGGTTTCGCACGACAACTTCTTCGAGCTGAATCCGCAGCTTTCGCGCAACGGCGCCCCGCCGGAAACCGTCCGGGGCGAAAGCTCCGAGGTCGTCGTGAACGAAGCGATCCGCTTCATCGACAGCGCCAGCAAGGCGGGCAAGCCGTTCTTCACCGTCGTCTGGTTCGGTTCGCCGCACGAACCGTACAGCGGGCTCGCCGCCGATCTCGCGCTGTACGACGACTTGCCTGCCCGGTACGCGAAGAAGGTCAACCTGACGTCGAACGAGACCGGCGGCCCGACGACGCGGCCGCAAGGCGAAGTGTTGCGCGAGCGCTATGCCGAGATCACGGCGATGGACCGCGCGATCGGCCTGTTGCGAAAGCACCTCGCCGCGCAGGGCCTCCGCGACGACACGCTGCTCTTCTACTGCGGCGACAACGGCACGTCGCCCGATGCCGCGCTGGGCGGCCCGCATCGCGGCGTCAAGTCGCAGGTGTATGAAGGGGGCGTGCTCGTGCCCGGCCTTCTCGAATGGCCGGCGCGGATCGCGAAGCCGCGGACCACCCGCGTGCGAGCGACTACCAGCGACCTGTTGCCCACGCTGTGCTCGCTTGTCGGCCAGCCGCTGCCGGGCCGTCCGCTCGATGGCATCAATCTCACACCTGTTTTCGACGGCCAACTGGCCGAACGGCCCGGCCCGCTGTTCTTTTGGGAGTACAACACAGGCCGACTGGCCCGCGCGAATCCCGCACCCTGGCTCGACCCAAAACTGCAAGAAGGCACGACGCCGCTCGTGAAGTTGATGAACGGCAAGGCGACGCGCGACTTCACCAACTTTCGCCACCCCGCCATCACGGACGACGATTACTTCGGCCCCCGCGCGATCATCGACGGCCGATTCAAACTCGTGATCCACGAACAAGAGAACGCGACGAAACGCGAACTCTTCGACCTCGAAACCGATCCGGCGGAAAAGATGGACCTCGTCGAACAACAGGCTGAACGCGCCGAGAAACTCCAAGGCAAGCTCCGCGACTGGCAGCAGTCCGTCCTCCGCAGCCTGACCGGCGCGGACTATCGAAAAGAAAATCGGTGATGAAAACACGTTTCGCACTGCTCGCGGCCGTCTCGCTGCTCTGCGCCCGAACTCTGGCCGCCGATGCGACCCGGCCGAACATTCTTTTCATCTTGGTGGACGACCAGTCGCCGTTCGACCTGAAGTGTTACAACCCGCAATCGCCGCTCGATACGCCGAACATCGACCGGCTTGCGGCCGGCGGGATGGTCTTCGACGGCGCGTATCACATGGGCTCGTTCAGCGGTGCGGTGTGTACACCGTCTCGGCACATGATCATGAGCGGGCGCACGGTTTGGCACTTGCCCATCGCGCCGCAGGCGATGCAACGGGGGCTGTGTCCGCCCCGCTTGGAACAGAACACGATTCCCGCCATGTTCCATCGGGCTGGCTACGCGACGATGCGGACTTGCAAGCAGGGCAACAGCTACGAAGCCGCGAACAAGCTCTTCGCCGTTCGGCACGACGCCACCAAGCGCGGTGGCACGCCCGAGACCGGCAGCGCGTGGCATGGCGACCGCGTGATGGACTATCTCCAGCAGCGCGAGTCAGAGAACGAGACGAAGCCGTTCCTCATCTATTTCGGCTTCTCGCATCCGCACGACGAGCGCGACGGCACACCCGAACTGCTGGCGAAATACGGCGCGGTCAATCACACCGACCAATCTGCGCCGCCTCGCGCGAACTCCAGGCAGCCCAAGCTGCCGCCGAACTATCTTCCGGCGCATCCGTTTCACCACGGCCATCCCGGTCTGCGCGACGAAGTGGCTGTGAGCGGCGTCTGGGAGCGCCGCGACGAGGCCACGATCCGCAACGAGTTGGGCCGCGAGTTCGCCTGCAGCCAGAACATCGACATCCAAATCGGCCGCGTGCTCGCCAAGCTCGAAGCGATGGGCGAGTTGAAGAACACGTATGTCATTTACACGGCGGATCACGGCATGGCGATCGGCCGCCACGGCTTGCAGGGGAAGCAGAATCTCTATCAACACACCTGGCGAGTGCCGTTCATCGTCAACGGGCCGGGGATCAAACCCCGTTCGCGCGTGGAAGGCAACATCTATCTGCTCGACGTGCTCGCCACGCTGTGCGACCTCGCGGGCATTCCGGTCCCTGCCACGAACGAAGGGACGAGCTTCAAGCCGGTCCTCGAGGGCCGCAAGTCGACGATACGCGATGTGCTGTTCGGCGTGTACAACGGCGGCACCAAACCGGGAATGCGCAGTGTGAAGAAGGGGGATTGGAAGCTCATCAAGTACGACGTGATGGACGGAGCGGTGCGCGAGACGCAGCTCTTCAACCTCGCGGAGAATCCTCACGAGTTCCTGAAGGAGCATCATGACCCGCGGGTGTGCGCACTGACGGGCGTCACGCCGGGCGAGCATCAAGTGAACCTGGCCGGTGACCCGCGCTATGCCGACAAGCTGCATGAAATGGAGTCACTGCTGCTCGCCGAAATGCGTCGCCTCGATGATCCCTGGCGATTGTGGAATCAACCGGCCGACGGCCTGACACCGCCACCTTCAGCCCCCGCCGGAAAGGGCAAAGCCCAGCCTCGAAACGAAAGGTGATCCAGCGACACTCCACCGAAACGGCCCAACCACAACGACATGGAAAGGACCCACCATGACAATTCGAGTGATTCTCGCGACGGTCGGCCTGTGTTTGTTCGGCGACAGCGGCTCCGCCGCGGAGGCGAAGCGTCCGAACGTGCTGTTCGTGGTCTCGGACGATCTCAACAACATGCTCGGTTGTTACGGCGACCCGCTCGCCCGGACGCCGAACATCGACCGGTTGGCCGCCCGCGGCGTGCGGTTCGATCGGGCGTACTGCGTGTTCCCGTTGTGCGGGCCGAGCCGCAACGCGCTGCTGACCGGGCTCTATCCGAACAGCACCGGCATTCTGGCCAACGCGCAGATCTTTCGGCAGACGATCCCGTCGCAGCAGAGCATGCCGCAAGTGTTCCGAAACGCAGGTTACTTCGCGGCGCGAATCGGCAAGCTGTATCACTACAACGTCCCGAAGTCGGTCGGAACCAACGGCCACGATGACCCCGCGTCGTGGGAGTTGGAACTGAACCCGGCCGGCGTCGATCGGCTCGAAGAGGAACCGCACATCTTCACGCTGCTCCCGGGCCAGTTCGGCGGCACGCTCAGTTGGTACGCCTCGCCCAAGAGCGACCCACATCACACCGACGGTCTGATGGCCGAGGACGCCGAATGGGTGCTGGAACGTTGTGCGAAGCGGCGCGATCGGCCGTTCTTTCTCGCGATCGGATTCTTCCGCCCGCACACGCCCTATGTCGCTCCGAAATCGTACTTCGAACTGTATCCGGAACGCGACATGCCCGTTGTGCAAGGCGTGAAGGAAGACCAGGCCGACATCCCGCCCGCCGGTTTGGGCAGCTACAAGAGGGAACAGGACCAACTGACCGACGATCTTCGCCGTCAGTGCCGGCAGGCCTACTATGCGAGCATCAGCTTCATGGATGCACAAGTTGGCCGAGTCGTCGCCGCACTCGACCGGCTCGGCCTGGCCGACAACACGATCATCGTGTTCACGAGCGACCACGGCTACCACATGGGCGAGCACGGCCTGTGGCAGAAGATGAGTCTCTTTGAAGAGAGTGCGCGCGTGCCGCTGCTGATCGTTGCGCCGGGCGTGGCGGCAAAAGGCGTCGCCGCAAGTTCGCCGATCTCGCACATCGACCTGTTTCCGACGCTCGCCGAGCTGTGCGGCGTGGCGCCTCCGGCGAACGTGCAAGGCCAGAGTCTGGCTCCGATGCTGCGCGACCCGAGCGTGGCCGGTCGCGGCTGGGCGATCACCCAGGTCATGCGAGGCGGCGGTCCGTTGCGCGCCTCGGTGACGACCAACGTCGGCGCCGACGGCCCGCGCTTCTTCGGCTACACCCTGCGCACGCCGCGCTGGCGCTACACCGAGTGGGATGAAGGACGCAAGGGCCGCGAACTCTACGACCACGACGCCGACCCGCGCGAACTCACCAACCTCGCCGACAAGCCCGAACACGCCAAGACAGTCGACGAACTGGCGCGGCAAGTTCGCGCCGCCGTGAAAACCACCTTCCCGCCATCCGGCCAAACGCCCGAACTGAAACCGGCCCTCTGGGCGCCGAACCTCACCGAGCCATGATGATGTGGCAACGGGTCTCCCAATTCGAAGCGGCAGCCATCCCGCCGTGTGGCTGAGAAAGTACGATAGCCGCGGTCAACATCGGCGGCGGAATCGCACGAGGACCACACACCGCTGATGAGGAATCAGAACGGGACTCCGCCGAAGCTGAGATCTTTTTGAAAGGCACGCTCATGCACCGTCAATCATCCGACCGATCTGACCGATCCGACCGATCCGACCGATCCGACCGATCTGACCGACCCTCATCCGACTCTGCCACCGACCCGCGCATGCTGCGCGCGCATGGCGGCTATCGCCGCCTGCGCTCGTTTCAGGTCGCCCAGATCATCCACGATGCCACGGTCGCCTTCTGTGACCGCTTCATCGACAAGCGATCGCGCACCCACGATCAAATGGTGCAGGCCGCGCGCAGCGGCAAGCAGAACATCGCCGAAGGCAGTCGGGCCTCCGGCACCTCCAGCCAAACGGAACTGCGTCTCGTCGGCGTCGCCCGCGCAAGCCTCGACGAGTTGTTGCTGGATTACGAAGATTTCCTGCGCCAGAAGCGGCTCACCATTTGGGCCAAGGACGACCCGCGTTCCCTGAAGGTCAGGGCAATGGGCCAGGCCGACGCTGCTTCGCCCGATCCGATCGATCGGTCCAACCAGTCGGATCGGACGGATCAATCCCCAGCCACTCCTTACTCTCGCTATCGCTCCTTCGTCGAGGAATCCACTGCGGAAATCGCTGCCAACACGCTGATCTGCTTGATCCACCAAGCCAACTACCTTCTGGACCGACAGCTTCAGGAACTGGAGCGGCAGTTTATTCAAGGCGGCGGCTACACCGAACAACTCGCCGCAGCCCGCCGCAAAGAACGCAGCCGGCAGCAGACCGGGCGATCAAATCATCCGACAGATCAGTCCAATCCGACCGATCCGTCCGATCATTCACCCGCCCCCGCCTGCCCCAAATGCGGCGAACTCATGGTCCTGCGTACCGCACGCAAAGGCCCGCGCGCCGGTTCGCAGTTCTGGGGATGTCGAGACTACCCGGACTGCACCGGCACACTCCAAAAAAAAACGTGACTAACCGACGGTCATGTACACGACCGTGCCCTGCCGAAACGAATCGGAAATGCCGCCGGCCGCCTAGCGGGCGGAAGACTCCGTCACGACGTTGCCCGCCAGGTGGGCCGATCCGGCGTCGATCGCCACGTCGCCGCGCGAACCTCGGCTCAGCAGGTTGTGTTGAACCACGTTCTGGCGGCTCGCGCCTCGCACGGCGATCGCCTCTAGCATGCTCGGCGCGTCTCGCCGGTCGAGCACTGTGCAATCGCTCACGCGCGAGTGCCGCACGTCCTGCAGCCAGACGCCGCGATGGGTCGGGTCGAGCACCTGGCAGCCGGAAACGGCGATCTCGCGCGAGTCGAACACTTCGATCGCGCCGCCCGACTCAGGCCCCCCCGCACGGGTCGATTCGAGAATCAGGCTCGACAATGTGCAACCGGCCGAGTTCCGCACCGTGACGCCGTCGGTGCGATCGCCCTTGTAGTCGGGGTTGTAGTCGAAGATGTTCGAGCCGATCAGCACGTGGCGGCACTTGTCGAGCACGATCGAACGCTCGGCCGCCGACGCAAACGAGTTGCCCGTGACCACCACGCCGCGGCACGACCGGAGCAGCAGGTTGAACGTCTGGCTCTGGATGATGTTGCCGCTCACGGTCCAGAGTCCGGCCTTGTTCGACGCCTCGGTTTCGAGTCCCTCCATGCGCAGGTTGACTCCGCCGGGGCTGTACTTCGCCTGAATGGTATTCGACGCGATGGTCCCTTCGCGCACAGTGCCGTCGCGCGAGTCGATCCACACGTCGGCCGAATCGTCGTTGTTCACGTCGAAGTTGTACTCGATGTCGCAGCCGGTGATTTGCAGGTTCCTGATTTCGCTGCGTTCGATCTTGACGCCCGCGTGCGGGTGATAGCTGATGTGGCAGCCGACGATGTTCGTCTGGTGCAGGTTGACGCCGTCGAAGTAGACGCCGATCGCCGGGCCGCGCCCGTGATAGATGTGGCAGTCGGCGAGCAGCAGGTTGCGGTTGCGTCGCACCAGATGAACGCCGTAGCGGCACCGGCGAACGAGCACGCCGAGGATCGTCGCCTGCATCGTGCCTTCCAACTCGATGCCGTCGGCGTCGTCGTTGCCGCCGATGATCTCGATGCCGGTCACGGTCGGCATCCGCTGCAGCTCCCACACCTGAGGCTGAAAGTCACTCGGCTCGGCCGTCTTGTCGTGCGTCCCGACTAGTCGCATTGCCGCGCCGGCGCCGTGCATCACCAACCGGGCCGTGCCGCCCTCGCCCGCGATGCCCGACCGCCCGACGCGGTTCAGTTCAAACTCGATCGGCCGCGTCAGTCGATAGGTCCCGCGAGGAAAGACGATCAGTCCGTCGCCCTGATCCACGGCGTGCTGGATCGAATCGGTGTCGTCGGTCGTGCCGTCGCCAGTCGCGCCGAAGTCCTTGACGTTCGTCATGGTTGTTCCCTTCACGGATTGAAACACAGAGACACGGAGATCACGGAGGGCGCGCCACTCTGTGGCCTCTGTGCCTCTGTGTTTTAGTCTTGGCTCGGCGGTAGCCCGACCATCGGTCTGGGCCAGTTGGAGATCATAGCCTAGTTCAGGCGGCTTGTGGACGTGCTGTGGATTGACCGGGTTGCAAGCCCGCGCGGCGCATCGCATCCAACTCGGCGACCAACACGCTCGTGAGCGTCCGCTCCAGGTCCTCGAGGCAGCGAGCCACGTCGGCGCCGTCGATGACGCGGTGGTCGTAAACGATCTTCACGACCACTTCGCCGCCGTCGCTGATCGGACCAAAGGTGAGCAATGTCGTGAGCGGACCGATCGGGTGTATTTGCTCAGCGCCGAGTCGGCCGTAGCTGGAGAGGCCGAATGTGCCGAGCCGCTTGGCTCGCTTGTAGCCGGAACAGTGCAGCGTGTGCCACCACAGAAACCGGCGGACGAACTGCGGCAGGCGACCCATGCGCAGCGCCATGCGAAAGTAGCCAATGTCGGCGATAGGCACCGTCTTGTAGCGCTGCAGGTGACCGTCGATCGCCACGAGCGATTGAAACTCGGGGCTGCGAATCTGCGTCGGCACGAGTACGTGCTCGCCGTCCATTTCGCGTTCGATCGGCATGCCGCACACGCTGATCGGATGTTCGTAGAGGTGCGGCCAGGGCCAGCGCACGAGCGCCTGGCGAAGTCGCGGGTGTCGCGACGAGACGAGGCCGTAGGACCGCATGAAGATCGCCGTCCACGACGGTCGCGGTTCGGCCGCGCGGCGGGCCTCGGCAACCGCGGCAAGATTCATTGTGCGTGCGACCGGGATCGATGGCACCTGCCGCGCGAAGTGCAGCATGTCGATCATGAATCGCCGCGCCGGCGACAGCCGCTTCCAGACTCCCTTCTCAGTGGCGGCAGTCATGGGCTATCCTCTGGCCTTGCCTCGAAATGCGGGGCGGGATGGTAACAGTTTGACTGAGATGGTCAATATGAGCGACCCGGCGCCACGCTGGCAGTTTTGGATCGACGTGGGCGGCACCTTCACCGACTGTGTCGCGCGCCGACCCGACGGTTCGCTCGTGACTTACAAGCTGCTGAGCACCGGCGTGTACAAGGGCGCGATCGCCGACGGCTCGTCGCCCGCCGAGATCTGCGACGCCGAGCGCACGCGAAATCCGGCGGGGTTCTTCGACGGGTTTGAGTTGACGGCCCTGCGCGCTGGCCAGGTGGTCGACGGCCCAATCCGCGTCGCGCGGTTCGACGCTGCGACCGGGTCGCTACAACTGGATCGCCCGTTGCGTGCGGCGATCGAGCCGGGCATGACCTACGAGCTTGATTCGGGGGAAGAGGCGCCGGTCACGGGCGTTCGCTGGCTGCTCGGCAAGCGGCTCGATGAGCCGATCGGTCCGGTCGACGTGCGGCTTGGCACGACGCGTGGCACGAACGCACTGTTGGAACGCCAGGGCGCCGCAACGGCGCTCGTGACAACCGCCGGGTTTCGCGACGTGCTGCGCATCGCGTATCAAAACCGGCCGCGTCTGTTCGACCTCGCGATTCGACTGCCGACGGACCTGTACGCCGAGGTTGTCGAGTTGCACGAACGACTCGACGCCCACGGCAACGTGCTTCTAGCGCTCGACCCGGCCGAAGTGCGCAGCAAGCTCGTACCGCTGAGAGACCGCGTCGCGTCGCTGGCCGTGTGTCTGCTGAACTCGTATCGCAACGGCGAGCATGAACAACTCGTCGAACGGATCGCTCGCGAGATCGGTTTCGAGCAGGTCTCGGTGTCGTCGCGGCTCAGTCCACTGCAAAAGATCGTGGCGCGCGGCGACACGACCGTGGTGGACGCGTACCTGACGCCGATTATCCGCGACTACATCGCGTCGATCGCGGCGAAGATTCCGGCCGGTTCGCTGAAGCTCATGACCTCGGCCGGTTCGCTGGTCGATGCCGCTCGGTTCGTCGGCAAGGACAGCATTCTCTCCGGCCCCGCCGGCGGCGTCGTGGGCTACGCGCACGTGGCCCGAAGCGCCGGGTTCGAGCGGGCGATCGGCTTCGATATGGGCGGCACCAGCACCGATGTGAGTCGGTTCGACGGCGACTACGAACGACGTTACGAAATGG
This sequence comes from Planctomycetia bacterium, assembly GCA_036758585.1. GTDB lineage: Bacteria > Planctomycetota > Planctomycetia > JALXBF01 > JBGPMX01 > DAIOWH01. The sequence goes on from DAIOWH010000035.1 coordinate 36,162, forward strand.
AGGTGAACGACCCGAAGTCGGGGCGAGGCGTTCGTGTCGTGGCGCCGATGCTTGCGATCGAAACAGTGGCGGCGGGCGGCGGGTCGATCTGTTGGTTCGACGGCCAAAAGCCTGTCGTCGGCCCTCGCAGCGCCGGTGCAAACCCTGGCCCGGCCTCGTACGGACGCGGCGGGCCATTGACCGTAACCGACGTGAACTTGTTCCTCGGCAAGGTCTTGCCTCATCACTTCCCATTTCCGCTCGACCGAGCGGCGGTCGAGGCCCGGCTGGATGAACTGATCGCCGCGATCGACTCGGCGACGGGGCAGCGCTACACGCGCGAACAACTTGCCGACGGGTTCACGGCGATCGCGAACGCAAACATGGTCGCGCCGATCAAAAAGATATCGATCGCCCGAGGCTACGACGCGCGCGACTACACGCTCGTGAGCTTCGGCGGGGCCGGCGCCCAGCATGCCTGCGCGATCGCTCGCGAGCTGGGCATCCGACGCATTCTGCTGAACCGGCTTGCGGGCGTCCTGAGCGCGTTCGGCATCGGCATGGCCGACGTGTCCAAGTTCGGCGAGCGGGCGATGGGCGAGCGGTACGAAGGGCGCGATCGCGGCGCGGCGAGCGCGAGCCAGCACGAGCGGCTGAACGGGTTGTGCGACGCGATGGCTGCCGAGTTGCGAGAACAGGTAATCGCCGAGGGGATCGCGCCGCATCGAGTAGCGCCGTCGCGACGACTGCTCGACCTGCGCTATGTCGGCCAAGACTCGTGCATCACGGTCGCTGAGCCGGCCGACGGCGACTACCGCGCCGAGTTCGAGCGACTGCACCGGCAACTCTATGGGTTCACGTTCCCCGACCGCGCGCTGGAGATTCAAGTGGTCCGCGTGGAGGTGCGTGGCGAGACCGACAAGCCGGCGGCGCCCCGCCGCGCCGCGCCGCCATACCGGCCCACGCCCCATGAGGTCGCCGAGGCCTACTTCGACGGGGGATACCGCCGTACGTCTGTTTTCTTGCGCGACGACCTGGCGCCCGGCGCACGCATCGACGGGCCGGCAATCATCGCCGAGCCGATTAGCACGATCGTGGTCGAGCCTGGTTGGATCGCGGAAGTGACAGAGACGGACGACGTCTTGCTGAGCGAGGGGCTGGAGACTGGGGACGGACTGGGGACCGACGACGAGCGAGCGACGTCACCCGCCGGCGGTCTGAGGCCGGCAGGCGTGCTGCGGTCCACCGATGTCGATGCCATCCAGTTGGAGCTTTTCAACAACCACTTCGCCTCAATCGCGGAACAAATGGGAGCGACGCTGCAGAAGACGTCGCTTTCGACCAACGTCAAGGAGCGGCTCGATTTTTCCTGTGCGATCTTTACCGCGTCGGGCGATCTTGTCGTCAACGCTCCGCACATTCCGGTGCACCTCGGCGCGATGAGCGAGTGCGTGAAGCGGCTGATCGAAGACGTGCCCGATATGCGGCCCGGCGAGGTGTACGTCACGAACGATCCGTTTCGCGGCGGCAGCCATCTGCCGGATGTGACGGTCGTGACGCCGGTGTTTGCGGAAGATCGAGGACCGGAGCATTCGGAATCCACGACTCCGAAGCCTCAACCTTCAATCCTGTTCTTCACCGCCAGCCGTGCGCATCATGCCGAGATCGGTGGCATCACGCCCGGTTCGATGCCGCCGTTCTCCAAGTCGCTTGCCGAAGAGGGCGCGCTGATCCGGCATTTCCGATTGGTTCAGAGCGAGCGGTCGAGCGAGGCCGAACTCAGTCGTCTGCTCACGGGCGGACCGTATCCATCGCGGTCGGTACACGAGAACATCGCGGACATCAACGCCCAGGTGGCCGCCAACCAGGTTGGCGTCGTGCAACTGCTCGCGATGGTCGAGCGGTACGGCCTCGACGTGGTTCGGGCCTACATGGGACATATCCAACGGGCGGCCGAAAACAAGATGCGCCGGGCGCTGGCCAAGATTCCCCTGGGCGAGCACCGGTTTTGTGACACGCTGGACGACGGCTCGCCCATCGCCGTGACGATCACGGTGCGGCACAACGATCGCGACGGCCGCCGAGAAGGCGAGGCGATTGTGGACTTCACCGGGACGGGGCCGGTGTTGGCAGGCAACCTGAACGCCAACAGTGCGATCGTGTCGAGCGCGGTGATCTACTGTTTTCGCTGCCTGATTGACGAGGCGATCCCGCTCAACGCAGGCATTCTGGCCCCGATCGAGATTCGCCTTCCCGCGAGTTGCCTGTTGAACCCGCCCGCGGACGCAGACCCGAAACGCTGCCCGGCGGTCGTGGGCGGAAACGTCGAGACGTCGCAGCGTGTGGTCGACGTGATCTTCGGCGCGCTCGGCGTCGTGGCCGCCAGCCAGGGCACGATGAACAACTTCATCTTCGGTCGGTCTGCGTCTGGTGGTCGGCCGGGTTTCGGCTACTACGAGACGATCTGCGGCGGCGCGGGCGCCGGGCCAGGGTTCGCTGGGGCCGATGCGGTTCACACGCACATGACGAACACGCGGTTGACCGACCCCGAGGTGTTGGAGGCTCGCTACCCGGTGCGCGTTCGTCGGTTCGAGATTCGGCGCGGATCCGGCGGCGCAGGCCGGTTCAAGGGCGGCGACGGAATAATCCGCGCGATCGAATTCATCGAGCCGCTCGAAGTTTCGCTGCTCACGTCGCGGCGCACCACGCGACCGTATGGGCTTGCCGGCGCGCAGCCTGGCGCGGCTGGCCGCAATGTGCTGGTTCGTCGCGCGACCGGCGAGACCGAGCAATTGCCTGGCGCGACCCACCTGCGCGTCGAGGCGGGCGACGTGCTCGAAATACGCACGCCCGGCGGCGGCGGCTGGGGCGCCGCTCCGTCGACGTAGCGGAAAGTCAACAGCGCGACGATGCGCTCAGGCAACATCTCCCAACACGCCATGCCGCGTAGCTCCGCGCGGGAGCGGTTTTTCCAGGCAAATCTCGCGAGTTGCCTGCGGTTTCTCGCTCGCGCTGCGTTTGGCACTTGACGTGCATTTCTCCATCGCCACTCGCCCCACCCAAAGGGCGCCAAGACCACTTTTCATGAATGGAAGCCGCATGTCCAAGAGCACCCTCGTCGCCACCGTCCGTTCGTTGTGGAGCCAGGAAGACGGCGCCGTTATCTCCGCCGAACTGGTTCTGGTCATGACCATCGCAACGCTGGGCACCGTCGTTGGCCTCAGCGCACTGAGCACATCCATCAACGGGGAACTTGAAGACCTGGCCGAGGCGTTTGGCGCCGTGAGCCAATCGTATTGTGTAGATGGCATCCGAGCATGCGCCGCTCGCGTTTCCGGCTCCTCGTTCAACGATCAGCCCGATCACTGCGACTGCATCCCGATCGAGTTCTCGTTCGCTCACTTCCGTGCTCCCGACAAGTGCGAATAGACATTTGTCACCCGCACCCCGCGGGTGATCGCCGACTCTGCGGCGTCTCGAGCGGCGCCGCAGAGTCGCCTGTCGGTTTAGCCGCCCTCTGCCGCACCCGCCTCCTTGATGTGAACAATCCCCATGTTGCGTTGACGGCGTTGCAGAGCGGCATCACACGCCTCGCACTCAGCACCTCACCCGCACTCGTACATTCGATCGGTGCATTCGCCAATCGACGGCCTCAATCAACTCATCGTCGCATGCACAAGTCACTTGCGACGGACATCAGCCAGAGTCGAGCCTGGAATCTGCCTTCGCCTGGACGGTGAACCACCAGACGGCACGCGCTGTGCTTTCCCAAACCGGTGCTTAAGCAAACCCGGGTTTGGCTCGCACGACAGGACATCGCGCGAGCCAAGAAATCGAAGCAGGGACGCGGGCAAGAGGGAAGAGGCAATTCGGTGAGAGGCAAAGGAACAAGAGAAGAGGCTAGGAACGAAAGAGAAGAGGCAAGTTGTTCGTGAACAGAGAACGTTTCTAGCTAACGTTCTTCTGGGTTTTCAGTGGCTGGGTTTGAGGTCCAGTCCACCGCAGTGGA
>DAIOWH010000036.1:0-40089 GCA_036758585.1 Planctomycetia bacterium
CGGCTCGCCTGCGGCTTCCTTTGACGACATTGAAGGCGGGCCGCCTGCACTACGCCCCCAAGGAAGTTGTAGTGCGGGCGGCTCGCCTGCGGCTTCCTTTGACGACATTGCAGGCGGGCCGCCTGCACTACGCTGACGAATCCGCCGTTCGGCGCCAAGGGGGCGAATCAGGCTTCCACACGCGACGACTCCACCATCGAGACCTCGAACAAACAGCTCAACTTCGGGGGCCGGGCTACATGTCACACACCTCGGCAGGATTCACTCAACCCGCAAGGTCGGAATAACCGATAAGGTTTACGCAGTCTGCTGCGCCCGTATCAGCGTGCGCCCAAGCTGCCGCGGTCTTCCGAACTACTATCGAAACGAGGGATTCGGCCATGCAAGGGATTGCTCCGACTCAGGTCGCGGGTCGTCACAGGTTCGCGCCGTTGGGCGTGTTCCTGGTTGGCTTGGGTCTTACGGCGGCGTTCTATGCCTTCGTGACCGACCCGTCGCTACGCGGCACGATGACCTATCGCTACTTCTGCGGACACCCGATCTGCCAGTGGACGACCTGGTTGTTCCTCTGGGGCATGACAGCGCTGGCGTGGAAGGGCTGGCGGCTTGTGGCCGAACGCCGCGTGACGCGATCGGGGTTGGCGACCGTGCCGCTCGACCGAGCGGTCCGCGTGGCCGAGTTGCCCAAGGTGCTTGACGTGATCGCCAAGTTGCCTGTGGCCACGCGCAACACATGGCTGGCGCGTCGTCTGGCCGACGCGCTCGGCTACGTGGCTCAGCAAGGATCGGCCGACGGACTGGAGGAACGACTCGAATCGCTTGCCGCACGCGACGCCGATGAACTCGACGGCAGCTATGAGTTGGTGCGCACGATCACGTGGGCGATTCCGATCCTCGGCTTCCTTGGCACCGTCGTCGGCATCACGATCGCGATCGCCAACATCACGCCCGATCAGCTTCAGAATTCGCTCTCCGACGTGGTCGGCGGCCTGGCCGTGGCGTTCGACACAACGGCGCTTGCGCTAGCGCTGTCGATGGGCATCGTGCTCGCGAAGTTCTTGGTCGAGCGCGGTGAACGGTCGGCACTCTGCGCCGTAGACAAGGCGGTCGAGGACGCCGTGCTGCACCGCTTCGAGCGGAACGCGCCGGAGACGCAAGCGTTCTTGAACGCGATCGAAGGCGTGGCCGACGTAGTCATGCAGGCGACGCGCGACGCATGGCGCGAGCAAGGTCAGCTCTGGACGCGGGCGATCGAGCAGGTCGGCGAGTCGCAAGTCGCGGCCATCGAAAACACCGCCCGCGGCATCGTCGAACAGATTGGGCTGGTCGGCCGACAACTGGCCGCCGACCAAACCTACCAGTACGCCGACATCCAGAAGCGCCAGCAAGCGATGCTCGACGCGCAGTCGGCGACGCTTGACCTGCTGCGCGAAGTCGGACGCGAGTGGATCAGCGAGGCCCGCGATGCAGCGCAGCAGAACGCGATCGAACACGACACGCAGTTCGCACGTTTCCTTTCCAGCATGAACGCATCGGGCGAACTCTGGCAGCGAACAGCCTCTGAGACGGCCACGCACATGACCACACATCACGATGCGATCAAACGGCAGACGGAGTTGCTCACACGATTGCTCGCAGATCACGGTCGGCTCGTTAGTTTGCAGCAGTCGCTCGACCAGAACCTTGCGACGATCGCGCACGTGCAGGCGCTCGACGAGGCGATTCACAGCCTGTCGGCGGCAACCCACTTGCTCACGGCCCGGCTCGGTCGCGTGCAACTGACGCCGGCCTTCGGACCGCACGATCGGCCGCTGGAGGCTGCGGCATGAAGCGATCGCGACGACGCTCGTCCTCGTCGCCGGTGACGCTCTTCCCCTTCCTGGCGGTGCTCGTCTCGACGATGGGGGCGCTGGTGCTGTTGCTGCTCAGCATCAGCCGGCAGGTGTCGGCCCAGAACCTGGCCTCCGCGCTGGCCCAGGTTCTCGACCGGGTCCGCGGCGACGAACGGGCGCTCACATCGCGCCGCGATGTGCTCACGGCACAAATTGCCTCGATCGAGCAACGACTGCGGGCGACCGAACGCGAGTCAAGATCGGTCGATCAGGCGCTGGTGCGGCGCGACCAGCAGACGCGCAGCGACCAGGCTCGGCTGCAGGCGGCACAACGTGAGCTGGACGAGTCGCGGCGTCGGCGCGGCGAGATCGCTCGCGAGTTGGCTGCGGTGCAGCGGCAGCTTGCAACGCTCGAAACCAACCGCCGACGCCTCAACGCAATTGAACTCGCCACTGACAACAGTTTCATCCCTGTGGTGCATCCCGGCTCGAACGGCACGGTCCGGCGCCCCATCTTCATTGAATGCACCAAGGACGGCGTCATTCTGCAGCCCGAGGCCGTGGCGATCCCGCTCACCATGCTCGACGCCGAAGTGCCGGGCGAGAACGCGCTCGCCCGCGCCGTGCGCGCGCTCGGCGCCTACCACACGCGACGCTTGCAGGGCGAAGACGCCGACCAGCCGGCGAGCGTGTCTGCCGCGTATCCGTTGTTGCTCGTGCGGCCCGACGGTGTTCGACCGTTCTACGCAGCGCGGCAGTCGCTGGACGAAACCGCGGTGCCGTTCGGCTACGAGTTGGTTGAGGCGAACTGGGCGCTGCAGTTTCCCGATCCAGACCCGCAGGCTCGCATGCTAGCGATCGCGGCGATCAGGCGAGCGCGGTACGACTCGCAAGGACGCAGCCAGATCGCCGCCCTCCCGGTCAATCCGATCGGCGAGCCTGGCCCGAGCAGCGGTATGGCCCCGCACGCTGTGGCCGGCCCAAGCGACGCCAACTCGCCGCCCGCCGCGATGCGTTCGAACGACGAGGCGACGCAGGTGACCGGGCAAGTTGGTGGTCGGCAGCCGAGCGGCCTGGCCTCCGCGGGCGAGTTATCCGAACCAATCGGCGCTGCGCACTTGCGTGACCCGACCGGTTCGATCGACGGTTCCGCGGCCACCCGCTCGCCGCCGCAGACCGTCGACACGGCCCAGTCGCCGCCCGTCGATACGGCGGACGCGGCGCGTGACGCCACCCGTTCGGCGCACCGCACGGACTCACCCGCGGCGCGAGCGACCATTGCGAGCAACGCTACGCACCCGGCCGACGGCGACGAACCGGTCCGCTGGCGACTGCCCGGCAGCGACGGGGCAGGGCGACGGATACCGATCGCGAGGCGCATCGAGATCGTTTGCGCGAGCGATTACTGCGTCGTCGGGTCGGCCGGTGCGGTTGTTCATCTCGGCGAGCGGCGGACCGACGAGGTTGTCGCCGAGCTAATGGCTGAGGTCGAGCGTGAAGTCGTGCGGTGGGGTCCGTCGGGCGCGATGTTCTGGTGGAAACCGGAGCTGCATTTCCACGTTCGGCCCGATGCGATCGAGAACTACTACCGGATGCGTATCGCGCTGGCCGGCAGTTCGGCGGCCGTCTCGCACGAGATCGTCTGGGACGATCGGCCTGCCGCCGTGTCCGGCGATTTCCTGGGCCGCACGACGGAACCCGTCGGGCTGGCTCGTGAGATGGCCGAGAGGTTTTGGGAGTAACACATGGCACGCAGGGCAACCAGCCGCGAACCAGCCTTCGGTTCCGATTCGTTCTTGGACGTGACCGCGAACCTGGTCGGCGTGCTGATCATTCTGATCGTGCTAGTCGGCCTGCGCGTGTCGCGTACGCCGCCGCGTCAGGAACAGTTGGATGCCGAGTCACAGCGGCAGTTGGCCGCGTTGCGCGCCGACGTGCAGGCGCTGGACGTGGCGCGATTGGAACGCGAGCGACAACTGGATCGGACGGAGCGGACGCATTCCGCGAAGTCGGCGGCGCTCACCGACCTGGAAGCGACTTCGGCGGCGGCCGAACCGGCGTCGATTCGGCTGGCCGAGCTGATCGACCAGGAGCGTGGCGATTTGCAATCGCAGACCGACGAGTTGATCGGCATGCGCGATCGCCTCGTTTCGCTCAGTCGCGAAGTCGACGAGCGCACTGGGGCCATCGCCAAGACGCGCAACGAACTGCACCACACCCCGGTGAGCCGCCCGGTCGATCTCGAAGAAATCCAACTAGAGCTGAAGGGCGGCCGAGTGTCGTGGGTGGACGTGACGGTCCTGATGGACCGGGCGCGAGCGATGGGCAAGGAGATGGAGCCGGAGCTTCGTTCGAGCGGCCGGTCGAGCCGCGACGTCGGCCCGGTCGGTCCCTACCGCCTGCAGTTCACCGTGGCGCGCGAGGACATGCCGTTCACCCAGTCGCTGTTCTACGGCGCCGGCAGTTTCCGCGGCCGATTGGTCGAGTGGGAGATCGTGCCCGTGCAACACACGCGCGGCGAGCCGGTGGACACGGCGGTGCGAGACGACTCGCAGCTTGAGTCGGTGCTGCGGCGGCACAGCCCGAACAAATTCGCCGTGACGATTTGGACCTATCCCGACAGCTTCACAGCGTTTCGCCAACTCCGCGATCACCTTGCCGACCGCGGCTACGCTGTGGCCGCCCGACCACTGCCCGCCGGCATTCCGATCCGCGGGTCGGTGTACGGCACTCGGTCAATCACGCAGTAGATGGTGTCGGCGATCCGTGAGCGAGAGCGAAAGACGCAAAACGTGCGGGTGGATCACGCCGGCGCCCAGCGTCTCATGTTTCCCCGAGGAATCGACGTGCGCCGTGTCGTACGCGCAGGACGTACACACAGTCCGCATCGACGCGGTAAAGCACGCGATAAACGCCGCGCCGCTTGCCATACAGTAGTTGCCGCACATTGCCGCCAAGGTAATCGCTCTCGGGTGCAAGCGGATAGCGGCCGGGATGGGACTCAAGTTTGGCTACGGCCTGCAGCAGGCTGTCGCGCCATCGTCGCGCCGCCCCGGGAGCACGCTCCGTAAGCCACTCGTAGGCAGCCTGCAGTTCTGCCCAGGCCGTATCGGTGATCTCGACCCGATACTTCATTTCTTCCGTCCGAGCGACTTCAGCGACTGTCGCATCGGGCGAGTCCTGCCTTCCTTGACGTCGTCGAGGCTTTTTCGCAAGAAGTCCAGCGATGCCTCTTGATCCGCAAACTCGTAGAGCTTCTGGTAGGCGGCAACGTCCTGAATGACAAGCTCCGCCTTGCCGTTGATGGTGAGCACCAGCGGCGACCCCGACCGCTTCATCCGCGCCAGGTACTCTGACGTCCGTCGCTTGAAGTTGCTGAGCGACTCGATGTCCTTGGCCAAGTCAAGCATTGTTTTCCTTCCTCGCACTGAATTTGCATCAAATTTAGTACATGCCCCCAGACGCCGCAAGACCGCGATTCTCACTTCAGCACGCTGAACAGTTTGGTCAGGCTGTCCTTGGCGTCGCCGAAGAGCATCATGCACTTGGGGTCGTAGTACAGGTCGTTGTCCACGCCGGCGAAGCCGGGCCGCATGCTGCGCTTGAGGACGATGATCGACTTGGCCCGGTCGACTTCGAGAATGGGCATGCCGTAGAGCGGACTGGAGCGGTTGGTGCGCGCGGCGGGGTTCGTCACGTCGTTGGCCCCGACGACGAGCGCGACGTCGGCCTCGCCGAAGTACGGGTTGATCTGCTCCATCTCGTACAACTGATCGTACGGCACGTTGGCCTCGGCGAGGAGCACGTTCATGTGGCCGGGCATGCGGCCCGCGACCGGATGAATCGCGTACTTCACATCGATGCCGCGCTTGAGCAGGACCTTGGACAGTTCGGCCACGGCGTGCTGCGCCTGCGACACGGCCATGCCGTAGCCGGGCACGATGATCACCGATCGGGCGCTGTCGAACAGCACGGGCACCTCGTCGGGCTGGATGCTCCGCACGGTGCCGCGACCGTCGGCGTCCGCGCCAGGCATCGCAGTCTCGGCCTCGATCTTGCCGAACGCCCCGAACAGCACGTTGAACGCGGAGCGGTTCATCGCGCGGCACATCAAGAGCGAGAGCAGGAATCCGGAGGTGCCGTCGAGCGAACCGGTGATGATCTGAATCTTGTTCATCAGCACGAAGCCCATCGCCGCGTCGGCCAGCCCGGCGTAGGAGTTGAGCAGCGAGATCACCACGGGCATGTCGGCGGCGCCGATCGGAATGACGAGCAGGAAGCCGAACACGAGTGCCAGGGCGACCATCACCAGAAACCACGGGCTGCCGTGTGGCAGCACGACGACGAACCCGATCAGCATGACGATCACCGCCGTCAACAATCCGATGTTCGATGCGTTCTGTCCCTTGTACGTGATCGGCGCGCCGGGCAGGATGCCTTGCAGCTTGCCGGCGGCCATCAGGCTGCCGGTGAACGTCAGGCCGCCGATGACGACCTCGAAGCCAAGCGCGGTCATAAGCACGCGGCCGAGTTCGTGGCCTTCGCGCGGCCAGAAGTACTCGGAGACGCCGATCAGCGTGGCCGCCAGGGCGCCGAGCGAATGCGAGAACGCGGTGCGCTGCGGCACGGCGGTCATCGGGATCCACCAGGCCATCAGACCGCCGACCACGGCGCCGATCGAAACGCCGCCGACGATCCAGCGATAGCTCTCGACGGCCGGGTCGAACAGCGTGCCGACCACGGCGAGCAACATGCCGTACTCGGCCAGGAACATGCCCAGCCGCGCCCAACGCGGTGAACTTAGGCCCTTGAGACCCAGTACAAACAACGCGGCCGAGATGATGTAGAAGAAGCTGAGCGCCTGATGCCGCAGGTCGACGAACACGTACAACACGGCGAGCGAGCCGACGACCAGGGCCGTCAGGCCGAGCAGGACGCACGTCGTGAACCGCGCGTGCCAGGTGCGCGCGGCTTGGGCCTCCTCCTTGCGAAACATCCGCAGCATACGGTCGGTGATCAGGAAACCGCCGACCACGTTCGTCGATGAACAGGCGACCGCGATGAGCCCCATTACACTGCTTGGCGTCAGTTCCGAGGACGCCCCCGCCACGATTAGCGAGCCGACCAGCGAGATGCCCGACATTGCGTTCGTCGCCGACATGAGCGGCGTGTGCAACAGCGGCGGCACGCGAGTGATCACGTGGTAGCCGACAAACCCAGCGAGCATGAAGATGTACAGACCGATTTCCAGTTCAGCGCTCATCGTAAGTCCTCTTGATGTTCGACCCGCCGCACTCCCGTTCCGATTGGCTGCCGTGGTGCATCAGGCTTGGCTTTGTTGGTTCGCCGCTTGGCTCAACGTTGCCTTGGCGACGTCGTGAACGACTTCGCCTTGATGCGCCACGAGCGGGCCACGGGTGAGTTCATCGGTCAGGTCCAGTTGCAGCTTGCCGTCCCTCATCAGATGGTTGAGGTAGTTCGTCGCCGTGCGGGAGTACATCTGACTGGCGTGAAGCGGCATCGTGCTGGGCAGATTCAATGGGCCGATGATCGTGACGCCGTGCCGGACGACTTCCTCGCCCGGTCGCGTCAGCGCGCAGTTGCCGCCCTGTTCGGCCGCCAGATCGACGATGACCGAGCCGGGCCTCATGCCGGCGACCATTTCTTCCGTCACGAGCAGCGGCGCCCGCTTGCCCGGAACGAGTGCGGTGGGGATCACGACGTCAGCGCCGGTGACGACCTTGGCCATCAGGTCCTGTTGCTTCTTGTAGAAGTCCTCGGACTGGGCCTTGGCGTAGCCGCCCTTGTCCTGGGCGTCTTTCGCCTCGATGGCCAGTTCGACGAACCTTGCGCCAAGGCTCTCGACTTGTTCCTTGACGACCGGTCGCGTGTCGTAGGCCTCGACGACCGCGCCGAGCCGCCGCGCAGTGCCGATCGCCTGCAGTCCGGCGACGCCCGCGCCGATGATGAACACGCGGGCCGGACTCATCGTGCCGGCGGCGGTCATGAGCAGCGGGAAGAATTTCGGCAGCCGACCGGCCGCGATCAGCACGGCCTTGTAGCCGGCGACGGTGCTCATCGCGCTGAGCGCGTCCATCGGCTGGGCGCGGGTGATGCGCGGCATCAGTTCCATGGCGAACGCGGTGACTCGGCGATCGGCCAGCGCCCGGATGGTCGCGGCGTTGGAGTACGGTTGAAGGAAACTGATGATGGCTGCGTCTGGTTTGAGTTGGGCGACCTCATCCGGCGTGGGCGGCTGCACCTTGATCAGGATGTCGGCGCTGTGCAGCACGTCGGCCTCGACTCGCGCCCCTTTTTCCGCGAAGGCCGCGTCGAGGAACCCGGACGCTTCGCCCGCGCCCGCCTGAACGGCCACGTCGAGGCCTGCCTGGCGCAGCTTCGCGACCAGGTCGGGCACGAGCGCAACGCGGCGCTCGCCCGACACGATCTCCTTGGGACAACCGACAATCATGGTCCTTCCTCCAGGCTGGGACCCGCAGAATGTACCGTGAGACGTGGGATTGTGCTATCGCACAAGTCAGTACGCGCTGCCGTAAGTCGCAGGTTGTCAGCACTTCGCCGTCCGTCGCTTCTTGCCGATCGCGCCGCGGGCCTGGACTTTCTTGATGTACTCGGCGGCCGACGGCAACTTGCACGAGCCGGGCAGTTTCACCGAGACTGTGCCGATCTTCGCCGCGGACTTGAGCGCGTGGGCGGTGAGCGATTTCACGTAGCTGCCCACGGCGATCACGAAGCTGTTCATCACGTAGCGCACGCAATTCGGTTGCTCATGGATCGACCGGGCGACGCGATCGAGCAGCCTCTTCAATTCGTCGAGGTCGAGTTCGGCATCGTCCTTGATCGCGACGAGACTCGCGAGCGTCGCCCAGCCGGCGACGGCGATGTCCTCTTTCTTCGATTCGATCCATTTCAGTCCGAGTTCCCACCCATGCGGACTTTCGGCCGCGACCCACGGAACTGTGAACTGTGCGATCGCGGGACTCTTCGCATTGTCGACCCATCGCTGCAGGTCTTTCTTGGTCATCTTCGCATCGTCCGCAACGAGGCCGGCAAGGTACATCGCGTCGTAGATGCCGGTGTCGAAAAGATCGAGTGCGAGCTGATAGTCTCGCTTGACTCGCTTCTGAATCTCCTTCATGTATTCGATCTTGACGCCGTAGACCGGCTCCTTGACGCCGTGAGTCATAATGACCTTCTTGTACCCGTCGTTGCCGAGCGACTTGAGTTCAGCGACGATCTCTTTTGCAGTCATTTCTGTTCTCCGGTTTTGGAGTGCGGCGGCTTGATGCCGCTTTTGTTTTCGTCTGGCGATTTCGGAAAATCCAAGCGATGTCAAGCCACCGCACTCCAGAGCATCACGACTCGTACTTTCGCCGTCGCGGCACTTCGGGCCGGCCGGCCTCACGGGCGAACACGTCGAGGCGGTCCGCCGTAGCGGGGCCTAAGTGCTTTCGGACGATGCGGCGCGTCGCGGCGTAATTCAGTTTCACGTGCTCCAGCAGGCGTTTCGCGTCGCGATCGTCCTTGGGTTCGCCCGAGACCATTTTCATGGCGACCAGATACTCGGCCGAGACGAGCGGCATTTTGACGCGACCGACTGACACGACGCGTCCGTCACGCAGAGCCGCTTCGATGGCTTCTCGAAACAACGCAGCGTGGTAGAGCCGCCGGTCGATGAAGTCGATCTTTCGTTCGCCGTCGCGTACAGCAATGCCGCCGATCGAGAGTTGATGGTACTTGAGTTTTCGCCGCCGCACTTCTGCTACGACCGCCGCAATGTGCTCGGTGGACACGGCCAAGTCCAAGTCCTTGGTAAACTCCTGCTGCTCCGGCGGCAAATAGGTCCACATCGCAACGCGGCCGATGATCGCAAAGTTGGCCCGTGCATTCTTGAGGATGCTGGCCGCCAGCCGCGCGGCCGGTTTCGGATCGAAGCTCGGCACCTCGCCGTGGTTGATCGGCTCGGCATATCGCTCAGGTTCGTTACGCTTCTCGCCTGACACCGTTGCTCCGGGGAATGAGATCTTTAGGAACTCTGTCCACGCGACACACGAACACCTTGGCCTCGTGGATTGTAACATTCGGCTCGCCGACGAGCGCGGACAGGTCGTTCACGACGTCGCCGGTCGAGATGCCTTTGTAGCCCCAATGCCACGGCAGGCCGACGTGGTGAATCGTCTTACCGCGGATCGCGAACGGTCGGATGCGGCGCGTGACGAGTGCCTTGGCTCGGATCGCGCCGCGCGGCGTGGTGATGCGGACCCAGTCGGTGTTGGCGATGCCGATCTCGGCCGCGTGTTCCGGCGAAAGTTCGACGAAGAGTTCAGGCTGCAATTCGGCAAGCCATGGCAGCCAACGGCTCATCGTGCCGGACAGGTGATGTTCCGTGAGGCGGTAGGTTGAGAGGACGCAGGGGAATTCCGCCGAGCCGACGGGTGCGTATTCGTTGCCAGCCACGGTCCAAACTTTCGTGACCGGATTCGACTGCTGACGGTAGACGACGTTTTCGATCGGCGATTCGTACGGCTCGTAATGCGTGGGCAGCGGGCCGTCGACGAGACCGGTCGGCGCGAACAGCCAGCCTTTGCCGTCCGATTTCATGACGAAGGGCGATCGGCCGTCGTGGGCGTCCATACCGGTGGCGCCGGCTTTGGAAGCAGCGTCGGGAGGCTTGGTCACTGGGAAGTCGGGAACGTCGACGCCGATCCAGCGGCCGGGAGAAAGTTGAGCGTTGAGCGTGGAGCGTTGAGGGCCGGAAACTACTGCCGACTGCCGACTGCCGACTGCCTGATCCTCTTGCTGCCAGTAGACATATCCGACGAACTTGCCGCCGGTTTTTTCGCGCGCGAGCCGTGCTTCCTTCGGCCACGGCCGGCCGTCCGGATCAGCGGCGGCGCGGTTGTACAGGATGCGGCGATTCGCGGGCCACGACCACGCCCAGCCGAGGCTGAGCCAATCGTCGCCCTGCCGGTTTGCCGCGCGGTTTTCGCCGAGCGGATGTTCGACGTCTGGGGCAAAAACCCCGGAGTAGACCCAGCCGCCGCACGCGGTGGAGCCGTCGTCTTTCAATTCTTGGAAGCCCGCGACGGGCCGACCGTCGGCGACGGTGAACCCGTTGATCTCGCGAAGGATCGTTTCGGCGGGTGGCTCGTTGGAGAAAGTTGAAGGAGTTGAAGAAGATGAAGCAGCAGAGCCAGATTTCGCTGTGACTCTTGCTCCTTCAACTTCTTCAACTCCTTCAACTCGTCCAACCTGGACGTAGCTCCAGACGAGCGAGCGGATTGGCCGATCGCGCGGCTCGTGACTGTCGGCGTACAGATCCTTGACCAATCGCCCCAGATGCACGGTGAACCAGATGTCGCTGCGTGCGTCGCCGGGCGGTTCGGCGGCCTTGTCGTGCCACTGCACCAGTCGCTGCGTGTTCGTGAAACTGCCGTCCATTTCCGCGGCGGCCGCGGCGGGAAGCAGGAAGACCTCGGTCTTGATGTCTTCGGGTCGGAGTTCGCCGCGGGCCACTTCGGGTGAGTCTTTCCAGAAGCTGGCCGTTTCGGTTTCGTAGAGATCGCGGACGACGAGCCAGTCGAGGTTTGCGAGGGCCTTGCGCTGGAGCGATGCGTTCTGCCCGCCGACGGCTGGGTTCTGCCCCATTGCGAATAGGCCCTTGATCGTGCCCTCCGCCATCGCGACGAACATCGGCAGGTGCGAATGGTCGCCGATAGTCTTCGGCAGGTAGTCGAAAGCGAAGTCATTGTCCGGCCGAGCGTCTTCGCCGAACCAGGCCTTGAGCAGACTGACGATGAACTTCGGGAAGTTCGCCCAGTAGCCGGTTGAGGTCGTTTCGGTCGCGATGTAGTCCTTGAGACTGTCATGTTTCTTGATCGCGCTCGGCGCGTTCAGGTAGCCGGGCAGCAAGTTGTAGAGCGTGGCGATGTCCGTCGAGCCTTGGATCGTCGCGTGGCCGCGCAGCGCGAGGATGCCGCCGCCGGGCCGGCCGATGTTGCCGAGCAGAAGTTGCAGGATTGCGGCGGCACGGATCATCTGCACGCCAGTCGTGTGTTGCGTCCAGCCGACGGCGTAGCAGATCGCCGACGTGCGGTCGGGTCCGGAGTTTTCGGTGAGGGCTTCAGCGACGCGGAGAAAAGTGGCCTTCGGCGTGCCGCACACTTCTTCGACCATTTCGGGCGTGTACCGGGCGAAGTGGCGTCGCAAGATTTGAAAAACACTGCGCGGGTGCTGGAGTGTCGCGTCGCGAAGCACCTGACCATCCGAGCCTTTGGCATAATGCCACGTGTGCGCGTCGTACCGCTTGCCCGCCGCGTCGAATCCGGAGAAGACGCCGTCGAGTTCATCGGTGTCCTTGAAATCAGGCGAGACTAGCATCGGGGCGTTGGTGTAGTTGACGACGTATTCCTTGAAGTACTTTTCGTTTTCGATCACGTAGTGAATGATCGCGCCGAGGAACACGATGTCGGCGCCCGCTCGCAACGGCGCGTAGATGTCGGCCAGCGCCGACGTACGCGTGAACCGGGGGTCGGCATGGATCACGACGCAGGGCCGATCGGCACGAGTCTTCGCCTGAACGACCCAGCGGAACGCGACCGGGTGGCACTCGGCCATGTTCGATCCCATGATCAGCACAGCGTCTGAGTTGACGAGGTCGGCCGCGAACGTAGTCGCGCCGCCGCGGCCGAACGAAGTGCCCAGACCGGGCACCGTCGAGGAGTGTCATATCCGCGCCTGGTTCTCGATGAAGACCACGCCGATCGCTCGCATCAGCTTGGCTTGGACGTAATTCCATTCGTTATCCATGGTGGCGCCGCCGAGCGAGGCGATTGCGAGCGTATGATTGACACGTTTGCGGATGGTCTCGCCGCCGGGGCCCGGCACGTCGGCGAATTCGGCGAACGTTGCGTCGCGCGTCGCCTTCACGCGCTGGGCGACTTGCTGCATCGCCCAGTCGAGCGGCTTTTCCTGCCACTCGGTGCCGCCGGGCGGCCGGTATTTCACTTTCGTGAGCCGCAACGGGTTCACGACGAGCTGATACGTGGCCGCACCTTTTGGGCACAGCGTGCCGCGGTTGATCGGCGAATCGGGGTCGCCTTCGATGTTGACGATCACACCGTCGCGCACGTGGACGAGTTGCCCACAGCCGACGGCGCAGTAGGGGCAGACGCTCGGCACTGCGCGGCTGCCGGCAATCTTGAGATTCTGAACAGCCGCGGCCAGCTGTCTTAGATCGATGCCGAGACCGGCCAGACCGCCGAGCGCAAAGCCGGCGGTCGTCGTTTGGAGAAAGCTGCGGCGGGTCAAGGCTTCAGCGGTCAACGCCATGGTCGAGTCCTTCCGTGTCGACGGCGGGCAACATTATAATGCCGACGCAATGAAAGTAGCGATGGCCTCCAAGGAGGACTCATGCAGGTCAATCTTGTGGTCGTGGGCGGCAGACATCGCGGAGAGAAGATTGCGCTGCCACGCACGCAGTTTGTCGTCGGACGCGATGATACGTGCCACTTGCGCCCGGTCAGCCCCGATGTGAGCAAGTTCCATTGTGCCATCGCGCGGCTTGGCAACCGGGTGCTGTTGCGCGACCTTAAGAGCACCAACGGCACTTTCCTTAACGGCGAGCGGATCACGCGAACCATGACCGTGAACCACGGCGACGTGCTGCGCATCGGGCCGCTCGAGTTCCGAGTCGAGTTCGATGCGGACTCGCCTGTGGAACGGCCCGGAGATTGTCACCTGGGTTGGCTGTTGCGCGAGGCAAATCAGGCCGAGGAGAAGGTGCTGGACCCGGCGGCGATGACGACTATCCTGCCGGGACCATTGCCGGCCCAACTGCTTCGGAGGCGAGAATCGCCGAGCGGTCCGAATGATCCGCCGAGCCAGGCGACGATCGTAGCCGGGAAATTCCTGCGCGAGTATTTGGCCGGCCGCAAGAGCAAGAAGACCTGACGGAGAGTCGCGATGCAGATTCTGGTGGGCTGGGACAACGCGAAAGAGGCGGAGTTGATCGCGCTGTATCTGAACGTCGACGACAATCGCGCGACGATCACTACAGAGCAACAAGCCTTTCAACGAGCCGCCGCCAGCGGAACCTGGGACGTGGCACTGCTGGCCGTCTCGTTCCCGACGCCGGAAGAGTGCCTGCAGATGTTCGGGCGATTACGGCCGTTGCTGCCAGACACGCCGATTCTGGCCGCGGCGCGGCCGCTGGAGATCTTTCAACTGGCGCAGTTCGTAGCCATCGGGTTGAACTCGCATCTGCTGCGCGACCCAGGTGGCGACTACATCTTTCTCCTCATGCCAACGCTGCGCGCGGCGCACGAGGCGTTCGTCGCCGAACGCACGCGCAGACTGGCTGAACGGCTGAGGCAAGAGATCGAATCGGTGCGGCGCATTCAGGAGTCCGTGATTCCACGCAGCATCGTCGCGCCGCGCGGCTACGAAGTCGTGGCACGGTACGAGCCGTCTCAGATTCAGGTGATCGGCACGACGCCCGTGGTCCTGGCAGGCGGCGACTACTATGACGTGTTCAGTCTGCGTGAGAGCGAGCTTGTCCTACTCGTCGGCGACGCGTCGGGCCACGGTATGAAGGCGTGCATGTTGATCATGACCATGCACACGCTCATACGCATGATCCGCGAGAACCTGTATCCCAACACGGCCGATTTTGTGACCGAGGTCAACAAACGGCTGTGCGAACACAACATCATTCAAGACGAGGGTGGATTCATCACATTGCTGTACTGTGCGCTGAATACGCGGACCCACATGCTGGAGTGGACGTCGGCCGGGCACAATGTCCCGCTCATTCAGGATCTGACGACGAACGAGGTCCGTCCGATCGGCACCGAGGTCGACGGCGGACTGCCATTGGGCATCTCCTCGGAGTTGCCCTATGACGTGTTGCGGCATCCGGTGCCTGCGAACAGCCGCATCCTTTTATACACAGACGGCCTCTCGGAAGCGTTTCCAGACGGGACAGATCGGCACGAGGAGTTTGGGTTGGAGGGAATCGTCGGCGCCATGAAGGCGGCGGCCGAACTGCCGCTCGATCAGGCCATGGAGACGCTGTTCATCGCGTCGCGCGATTACGCGGGGGGCCAAGGGCGACATGATGATACGTCGGTCGTTTTGCTGCAGCGCGGCGGCTAGCGGCGTACCAGACGCCAGCCCTCGCGGTTGTTTTTTTCTCAAGAACGCCCGTTGACAGCCCGATTGTGACGGCTAGAATCTGACCAGCCTGAATTCTTGGAGAACAGTCCCAGGAGAACATTCTCGGTGGCAATCCAAACACAAAAGGCGGGTTCGGAGTTCCGATAGCAGCCCTACGCGACACCCTCGGCGGTGCAGTGGGGCCAAACCTTCCCAAGAAGTTTGGCCTTTTTTGTTGGATTGACGAGAACGCACCAGGAGCTTGGTGTCCTGCGAGGAATGCGGCGGTCGGATTAAGGCCAACTGGGCCGCCAGACTTGAGCTTGAACGAGGCAAGGTTGGGGCGCATAGCTCAGTTGGTTAGAGCGCAGCTCTGATAAAGCTGAGGTCCCAAGTTCGACTCTTGGTGCGCCCACTCGGGGATGTAGCTCAACTGGGAGAGCGCCGGCTTTGCAAGCCGGAGGTTGCCGGTTCGATCCCGGTCATCTCCACCAGACACGATTTTTTTGGTTGGCCCGCGTAGCGGGGTTGACAGCGCAGAGATCGGCCGGTAACTTGCCGAACTCTTGAGTCGGACCGAAAGGTGAGTAGAAGTCGCGGCACGTTGCGGAAGTAACGCAGCAAGTGTGGCAACAGACGACGTGCCTCGACTTCTGGTCATCTTGGGCCAGAGTTGTTCTTTGACAATTCGGCAGTGATACGAGTGGTAGCCAAGATGATGGCGCGGCTCGTGTGGAAGGCGTGCGCAAGCAAGCCGCTTACTCGGGTGCGTCAGAAGTCTTGTGACTTCTCCACAAAAGCTCTTTTGAGAGGGCCATAGGATCGTTACTGGTGGGTTGGGCTTTGTGCCCGACTCACCCGTGTGCGTCAGGCGAACGTGCCTGGCCACACAAAATGTAGCTGACTGATTCGGTCCGCTCCGTGTGAGAGGAAAGAATCATTGTGGTCAAGCTACTAAGGGCGCATGGTGGATGTCTTGGGACCAGGAGGCGATGAAGGGCGTTGAAGGCTGCGAAATGCTTGGGGGAGCCGCCAAACGGGCTTTGATCCCAAGATCCCCAAATTGATCCCCGATGAATCTATAGTCGGGGCATCGCAAACCCGGCGAAGTGAAACATCTCAGTAGCCGGAGGAAAAGAAATCAACCGAGACTCCCCTAGTAGCGGCGAGCGAACGGGGATTATGCCTAAACCGGCCGGAGTAAGTCTGGCCGGGGTCGTGGGGCTGAGCCGGTGCAGAACCAGGGAGTTACAAAGGTCGTTCCGAGCAGAATCTTCTGGAAAGTTGAGCCATAGAGCGTGACAGTCGCGTATGCGAAGGAATCGACTCTCCCGTCCAGTTCCCGAGTAGGGCCACACACGTGGAACGTGGCCTGAATCCGCGGGGTCCATCCTGCAAGGCTAAGTAGTACCTGGTCACCGATAGTGAACTAAGTAGGGCGATCGAAAGATGGGAAGAACCGCTACTAGCGGAGGTTACTGAACCTGAAACCATGCCGCCTACAAGCGATGGGAGCACTATGCTCGAGGCTTCGGCCTCGGGAATGTGTGACCGTGTGCCTTTTGCATAATGATCCGGCGACTTACGGTCGTACGCTCGGTTAACCGCTTCAGGCGGGGAGCCACAGCGAAAGCGAGTCTGAATAGGGCGTCCGTGTGCGGCCGTAGACGCGAAGCCAGGTGATCTACCCATGGACAGGTTGAAGTGGGGGTAATACCCCATGGAGGACCGAACTCACCAGTGTTGAAAAACTGGGGGATGATCTGTGGGGAGGAGTTAAAGTCTAATCAAACCTGGGGATAGCTCGTTCTCTCCGAGAATACTCTAGGGTATGCCTCGTGTTAGTTGTTACCGGGGGTAGAGCGACTGAATTCTCTTGAGGGTCTACCCGACTACTCTGAGAAACCAAACTCCGAATACCGGTGTACAAGGCACGGGAGATAGTCCACGGGGGATAAGCTCCGTGGTCGCGAGGGGAAGAACCCAGACCGCCAGCTAAGGTCCCAGATTCGTACTAAGTGCGAAAGGAAGTTGAAGTGCGATGACAGCCAGGATGTTGGCTTAGAAGCAGCCACCATTTAAAAAGTGCGTAATAGCTTACTGGTCGAGCATTTCAGCGCCAATAATGAACGGGACTAAGTACGAAACCGAAGCTGCGGGTGTGTAGAAATACACGCGGTAGGAGAGCGTCGTGCGCTAGGTCGAAGGTGGACGGAAACGACCACTGGACGATGCACGAGTGAAGATGCCGGAATGAGTAACGATAAAACAGGTGAAAATCCTGTTCGCCGAAAGCCTAAGGTTTCCTGGGGAAGGGAAATCCGCCCAGGGTTAGCCGGTTCCTTAGTCGAGGCCGAAAGGCGTAGACGATGGACAGCAGGTTAATATTCCTGCGCCGTCTCTGAAAGGTTTGGACCGATGGGGGGAAGCCAGTTGTAGGGTCATCGCCCGGTTAGTAATGGGCGTCGGTGGCCGAGTCCTAGCGGTAGGCAAAACCGCCGCGACATGGACAGAGTCATCGCGATGGCATTTACGATCCAGAAGTGATCCGAAAGCTGGTCGAGAAAATCCTCTAGGGACAATCAGAGATGTCCGTACTAAAACCGACACAGGTAGGCGAGGTGAGAATCCTAAGGCGCTCGAGAGAACGCTCGCGAAGGAACTCTGCAACATGACCCCGTAACTTCGGGATAAGGGGAGCCTTGTTGGGTCAGTGAATATTAATACGTCGCTGGCTCGATGGGGCCGCAGATAATCGGCTCTAGCGACTGTTTATCAAAAACACAGGTCTCTGCTAACTCGCAAGAGGATGTATAGAGACTGACGCGTGCTCGGTGCCGGTAGGTTAAGGAAGAGGGTCAGGGGAGCAATCCCCAAAGCTCGCAACCGAAGCCCCGGTAAACGGCGGCCGTAACTATGACGGTCCTAAGGTAGCGAAGTTCCTTGTCGGGTAAGTTCCGACCTGCATGAATCGCGTAACGACTGGAGCACTGTCTCCGCGAGCGACTCGGTGAAGTTGCAGTCGTGGTGAAGATACCACGTTCCCGTATTACGACGGAAAGACCCCGTGAACCTTTACTGTAGGTTAGCACTGTGCTTAGACGTTGCATGCGTAGTATAGGTGGGAGGCTATGAGGCCGGTACTCTGGTATCGGAGGAGCCGCAATGTGAAATACCACCCTTGTTGCGTTTGGGTTCTAACTCCTGTCCGTGAATCCGGCAGGAGGACAATGCTAATTGGGCAGTTTGACTGGGGCGGTCTCCTCCAAAAAGGTAACGGAGGAGCCCAAAGGTAGTCTCAGCCCGGTTGGCAATCGGGCCTTAGAGCGTAAAGGTATAAGACTGCCTGACTGGGAGACCCATAAGTCGACCAGACACGAAAGTGGGGCTTAGTGATCCGGCGGTGCTGGATGGAAAGGCCGTCGCTCATCAGATAAAAGGTACTCCGGGGATAACAGGCTTATCGCTCCTGAGCGTCCATAGCGGCGGAGCGGTTTGGCACCTCGATGTCGGCTCATCGCATCCTGGGGCTGGAGAAGGTCCCAAGGGTTTGGCTGTTCGCCAATGAAAGCGGTACGTGAGCTGGGTTCAGACCGTCGTGAGACAGGTCGGTCCCTATCGAGTACGGGCGTACGAGACTTGAGGGGTTTTGCCTATAGTACGAGAGGACTTAGGCGGACGGACCTCTGATCTTCCTGCTGTCGCGCTCGCGGCACCGCAGGGTAGTCATCGTCCGGACAGGATAAGCGCTGAAGGCATATAAGCGCGAAACCCTCCTCAAGATTAGGTCTCGATGAGCATTTGCTCTGAAGGCTCCTGGAAGACTACCAGGTCGATAGGCCGGAGGTGTAAGGCGGGTTAACCGTCTCAGCCGACCGGTACTAACAGCCGATTGCTTGACCACAGTGATTCTTTGCTCTCCACGAGAGCTGGGCGCGGCGATTCGTCGCCGCTTCCTGACCTTCAGACTTCGTTTGTAAGATCGCGGAGAAGTCGCCACTCGTATCTGCTGCCGTTCCAGGAATCGCGTTTGACGCGACGGCGTCCCTGTGGTGTTGACCGCACCACCGTGCGAAGACCCGCGAAACCCTCGTGAACCACGGCCTGCTGCGACAACGACGAACGAGTCGTGTCCGCCAGGCCGCGACGAGGCGGGTTAGCGGCCACGAAGAGCCACAGTCACGACGGGCCGACAAGTCCGTTTTGCCTGACCCGCCGGACGCCGTCGCTCTGATTCCCGAATCGCGTGTGCAGGCGTTCAATGTCGCCTGCATACGATTTTCCGGTGACCTTACCAGGAGGGTCACACCCGTTCCCATTCCGAACACGGCCGTTAAGCCTCCTGGGCCGATGGTAGTGCCTTTGGCGCGAGAGTAGGTTATCGCCGGAATTCACTTTGCGCCCGTGCGCCTCTCCGGAGACGCGCGGGCTTTTTTTGTTGCGCCGGCGTTCCGTCCCCGGGCGAACCGCCCGCCGCTTGCTCGTGTCCCATCTGCATGACGCTTCGACAGCACCAGTTTGATCATCAAGAGTGCCTGCGATCTGCCGCAGAGGCACTGGGCGAGCCTGTGCGCGCGATCGACCTCGATTGGACCATGGAGCAACTGCTTCGCCAACACGCTCGCGTGGTGGGCAGGGCAGGTCTCGCTGGCGCTGCGCCCGTGGTTCGTTTCGAGGGCGGACGCGCCGGGCGCGAAGTGGCCGTCGGCATGGAACTGTACGCGCTGACTGCGGGCACCGCCGCGGGCGCCCCGCTACGTGTCGCCAAGATCATCGCGCCCTACGACACCTATGACACCGACGAAGTCTATCGGTTCTGGGCGGTTCCGGCCGCCGACTATCGCCGACTCTACCGCTTCCTGCGCACGCAACTGCGTCGCGCCCAACGCAGCGTCGCGCCGGTCATGCACGACGAAGATCGCCGCC
This sequence comes from Planctomycetia bacterium, assembly GCA_036758585.1. Classification (GTDB taxonomy): domain Bacteria; phylum Planctomycetota; class Planctomycetia; order JALXBF01; family JBGPMX01; genus DAIOWH01. Next base: position 19,935 of record DAIOWH010000036.1, read on the forward strand.
GGCTCTGGGAGAACACGATTGGATTCCTGCGCCATGGCTGCCAGCGGCTGGCTCGCTACGGCGTGCCCCAGAAGCGAGGCGTTCTACTCCTCGGCGAGCCGGGCAACGGCAAGACGATGGCCTGCCGTTGGCTGCGCTCGGAATGCTCGCGCCACGGCTTCGAGTGGCGGTCGGTGAACGCCGAGGAGTACGCAGGCGCCAAAGAGAACGGCCGCGCCCACAGCCTGTTTCAACTGGATCGGCCTGGCGTTGTCGTCTTCGATGATTTGGACATGGCGATCCGCGACCGCGACGCAGTCGGGCACACCGCCGATCATTCCACGTTCCTGGCCGCGATGGACGGCATGGACGTTCGGCATGGCGTCGTCTACATCTTCGCGACCAACGCGCGACTCGCCGAACTCGACCGCGCGTTCTACCGTCCCGGTCGCATCGACGTCACGCTGCAGTTTGCCGCGCCCGACGCCGATCTGCGTCGCCGGCTCATCGTCGAACATTGGCACGCCGACGTGGTGGCAGGTCTCTCGGTGGACGACGTCGTTCGCCAGACCGATGGACTCAGCTTTGCCGAACTCGAAGAGACAAAGAAGCTGCTGGTGCTGACCCAACTGACCGAGGGCGATTGGAACTGGCCGGCGGCGTGGCGTGCGTTCCAGGCCGGCTGCGAGGACCGCAAGCCCACGTCGTTCGGTTTCGCCCGCCACAGTTTCACCACCACGTCGTGCACGGCGCCGGCTCGTTAGGTCTGGCCGCTCGCTCTACGGGCGCGCAAGCGTCGGAAAGTTGGACGACTTGAATTCCTCAACCCCGCGGTCCCCCGCGCGAACGATGTAGGCCGCGGCGCCCTCCGTCGCGTCGATCAGTTCAATGGCCCGCCGGGGACCGAGCACGCTCGCCGCCGTTGCCAGGCTGTCGGCTGCGATGCCCCTACGAGCGATCACCGTCGCGCTGCTGCGCTCGGAAAGGCCAATGCCGGTCTTGGGGTCGATGATGTGCGAGTACCGCTTGCCGTCGATCTCGACAAACTGCTCGGCATCGCCCGAAGTCGAGACGGCCGCGTCGCGCAGCATCACAAGACGCTTCGCTTCATCGCTGCTCGGATCGAGCGGCCCGATGCCGATCTTCCAACCGGCTTGGTTGGGCGGCGGTCCACTGACCACGATGTCGCCCGATCCGGCCACCAGCGCCCGCGTGATGCCGCGCTTCGCCAGCACCGCAATCGCCTCGTCGCCGGCGTAGCCCTTCGCGATCCCGCCCAAATCAAGTTGCATGCCCGGGCGGAGCAGTTCGGCGGTACGCGCTCGCTCGTCGAGTCGCATCAGTTCGTAGCCGACGAGTTCCATTGAGGCGCCCAGTCGATCTGCGTCCGGCAACTGTCGCGTTCGACGCGCCCACCGCCACAGCCGCACGACCGGTCCGACCGTCATATCGAACGCTCCGTCGGTCCTCTTCGCTAGTTCCTGGCCTCGGGCGAGTACGAAGAAGAGGTCCTCGCTGATCTCGACGGGCGGACCACCGGCTCGCGCACACAACCGACGCAGTTCACTGTCGTCGCGGTAGTCGCTCAGCTTGGCGTCCAGTTCAGCGATTCGTGCAAAGGCGGCCCGTGAACTTGCCGACGCCGACGCCTCATCGGTGGCGTACAGAACGATGCGAAACTCGGTGCCCATGTGCGGCTCGCGAAACTCGAACCTCGCCAGCACGGGATCCAAGGAAGGCGAGCCTGTCGCGACAAGCACCAGGGCGGGCAAGAACGCGTTCATAGGCCAGGCCCAACATTTCGCAATCGAACCCGCATTCCGCAATCAGCCGTCAGATTCCATCGAGCCGCCCGTTCCACCGCACGAACCCCTCGATCGCTTCGTACTCGGCCAGGCCGAGGGCGTCGTACAGCCGTGCGGTGGCGGCGTTGCGCTGTTCTGCACGTTGCCAGAACTCGCGCATGTCGGGGCCGGGGAACAGCGCTCGGTCCTTCTGCGACTCGTGCTTGAAGATCGCGGTGCGTTTGCGTTCGACCTCCAGCGGGCTGAGCGGCACGGCCATCTCGATCTCGTGCGGCTCCCACTCCTGCCACGCGCCGCGATAGAACCAGACCTCGCAGACCGAATACCAGTCGTCGTTGCGGCAGCGTTCGCACGCCTGCAACACGGCGCTCAGGCAGGTGCGGTGCGTGCCGTGCGGATCGGAAAGGTCGCCCGCCGCGTAGATCTCGTGCGGTCGCACGCGGCGCAACAGGTCCGCGATCATCTGAATGTCCCACTCGCTGAGCGGCTTCTTGCGTACGCGGCCGGTCTCGTAGAACGGCATGTCGAGAAAGTGCAGCTTCTCGGCCGATACGCCGCACGACCGGGCCGCCGCCCGCGCCTCGCCGCGACGCACGAGCGCCTTGATCCGCTGAACCACGTCGCTATCCACTTGGCCTGGTTTCTTGTGTTTCAGGAACTCGTCGACGTGCGCCTCGAGCTCAGCGATGCGCGGCGAACCCGCGCCAAACGACTCGCAATACTCGGCGACGAACTCGGCAAATTGAATCGCGTCGTCGTCGAACACGGCGATGTTGCCCGACGTCTGGTAGGCGACGTGTACGTCGTGGCCCTGGTCGACCAGCCGGATCAGCGTGCCGCCCATCGAGATGACGTCGTCGTCCGGATGCGGCGAAAAGACTAACACGCGCTTGGGGAAGATATCGTCGAACGGCTGTGGACGGTCGCCCGGTTGCTTGGCGTGTGGGGGTTTGCCCGCAGGCCAGCCCGTGATCGTCGCTTGCAAGTGACGAAAGACGGCAAGGTTGATGTCGTAGGCCGATCCGTACTCGGCCAGCAAGTCCTGCAGCCCCTCTTCGCTGTAGTCGCCTTCGGTCAGTTTCAGCACCGGCTTCTTGAGGTGCTGCGCGAGCCAGATAACCGCCTTGCGGATTTTCGGGTCGGGTCGTGCGTCGTCGGCTGGTGAACCCCATTCGACATGCCCCAGCACCCAGGGACAGCGGAATCGCGTCAGTCCCTGGGCCGCAGCTTCGTCCAATACGATCTGTGCGTTCCGATGGTGCTGCAGGTAGCTGGCCGGCAGGTTCGGCGTCACGTGCCCTTCGACCGCCTGGGCGATGATCCCCGCCTTGTGTTCGCCGAAAGCCATGAGCACGACGCGCTTCGAATCGAGGATCGTGCCCACGCCCATTGTGATCGCGCGGCGCGGCACGTGCTCGACGCCGAAGAAATCGCTCGCCGCGTCGATCCGCGTGACGCGATCGAGCGCGATCAATCGCGTCCGACTGGCCTCGTCCGAACCCGGCTCGTTGAAGCCAATATGGCCGGTCCGGCCAATGCCCAGAATCTGAAAGTCGATTCCGCCGGCCGCCGCGATCTTAGTCTCATACTCGCGGCAATACTCGTGGACGCGCTCGGCCGGAATCGTGCCGTCGGGTACGTGCCACTGGCCCGCGGGAATGTCGGCGAGGTCGAACAGGTGCTCTCGCATGAACCGCACGTAGCTCTGCAGCTCGCCCGGTTGCATGGGGTAGTATTCGTCGAGGTTGAACGTCACGACGTTTCGGAGCGACAGCCCTTCGGCGCGGTGCATTCGCACCAGTTCGTTGTAGACGCTCATCGGCGATGAACCGGTGGCCAGGCCGAGCACGCAGGTCTTCCCCTCGGCCGCGCGCGATCGGATCAGTTCTGCGATCTGCGTCGCTACCGCGCGGCTGACGTCGCGCGCGTGTGGAAAGACCTGACATGGAATGCGTTCTCGCTTGTGCAGATAGTCGGCGTCGTTCGTCACAGACATTGTCTACCTCACGTTCAGTCCAGCCCTTGCCAATCCAGGATCACCTTTCCCGACTGGCCCGACAACATGACTTCGAAACCCTTCTCGAACTCCGGTGCGTGAAAGCGGTGCGTGATGACCGGTCGCAGATCGAGGCCGCTCTGGATCATCACCGTCATCTTGTACCACGTCTCGTACATTTCGCGTCCGTAGATGCCCTTGATGGTGAGCATGTTGAAGATCACGGTGTTCCAGTCGATAGCCATTTCTTTTTCCGGGATGCCGAGCATGGCGATCTTGCCGCCGTGGCACATGTTGGCGAGCAGGTCGCGAAACGCGGCCGGATTGCCCGACATCTCTAGCCCTACGTCGAAACCTTCGCGCATGCCGAGTTCGCTTTGCACGTCGCGCAGATTTCGCTCGCGCACGTCGATCGCCACCGTGACACCCATCTTGCGGGCCAGGTCGAGGCGGTACGGATTCATGTCAGTGATCACGACGAATCGAGCACCGGCGTGTCGCGCCACCGCCGCGGCCATGATGCCGATCGGGCCGGCGCCCGTGATCAACACATCCTCGCCCAGCACGTCGAACGACAGGGCGGTGTGAACGGCGTTGCCGAACGGGTCGAAGATCGCGGCCACGTCGCGGTCGATGGATGGGTCGTGGTGCCAGACGTTGGTCATCGGCAGCGCGATATACTCGGCGAACGCCCCCGGCCGGTTTACGCCGATGCCCTTCGTGTCCTTGCACAGGTGCCGCCGGCCGGCCATGCAATTGCGGCACCGACCGCACACGACGTGCCCCTCGCCGCTGACCAGCTCGCCCGGCTGGAAGTCGGACACATTCGATCCGATTGCGACAACCTCGCCCACAAACTCGTGACCGACGACCATCGGCGCCGGGATGGTCTTGCGCGCCCAGTCGTCCCACTTGTAGATGTGCAAGTCGGTGCCGCAAATGCCAGTGCGGTCGACGCGGATCAGCACATCGTTGATGCCGAACTCCGGGGTTGGTACGTCCTCCAACCACAAACCGCGGTCGGCTCTGCGTTTCACAAGCGCTTTCATTAGTTGCTCCAGCGTTCGATTGAGTGGTGCATTCTACAAGGCTCGGCCGCGCGGCGGCAGACATTTTCAACGTCCGCACGTGCTCGGCAACTCGGTGCAAGTCAATCGTTCGCCCGAGTTCCAGTCTCGCCGCGCGGCGACGAACATTGTGCGCTTGACATAACACGCAAACTCGCTATGTTCCCGCTCAAGAATCTTCTAGCGAACCGTTCTTCGGCACCTGGGGCGGCTTGGCCGATGATCCGCGAGATAGGACGCTCGCGGGCGACGACCGGTGAAGACCGGAGTCGGGGTGTGCGAGAAGGGAATCTCACGGGGGTCTCATACAGCCGAGGTACCCCGACGCCTGGCCAAGTCCGCCCATATTTTTTTGGCCGCCTCACTTCACTGCGAAGTCAACCTCAGGTTCCCGTCGTGCCGATAGACCTACGGGAGAGGCTGTGTTCATGGGCAAGGGTTTGATAGTCCTCGTTGTGTTTGCCGCCGCGCTCGGCGCGTTCTTGATCTGCGGGCCGGTACAACTGTCGATCGCACCGCGAAACGATTCACCCACCCCCGTTCCACAGATCGCCGAACCGTCAGCGCCTGTCGATGCGGCATCACCCAGCCCCGCCGACTCGTCGCCGCAAACTACCCGCGGCGATGCTCGGGCGACCGAAGCGATCGAGCCGGAACCGACACGGTCGCCGCTGTTGGTGCTGCCGGCCAAGTCGATCCCGGGCTTTCCCGCCGCGCCGTCGGCCGACCTTTCGAACGAGAGACTGCACGCGGCACTCAAGCAAGCCAGCGTACTCGTTGAGCGCGATCAGCCCGTCGAGGCGCGCGACCTCCTCTCGGATCTCTACCTCGGACATCGCCTGACATCCGAACAGCGGTTGCGGCTGGCCGAATGTCTCGAGCCGCTGGCAACAGACTTGATGCGATCGCACTCGGTGCTCACCGACGGTCAGCTCTACGAAATCCAACCGGGCGACACGCTGGGCAAGTTGGCCAGGCCGTTTCACGTGCCGCCCGAGTTTATCGCTCGACTCAACGGCATCTCGGACCCACGACGCCTGCGTGCGCTGCAGACTCTGCGGTTCGTCGAAGGCCCGTTCGACGTGCTGGTGGAACCTGCGGCGTTCGAACTCACCGTCCTGCAGCGAGGCAAGTTCGTCAGGCGGTTTTCGATCGGAGTCGGCCGTGCCGACACGCCCACGCCGACTGGGCTAAACGTGGTGCTCGACAAACAGGTTAACCCTACGAAATGGCCCGACGCGATCGACCGACGCAAGATCGCCGGCGGCGACCCGGCCAATCCGCTGGGCACACGCTGGATCGGCATCGGCCTGGGCTACGGCATCCACGGCACCAACGAGCCAGACACGATCGGCGGGCGGGCCAGCCGTGGCTGTATCCGAATGCTCAACGATGACGTCGAGGAACTCTATGACATGCTGATCGAGAAGTCCGGCTCCGTGCCCGGCTCGCGCGTGCTCATTCGCTGACCACTGACCCCTCTCCATGGAAACCTCGCTGCACCGTTCGCTGAAGCAACTCTACGGCGGCCACGGTTCGCAAACCGAGGCGGTCGTGCGCGGCTACCGCGCCGACGTGCTGCAACATGGCCTCGTGGTTGAGATCCAGGCGAGTTCGCTATCGGCCATCCGTCACAAGGTCGCCGACCTCGTACAACATGGCCGCGTGCTGGTGGTCAAACCGATCGCCCAGCGCAAGCTCATCCGCTGGGGCGACCCGCGCACGGACGTCTGGGGCAAACCGCGTCAAAGTCCCAAGCGCGGCCGCCTCGTCCATGTCTTCGACGAGTTGGTCCACTTCACTAGGGTCTTCCCGCACCCGAATCTCACGATCGACGTGGTTCTGATCGAGGAAGAGGAACTCCGCATACGTCGCCAGCGACGGCGTCGATTTGGGCCAAACTATCGCCTGCACGATCGCCGGCTGCTTCGCGTGATTGCGTCTCACCGGCTCGAAACGCCGACCGACCTGCTGAGCCTGACGCCGGCCGACCTGCCCGCCATGTTCACCACAACCGAGCTCGCCCACGAACTCGACTGTCCCGCGTGGCTCGCGCGCAAGGCCGCGTACACGCTCCGCCACTGCGGCGCGACCCGTGCCACAGGCAAGATCGGCAACCGCATTGTCTACCAATGTGCGGTCCCCCGAACAGCCGCCGCCGAGCTGATGGTTGCCTGCTAACAGGCTTGCCGCTGGCGCTGCCGTCGCGCATCATGTCGGCGGCCATGAAACGACCGGCGGCCACGACCACTTCACGCTGAAAACCAATCCGCTGAAGCGATCCGACCTCGACGAGTTCGTCGAATGCTTCAAGCCGGGCAGCCGCCACAAACGAACGCCGACGTGGAGCCCATCGAATCCCGATGGCGGCTGGCGAGTGTTTGACTATTACGAACTCCTGAAACGCGACAAAGTGAATCTCGACATCTCTGGCTCAAGGACAAGAGCCTCGAAGATTCCGAAGACCTGCCCGAGCCGGACTTGCTCGCCGAAGAAATCGCCGATGATCTGGAGACGGCACTCGAACAGTTCCAGACGATTGCGGGCAAGCTCGGCAAAGGTCGACGCCAACGGTCCGGCAAGGGGCTATTTCTGCGCAGCCTTCTCCTGGTCCGGACCCCGATCCTGGGGATAGACCAGGATGCGGTCGTGGGCGATGAGCACCAGGTCGGTGCGGCCGTCGCCGGTGACGTCGGCGGCGATGATCTCGCGCGGCTCGACGCCGCCCTCCTCGCGGCCGCCGGCGCTCTTGGCCTCAAACACCTGAAATGCCAGCGCAGGTCGAATCTGGCCGTCGCGGCCGACCTGCACGATGTCGAGGAAGTGCCGGCTTGTGTCCACCAATGCGACGTCGGCGAGGCCGTCGTTGTTCAGATCGGCGGCCACCAGATCGCGCAGCGCGGCGTCGCGCACCATCGTCTCGTAGTTCGCCCGCTCGACCAGTCGCCGGCCGGTCGATGCGGTGTAGCCCACCGCGAGCGCGTCGTTGCCCGCAATCACCAGGTCCTTCTTGCCGTCGCCGTTCAGGTCGGCCGTGGTCAGCATCTTCAACTCGATCGCGCCGAGACGGACTCGTTTCCACGGCTTGTAGACGGCGCCCGACCGTTTCTGGATGAGCAGCGTTTTGGAGGCGACGTCGGCCAGCACGAGTTCGGGCGATCCATCGCCGTCGAAGTCGCATGGCACGGCCGCGACGATCTTGGCGCTCAGGTTGGGCGCGTTGAACTGATCGCGCGCCCGCCAGCGGCCGTCGGCGCCGACCGCCATGTCGCGCGTGAAATTGTGTTGCGAGACCAATATCGTCGGGCCGTCCAGTTCACCGGTGAATACCGACCCCGGGTCGAGGCTGGCCGCCAGCCCGGCGCCGGCAAGCGACGATGGCACGGGCTTGCCCGTGGCGTCGGCGAGCAGCACTTGAGTTGGGCCGCTGGCGTTGAACACGAGCCAGTCGATGCGCCCGTCGCGGTTAGCGTCGACCAGTCGCAGGCCGCTGGGGTTCGTGGTGCCGGCGAGTACCACTTCCTCGGCGTCGCCCCATCGCCCGATTTGCCAATCGTCGTCGGTGCGGCGGAACCAGCGGATGACCAACTGATCGCGGCCGGAGCCTTCCTTGCGCCGCGCCGTGTAGCCCACGTCGGCGCGGCCGTCGCCGTCGATGTCGGCCACGTCGATCGACAGCGGGTCGCCGACCACGGCGAGCGGCTGTGGAAACCCAATGCGATCATTCTCAATTCGGGCGTGGCCGATCGTCTTCTCCGCGACCGAGAGTACAAGCAGCTCGTCGGCCGCGCCCTTCGCGCCCGGCAGCGAGCGCAGCTCGCCCGACCCGGCCATCGCTGGAAACGGGCGGCCCGCGCCCAGCCCGCCGCCCTGTTGCGCGAACCAGATCAGTTGCGCGCCCTGTGGGTCGGACACCACCACGTCGCTCTTGCCGTCGCCGTCGAAGTCGCCGATCGCCAGACCGCGAGTGCGATTCGATCCGAGCTTGCCCAGCGGGTGGAATTGCAGCGACCCGACGGGTGATTCGGCGTCGGCCACGTCAGCCAGGCCGTGAATCATCAGCCGGCCCGACTGACGTTCGATGGAAAGGAACTCGCTGCCCGGCTTGCCGTCGACGTTGGCAAAGGTCAGTGCTCGCAGCGGCGGCGGAGCGTAGCGGACCTCCGGCCCGAGTTCGCCGCCGGCCAGTTGATAGCGCACGCGCAGCGTGTCTTCGTCTCCGTCAGCCGTGTAGGTGACGTCGTCGCGTCCGTCGCCGTCGAAGTCGACGATGCGCAACAGCGACATGTTCGGCTGACTGAACGGGAACTTGACCGGCTCGGCCAGTCCGGCGTCGGCCCCGTCGGACTTGCGGTTGTACAGCACGTACAGGTCGGTGGCGCCGATCAGGGCCAGATCGTCCAGCTTGTCGCCGTTGAGGTCGCCCGCGTCGAGCGTCCATGCGGCCGGCGACCCGTCGGTAATATCGAAACTGCGCCGCCGCGACCAGCCGCCCGCGGCGTCCTGCAACAGCACGATCAGTTCGCCAGGCGTGCCGTAATACGCGAGGTCGCAGCGCCCGTCGGCGTCGAAATCGCCGGCCGCCAGGCCGACGAGCTGTTTCGAGACCGGGATGTTCTTCTGTTCGAGTCGCCGGTCGCTGGCGATCTCATTCGGCGTGGTTTCCTTCGGCGCGGGCGGCGCCGCCGCACCCGCCGGCCTCTGCAACAGCAGCTCGATGCGGGCCTTCGAGTGATTCATCACTGCCAGGTCGATGCGGCCGTCGCCGTTCAGATCCTTGGCGATCAGGTTCGCGATGCCCGAGTCGATCTTGTACAGCTCGATCGGCAGGAAGCCGTAGTACTCAGCCAGCGGAGAGGTCTGGACCGCGGCGCCTTCGTCCGGCGGCTGCACCGACTTGGTCGGCGCGTCCTGAACAAGAACCGCTAGGCTGATCAGCGAGCGAACGAGCAGCATGGCTTCCTCCTACTTTCCGCGTCGCGGGTCGTAGAGATGAGTGGTCAATCCAGAGAACGCCTCGGCAGCCTCGGCGATGGATTCGGACAGGGTCGGGTGCGGGTGAATCGCGTGGGCAAGTTGCGGCGCCGTCGCGCCGCGTTCGATCGCCAGCACGCATTCAGCAATCAGTTCGCCGGCCCCCGCGCCGACCAACCCCGCGCCGAGCAGCCGCTGCGAGTCGGGATCGAAGACAAGTTTGGTCAGTCCGTCGGTACGGCCGATCGCTTGAGCGCGGCCGGACGCGGTCCAGGGGAATCGAGTGATGCGCACCGGCCGATTGTCGGCGGCGGCCTGGGTCTCGGTCAATCCGCACCAGGCGATTTCGGGATCGGTGAACACGACGGCCGGTATCGCCGCGGGGCCGAACATGGCGCTGCCGCCGGTGATTGCGTCGACGGCGACCTTGGCTTCGTGCGCGGCCTTGTGCGCGAGCATCGGTTCGCCGGCGACGTCGCCGATCGCGAAGATGGCGGGGTCGTGCGTGCGCCGCTGCGAGTCGACTTGCACAAAGCCGCGGGCATCGCACTGCACGCGAGTGTTTTCGAGGCCCAGTTGCTGGGCGTTTGGGCGCCGGCCGACGGCGACGAGCACGCGGTCGAACGGCTCGGCCGCCGGCACGCCCTCGCCGCGCAGCCGGGCCACGATGCCGGCCGGCTCCGCTTCGAGCCGCTCGACGCAGGTGTTCAAGTGGATTGCCTCGAAGCTGCGTTCCAGTCGCCGAGCGACGGGTCGGACCAAGTCGCGGTCCACGCCGGGCAGCAGGCCATCGGTCAGTTCAACCACGACGACTCGCGAGCCGAGGGCCGTGTAGACCGAGCCGAGCTCGAGGCCGATGTAACCGCCGCCAACGACCAGCAGTCGCGGCGGCACGTCGGGCAGATCGAGGGCCGACGTGGAATCGAGCACGCGCGAGTCATGGACCGCAAGGGCAGGGGGGACCGCCGGGAACGAACCGGTGGCGATGATCGCATGCTCGAACTCGAGCCGGCTCGGCGCGGCGGTTTCGGCGGGCGCGGTCGGCGTCAATTCGAGCGAGTGTGAGTCGAGGAATCGGGCGCGAGCGGTGATGATCCGCACCTTGCGACGTTTGGCCAACTCGCGAATGCCGCCGGCCAACCGATCGACCACGGCGGACTTCCAGGTTCGCAGCGCCGCCAGATCGATGCGCGGTTCGCCAAAGTCGATGCCCCACGACTTGGCCGCGCGGGCGTGCTCAATCAGATGGGCGGCGTGTAGCAGCGCCTTCGACGGAATGCAACCGCGGACCAGGCAGGTGCCGCCCGGCTTGGGGTCGGCATCGACGAGCACGACCGCCATGCCTCGGTCGGCCGCGTGAAACGCCGCGGCGTAACCGCCGGGGCCGGCGCCGATCACGACAAGCTGGGTCGGTGCGACGTTTTCGGAAACCATTTTTTGGAGTGCGGTGGCTTGACACCGCTTTGGGTCGATCTACGCGGAGAGGCCCCGAAACCAAAGCGGTGTCAAGCCACCGCACTCCAAGGGTCGCTCGTTTCGGGATCAGTCTAGGAATAGCTTCTGGTACTTCGAGAAAACCTGCTTGAGAACAGCCAGCCCTTCGCGCGTCGTGCGGTAGATCAGATACGGGCCTTCGTTCACCGGTTCCTGCAGCATGCGAAAGGTGCTCTCGCCCCACGACCACTTCGGCTCGACGAAATGGCTCAGCGCGCCAATCAAGTCGTTGGAGTCGGGCAGGAGGCGGACCTCCTCGTTGAGGTAGAGTTGGTAGCCGTACTCCTCCAGCTTGCCCCACGGCAGCGATTCGTCGTCGCCGGCGTAGTACGGCAAGAGGACGGGTTCGCCCAACTCCATGTTCGGGTTGTTCACCATGTCGATCGCGTTCCACGGGCAGATTTCCTGCGTCCAGTGCTCGGTGCTCTGGGTCGGAATGCGATAGCAGAGCTGGCAACCAATGCAGCGCGACGTGTCGATCGCGTGATAACTCTGCGACGGCGTCGGGCTGACTACTTCGTAGATGCAGTCGACGGGGCACATCGTCGCACAGGCGTTGCACGAGGTGCAGTTGTTCTTGTTGATCACTGCGACGTAGCGAACTTCCTTCTTGCGGTCGCGTTTTACGGTGCGGAAGTACTCTTGGACGCTGATGGTCATGCTCGGTCCTCGGTGCGATTAGCCACGGTCCCTTTAAGGGACGACATTGTACAGTTTGCCGCGGGCCAGGGTAGCTCACAAGGCCGGCCGGCGGTTGCAGTGCGACGCCATTGAAGCGTGAGGCGTTGCGAGGATCGACGAACTGAAGGTCGGGATTCTGTTCCCGCACCGCACCGTGATCAATCGCCGCGAGCGCGGGCCTGGCGACCAATGACGCCGATCAGTTCCCGGCGCATTCTCGGAACGGATGCTCAAACGACATGTAGAAGAAAAGCGCGACGTCGGTCGAGTCTTCGGTGAGGCCGATCGGCAGGCCGAGACCGAGCACCCACTGTGTGCTGCCGCTGGTGTACGGCGCCCATCGGACGCCCGGCGAGAGATAGACCTCGAATGTGTGATCTTCGCTGCCGTCGTCGGTGAGTTCTTCATCCCACAGCGCGAGCGCCTCGAACAGGAAGTTCAGGTCCTTGTCCGCGAGCCAGATGGCGCTGGCCCCGAGGTTGTAGCCGTTCAACGTGCGGCCGCCAAAGTCGATGGCGGGGGCGACGCCGACCTCGACGTTCGGGGTTACCGTCAACCCGGCGTTGAAGTGATACGCCCAGTCGTCTATCTCCTTGCTGAGCGGCAGGTTGATCTGATAGCCGACTTCGCCCGTGCCGAACCCTTCGTGCTCGTCGCCCGTCGGCAGGATCACACTGAACCGCGGTGAGAACGCGGGGCAGCAGTCGGTCTCTGCCCACATCTGATAGCGATAGTTCAACAGTACGTCGTCGAAGTCTTCCACGTCGGTCGAAGGCTCGCCGTCTGGGTGGTCGAACGCCGTGCTGAGCGGGACCGTGTATGAGAACTGGTGAGTCTGCGAGTGGATCGGCCACTCCTGCGTGAATACAAAATCAAACGTCCGGCTGCGTCCACCCTCCCACGACCAGCCGCGCACCCAGTTGAAGATGTGCTGCACAACGCCCGGCTCTTGGTTGTACGCCTCTTCGATCAGGAACGAGTTGTCGGCGATGCCGCCTTCCTCCTCTTCTTCGCCGGCGTCGGCGGGCTGTGCCTGCAAGACGATCGGCGCTGGCGACGCTGTTACCTTGAGTGCCGCGGCCAGTGAAGTATCGTCCAGCAGCTTCGCACGCAGATCGGCCGTCGCCCGCGGTTCGTCGCTCTCGGACGCGGCTGCCGGAACAGTCGTGACACACACACTGGCGACGAGCGCCCTGACGATGTTCATAGCGTGAGACATGGACAATCCTTTGAGATTGCTATTCAGGCGACAAGTCCGCAGATCTGTACCCGCAGTGTCCGTATCGGCGCGCTCACAGGTCGGGATGTACGGAACGTATCGCGAGAACCGGGCGTACTTGAATTGTGCCCGATAGAACCACGGCAAGCCGCAAGTTGGGTAAAACCGCTAAAGTCCTGATGATTGGGTGTCCGACAGAATGACGAGGGGCCCGTGTCGGGTGCGCGACGCACTTTGCGCCCCCCTCACCCCGGCCCTCTCCCCAGAGGGGAGAGGGAGAAGGCCCTCTCCCCAGAGGGGAGAGGGAGAAAAGACGTGCGGCTGGGATTCTCCCTCTCCCCTCTGGGGAGAGGGCTGGGGTGAGGGGCTTGAGGTCACGGTCGCATTCGGGCAGGCGCCTGTGTCAAGGTCGTCGCACTGGCTCGGAGCCTGCGAGGGGCCGTCCCGGCGTCGCTACGCCTGTTGAGGAGCATGGATGCACATCGCGTTACCCAAGTCTCGGTCAGGGACCGGCTCAGCGGGCAAGGGGGCTGGCGCCGATCAGCGGTTCGGATTCATGGCTGCCGGCCAGACCGACGAGCTTGGGTACATCGGCGGGTACCTGCTTACCTCGGCGAGCGGACGTCCGCTCGAGTTTCACTACACGACGCCGGTGCGCCCTACGGCCACGCATCGCATCCTCTACGGCGCCGAACTGGAAAAGTACATCTACGGCGAGTTAATCGCGGCCAAGCTCACGCGGCAGACTACGCTCGAACCGTCGTTTGTCGTCACCGATCAGCCGCTCATTCTGGGCGAACGTGCGCGATCGTCTTGTCCGATCGTTTGCGTCGCCTCGGCGCGGCGCAGCGACGTGCTTGCGCCGGAAGGTGCGGCAGACGGACATCGAAAGCCCGATCTTGTCGCGGCCGCCGGGTTCGACTCGGACATCGACGCACTCAACCAGTGGCTGGCCGAAATGAACCCGTCGCTCGATCTGGCCGAGCCGTTCATTCGAATCTGGCAGGCGATCCGCGAGTTGTTGCGAGACGGAACCAAGTTGGCTGCGTAGTACGTGACACATGAAGGCCAGACAGCTTGACCTCCGAATGGGCGTCGGATCGGGCGCGACCTCGCTGCTGGATGCGACGGTGGTTCGAGCCGCAACGCTCGACATGCTCGGCGAACTTGGCGTGCAGCCCGAACGATTGCCGTCGCTGCGCTGCCGCGCGCGGTCGTTCCGTTTTCCCGATCCGGTTATCGGCGAGGCGAGACCCGCCGCCCACACGGCGGCCAAGCCGGCGCAGCCTCGGCCGCCGGCGTCCCGCATGTCTGAATCGGATGGGCCGGCGTTGTCGCTGCGCGACCGCGTGTTCTTCTCACTTCAGCCGTCGATCGAGACGCTGCTCAAGGACCGCGCCATTCACCTGCCCGCGCAGCCGTTTCCGTATCAGGCTCAGGGCATTTCGTTTCTGGTGCCGCGCCCGGCTGCGCTGCTGGGCGACGAGATGGGGCTGGGCAAGACGATGCAGGCGATCGTCGCGATCCGCATGCTGCTCGGTTCCGGCCTGGTGCGTGGCGTGTTGCTGGTGTGTCCGAAGTCGCTGGCGAGCAACTGGGGTCGCGAGTTTCGCGGCTGGGCCGGCGACGTGCCGACGCTCGTGATCGAAGGCTCGACGCGGCGTCGCCACGCACTCTGGGAACTGCCGCACCTGCCGGTCAAGATTGTGAACTACGAACTGCTCGCGCGCGACATCGACTTCGTCAGCGCTGCCAAGCTCGAGTTCGACCTGGTCGTGCTCGATGAGGCGCAGCGAATCAAGAACGAGCAGTCGCAGACCGCCCGCGCGGTCCGCTCGCTCGCTCGCAAGCGCAGTTGGGCGCTCACCGGCACGCCGCTCGAAAACCGCACCGAGGACCTGGTGTCGATCTTCTCGTTCGTGTTGCCCACGCTGATCTACGGCGTACCCACGCCCGCTCGACTGCGCGAGTTGACCCAGCCGTACATCTTGCGCCGCCTCAAGGAACAGGTGCTCGACCAGTTGCCCCCCAAGTTCGTCCGCGACGCACATCTCGACCTCACCGCCGCCCAGCGCGAGACCTACGAGGCGGCCGAGCAGGACGGAGTGTTACGACTGAACGATCTCGGCGACTCGATCACGATTCAGAATGTCTTCGAGCTGATCCTGCGACTCAAACAGATTTGCAACTTCGATCCGGCCACGCGCGAGAGCGCTAAGCTCGATCAGCTTCGCACCGACCTCGAAGAGATCGCCTCGTCTGGCCGCAAGGCGATCATTTTCTCGCAGTGGGTCGACACGCTGCACCGACTGGCCGGCGAGCTACGTGACTACGGCCCGCTCGAGTTTCACGGCGGGCTTTCGTCGAACGACCGCAACCGCGTGATCGAAGAGTTCCGCACCAATCCCAACTGCCACGCCCTGCTGTTGAGCTATGGCGCCGGCGCCGTCGGCCTCAATCTGCAATTCGCACAGTACGTCTTCCTGTTCGACCGATGGTGGAACCCCGCGGTCGAAGATCAGGCGATCAATCGCGTGCATCGCATCGGCCAGACCGAGCCGGTGTTCGTCACGCGGTTCGTTGCCACGCAGACAATTGAGGAGCGCATCATCGAGGTGCTCGACCGCAAGCGGGCGCTCGCGGCCGAGATCGTGCCGGGCACCGAGCCGCCCGAAGACATGGACCTGAGCGAAGAGGACATCTTCAGCCTGTTCGACATCCGCGTCCGCCCCCGCCGCGCGACTGCCGCCTGACGCTTGGCACGGCGACGCGAGTTGTGGTATCCTGTCGGCCGTGGCACAGCCCCACAGCGCAAAGGAATCAGCCCATGTGTTTCATCCCGCTCATCGCACTCGCAGCCGTTCTCGCCGGCGTCCCGGCCTCTGCCCAGGAGTCGCCGTCGATCCGGATCGGCTCGCCCGCACCACGGCTCGCGTTCAAGGACATTCGCTACCTGCCGCGCAGACTCGATGACCTGCCGAACAAGAAGGCGACCGTTCTCGTCTTCACATCGATCGGCTGCCCGCTGGTCGAGCGATATATGCCGGCGCTGAAGCGGCTGGACACGGAGTATCGCGACCGAGGCGTGCAATTCGTAGCCGTGAACGTGGGCGCGGGCGACTCGATCAGGGAGATGGCGGAGCAGGCGATTCGCTTCGAGGCTGAGTTTCCGTTCGTCAAGGACTTCGACGCCGCGGCGGCGCGTTCGCTGGGCGTGACTCGCACGCCGGAGGTGGTCGTGCTGGACGAGGGCCGCGTCGTGCGCTATCGCGGCCGCATCGACGACCAGTACCGACTCGGCGGCACGCAGCCTGCCGCGACGCGACTCGACCTGAAGGATGCGATCGACGCGGTGCTGGCCGGCCGCGACGTCGCCGTGCCGGAGACGCCGGTCGACGGTTGCCTGATCACACGGCCGCAGCGCACGACGTCGCCGAGCGCGCCGACGTACGCCGACCACATCGCCCCGATCGTTCGCAGGCATTGCGTCGGTTGCCACCGGCCGGGCACGGCCGCACCGTTCTCGCTCACGTCGTACAGCGCTATCGCATCGCGAGCCGACATGATCGCCGAGGTTGTCGCCGAGCAGCGCATGCCGCCGTGGTACGGCAGCGACGCTCACGGCGAGTTCGTGAACCGCCGCGGACTTACTGACGACGAACGGGCCGCGGTCGTCGAGTGGGCGCAGTCGGGCAAGGCTCGCGGCGACGAATCGAAGCTGCCGCCGCTCGAGCTACCGCCGGAAGACGACAAGTGGCAGATCGGCAAGCCCGACCTGGTCCTGACCGAACTGACTACTCACGACCTGCCGGCCGAGGGGGTCGTCAAGTATCAGTACACCGTCTTGCCGCACATCTTCCAGCACGACACGTGGGTGCAGGGCGTGCAGATTCTGCCCGACAACCCGAAGACGGTGCATCATTGCAACATGGCGTACGTGGTTCCGTCGGAGGGCGTCAAGGCGTCGAACTTCATCACCGGCGTCGTGCCGGGCGGCGAACCGCTGACCGTGGCCGAGGGCGCCGCGTTTCGCATTCCGGCCGGCGCTACGCTCGGTCTGCAGATCCACTTCGTGACGACCGGCAAACCGGAGAAGTGCAGGATTGCGGTTGGGATCAAGTACGCGCGCGGCGTCGTCGATCGCGAACTGCGGCACATCCGACTCGACAACACCAAGTTCGCGATCTCGGCCGGCGCCGCGGCCCATCCGGTCAGCGACGCTCGCACGCTCGACCGCAACGCGATCGGCGTCGGCATGTTCTCGCACATGCACGTGCGCGGCAAGGACATGACCTTCGTCGCCCACAAACCCGACGGCACCCGCGAGACGCTGCTGGTCATTCCCAACTACAGCTTCGACTGGCAGCACGCCTATCGCTGGGCGCCGGGCACGAAGCGGATTCCGAAGGGCACCAAGATCGAGTGCATCGCCCACTACGACAACTCGGCGTTCAACCCGTACAACCCCGACCCGACGGCGACCGTGCGCGAAGGCCCGCAGACCTTTCACGAAATGATGAACGGCTTCTTCTTCTACACCGACGCCGACGAGCGATTAGGCCTCGACATCGACCCGACGACGGGCCGATCGCGGTGATGTCGACTCCACACGGGAGTCATTTGCGTACGATGTCTCAGCCGTGGTGCGGGGTCGTCTTGGTGTGGACTTCCTTGCCGTGCAGCACGGCGTCGAGTGCGTGCTCGGCGTACTTGTGTTCGCCGTGCGAGAACTGGCCGCAGTAGCGGAGCACGCCGTCGGCGTCGATGACCACGGTGGTCGTGGTCAGCTTGGTGCCGAAGATGTCGGCCGCGCGGCCGTCGGGATTGAGCAGCACGGGAAAGGTCAGGTGGGCCTTCTCGGCCGCCTCGGTCGCTTCGTCGGCCGTCTCGCCCGCGCTCGCGTCCAGGGCGAACACGGCGGCCTTGCCGCGATATCTCTGGGCGAGTTTCTCGAGGTCGCCCTCGACGCGGCGGCACGATCCGCAAAACGAGCACCAGAACGACAGCACGATCGGCTGACGTTTCGCGAGCGACACCTTCTTGTGCAACTCGGACAGCTTCCACGACTTGCCGTCCACGTCTTGCACGGTAAAGTCGGGGACCTTGTGACCGACTTGAACCTTCGCCGCTGACTCATGTTTGCTCGCAGTTCCGTGCTTCTTGGGCCCCTCCTTCTTGCCAGGTTCATCGGCATAGATGGCGAACGAAACAAGCAAGCCAAAAGTTACAAGAATTGCTCTCAACTGATCACCTCCCAGAAAAAGAACCGACTTCGCGCGAAGGCGCAAGGCCGCGAAGCCTCGCGCACCACGATAACAGAATCAATCCTGCCACACCGCGCGCGGCGGAGCGTTGGGCTTGGCCGCTTCGTTGCGCCGGTCCTTCGGCTTCGCGGCGTCGGCCTTGGTCAGTTGCGAACTCAACAGCTTGGTCGTCTCGACCACGACGCCGCCGCCCACCGGGATCGCCAGCTTGTTGCCGATCCACTTGGTGTTCACGACGCTCTCGGAATGCCGCGGGGCAGGGTAGGTCGCGGGCACGTAGCCGTCCTCCGCATCGAGCAACAGGGCAAGGTCTGGAGCGACCTGCGACACCCAATTGCGCTGCTGGGCGATCGCGGCCAACATCAAGAGGTCGAACGCATTCTGCAACTCCGCGAACACCGGACTGACGCGGGCCAGCGGTTCGTAGTGCTTCGAGAACGACAGCGAGAAACGACGGTTCGTCGCGCTGGCGGTGTCCTGGCGGATGACCTGGCCCGACACCTTGAGCTTGTCGTCGGCGGCAAGCAGTTTCGCGCGCGGCCCTTGCAACTCAAAGGCGTCGCCCGCCGCACTCTCGATAATCGCCGAGTACTCGGGCACGAGCCACCAGCGCTGCATCTTGTTCGTGCCGCCGTCGCCCGCACCCATCATGGCCACGTAGCTCGTCAGGCCGCGCACTCGTGGATTCTCCAGTCCGATGCCGATCAGCTTCATTCGGTAGTCGGCCTCGACCAGCGTCATCGCCATGCGCGACGTCTCGGACACGCCCCAGACCTCGATGTTGTGCAGACCGAGTGCGTCGCGCACACCTTGCACCAACGCGGCGTTGACCTGCCGCGGATCGAGCGGACCGAGGCTTGCCAGGTACGAGTTCAACCGACGCACGCCCTCGTCTGTCTGATTGATCGAGCAGCCCACGACGACGTCGCGTTTGCCGTCGGGTGGGAAGACGCGCAGGGCGGTGACCAAATCGTCGAGCCACAACACCGGCCGCTTGCTCGATTGACCCAGCACACGGCCGCCCGCATCCATCTCCCACGCCTCGGCCGGTCCGGCGATGACGACGTCCTTTTCGTCTGGGTAGACGAAGATGTACTGCAGTTGCGTGATCCCGCCCAGGAACCGCAGTTCGTCGGGCACGCGCTTGCCGGCCTCGAGGCAATCTTGCACTTCGCGGGCCAGCCTCGCGAGCGATACGTGCCGCAGGGCCGACTTGGACGCAACCTTGCCGGCAGGTCTGCCGACGCGCAGCCCGCGGCGCAGTTGTTCCATGGCCGCATCAGGCTCACCGACCAGTACGGTGCGAAGCACGCCTTCGGCGTCGACATAGACGCCCTGAGCGTTCACGCCGCCAGCCCCGCCGCCTCCGCCGCCGCCGAACCCGCCGCCTCCGAACTGAGCCGCCAATTCGTGGCCGCCGAGCAGGGTCGCGAGCAGTGCAACACACAACAGACGACAGAACCATCTGGGCGCGGACATGGACCTCTCCTTGCGGTTAGTGGTCGCTGGCACAGCAAAGCTCGGAGCGGCCAGTCCATTGGACCAACCGCGCGGCCGGTTGCCAAGCGATTTTTTGGCCTTGCGGGGCTGACATTCCTGTTTGCCCTGGTCCTTGAGTTTGCTGAGTACTGTGCCACATTGAATAGGGTCTGAAATCGGCTTCGGTCGTTTAACCC
>DAIOWH010000037.1:0-39944 GCA_036758585.1 Planctomycetia bacterium
TCCCTCGCTGGCGCGTCGGGCTACTGTCCCAGAATCGTGCAAGGCTATTTAGCGACATTGTGGCGTGCGCGGCCCGCGCACGTGCGGCCGAAAAAACTGCAGACCCTGCTGCGACCGTCCTTGTGCCCGTCGTGGTTTGGGTCGGCTTGTGTTCATAGGAAGCAAACTTGTGCCACGACTTTCGCTCACTCTTGTAACGGTGGCCATCGCGCTGGCAGCGGGCGCCTTCGCCGCCGGCGACCCCGATGACGCCGCCAGGTTGCGCACGATCGACGTGAAGGCCTACGGCGTTTCCGTGCAGGTGCCGGCCGATTGGGAGCCGGTCGCCCAAGGCGAGGATTCGCTCGTCTTTGGCTTCAAAATCCCGAGCGACGACGCGATGCTACTGGCCGCGGTCAAGTGTGAGATCGGCACCGCGCCGCAAGACCTCGACGAGTATCGCACACGCATCGACCGGCGCGCCGAGCGCGAGAAACGGCCCGGCGTGTCGCTGGCGACCAACGAACTCCGCCGCGACGACGACCGGGCCCAACTAGTGACGCTGTGGAACTACGAGCCGCCCGGTCGCGCGACCGTCCACGACTTGGAACTGCGGCTGGTTTCGCACCATCAACTCTACACGTTCACGCTTCGCGCGCCCGACCCGATCTTCGCGGCAGTGCGGCCGCTCTTCGAGCGCACGGTCGCCGCCGCCAAGTTCACCGCGCCCGACACCGGCCTCGAAATCACCAAAGACGGCCTCTGCGTCCAGAAGAAATTCCGGTTCGGATTGCGGCTCCCCGACGACTGGCGCCCGTCGTTTCCGCTGTCGCGCGAAAGCCTGTTCTGGGCGACCGGCCGGCCCAAGGGCATCTGGAACGACAACTTGCTGGTCATCGCGTCGCCCGCCAAACCGTTCGACCTGGAAGCATTGATAGATCAGATGCCGGCCCAGTTGAAGCGCGAAGACCCCAACTGCACCGTCAAGAGTTGCCAGCGCGTGCGGCAGGGCGCGATCGGCGATGCGCTCGAGACCGTGGTCGAGACTCAGCGCGGGCCGTTCCGAATCACGGTGCTGGAGCGTCGCTACATGGGCCGGCGGTACAACTACGAGATCAAGTTCACCGTGGACTCCGCGACGTTCGAGAACTCGGCCGATGCCCTGCGCAAGAGCGCCGATTCATTCGTCGAGTTCATCGCCCTCGAAGACGTCAAGGGCGGCGCCACGTAGGGAATGACGGCTCTCCGCCAAGTTTGGGGCGCAGGCGTCTCGCCTGATGTTTCATCCGCCAGTGGTGAGACGGCCGCGCCGGCCACACCACAAGCTTCCCCAAAGTTGGCGGAGATCCGGAATGACTTTAGTACTGCTCCACATCGAAAGGGGTTCGAATTCGTTTAACCCGCAGCCGCAGGCGAGGCATGGCCGGCGATTGTTGTGCCTCGCCTGCGGCTGCGGGTTAAACGGGGTTAAACGGGGTTAAACGACCGAAGCCGATTTCAGACCCTATTCAATGTGGCACAGTACTCCCAAGGAAGTCGTAGTGCAGGCGGCTCGCCTGCGGCTTCCTTTGACGACATTGCAGGCGGGCCGCCTGCACTACGCTGACGACTCTACCCCGGCCACGTTGACTGGTTTTCCGGGCTGCCCTATGATTGCCGCGCGGTTCGAACGGGGTGACGTGTTCCCATACAGAGGCCGTCTGTGAGCCAGGTTAAGGCCGCATCCAGTGAGCAGGTCGAGGCCGGTGAGGTCGCTCTCGGCCGCCGGTTTGTGGTCCCGTCGTGGGCCGTCTCGCTGCTCGCCCACGCGGCGCTGCTCGGCGGCACGGCCACGCTCACCTGGACGGTCACGCGTCAGGCGGCGCCCAAGCAATTCAGCGTCGGCATCATGGTGCGGAAGGATACGCCCACGGGCGAGGTCTACGAATCGCGCGATACGACCTACGAGGCCAAGAACGATCAGCCGGCGCCGTCGGAGTTCCTGCCAACCGACACGCCGGAATCGGTCGCCCAGTCGCTGCCGAACGTACACGAGGTGGACCTCGCGACGATCGGCGTCACCAGCTCGATGCTCAGCGGGGCCAGTGACCTGATCGCGCCGACCGATGCGGGCGCAAACACCGGCCCGGCGACCAACACGCAGTTCTTCGGCGCTCAGGTCTGGGGCACCAAGTTCGTCTACGTCATCGACCGGTCGGGGTCGATGTCGCAGCGCGATCGACTCAGTATGGCGAAGCGGGAGCTGCTGGACAGTCTGGCGCGGCTGCCCCCCGAGGCTCAGTTCCAGATCATCTTTTACAACCTGCAACCCGAGATGATGAACGTCGGCGGCGCGGCCAAACGGCTGGTCCGCGCGAACGATCAAGGCAAGCGGCTGGCGAGCCAGTTCCTGGACAGAACGACGCCCGACAGCGGCACAGAGCATCTGCCGGCGCTCAAGATGGCGATCTCGATGGAACCGGACGTCATCTTCTTCCTGACCGACGCCGACGACCTGCGTGCCGGCGACGTGAAGACCTCCACCGACCTGAACAAGGGCCGCGCCCGCATCCACACCATCGCCTTTGGCATCGGCCCTGAGGTCGACGGCGAGAGCCAACTGCGAAACCTCGCCGAGAAGAACGGCGGCACCCACCGATACATCGACGCGGCCGCCCTGAGCGGAGGACTCGCGCCGTGACGCGCCCATCAGGTTCGCGTAAAAGGGGACAGGTCCCATTTGCCGAAACGGCCCGCAGGGCGCTGCGCACAGACTGGGCCTGTCCCGTTTTTCGCATCCGCGCTCTGGGGTTCCTACTTGCCTTCGTGTGCCTGGCCGCGGCGGCCCAGCAGCAACCCGACGTCGTGCACCGCCGCAACGGCATTATCGTGCGCGGCAAGATCGTCGCCAACGACTCGAAGGGCATCCGCGTGCAACTCGACACCGGCAAGGAATCGTTCGTGCCGGCCGACGACGTCGACCGCATCGAGGTGAAATACACCGCCGACCAGGAAGAGGGCGAGCGGCTGCTCGAGCAGAAGAAATACCAGGCCGCTGTCCTACGGTTGGAGTCGGCACTCGCCGTCGAGGCGCGGCCGTGGGTCCGCGCCCACGTCGTGTCGGCGCTCATCACCGCTCACCTGGCGACCGGCGACTCCGCCGCGGCATGCGATACGTTCATCGCGTCGAGCGAAGACCCGAAGAGTCAGGTCGCGTGGAGCATCGTGCCCGCGTGGTGGTTGGCCGGCCCGCCCGACGCCGCGATGCAGCAGCGAGCCGGCTCACTGCTCCGTTCCGCCAACCCGCTGCACCAGGTGTTAGGGGCAAGCTACCTGTTCGGCACCGACCGGTCGAACGCCGCACGCGACGCGCTGGCCAAGCTGGCGACGTACCCAGACGATCGCATCGCGCAGCTTGCCCGCGTGCAGCTCTGGCGCTGGCAGGCCGCGACCGCCAAGCCCGAAGACGTCGCGACGTGGCAGCGGCACGTGACCAAGCTGCCGGCCGAGCTGCGCGGCGGACCCTACTTCGCCATCGGGCTGGGGCTGCGTCGGCTGGGCGAGCACGACGAGGCCGCCCTGGCGTTTCTCTGGCCGGCGCTGGTCTACCGGTCCGACTTGCGACTCTCGCAACAGGCGACGCTGCTCGCCGCCCAATCGCTCGAACAGGCCAACCAGCCGCTCGAAGCGGCGGAGTTGTATCGTGACATCGTCGCCCGGTTCCCGAACTCGGCCGAGGCCGCCGCGGCCGCCGACCGCTTGAAGAAGTGAGACGCATGGAACACACTGCTCGTCGCATGGGGATGGTTGTGCTCGCCGCGGTCGTGATCGTGGCGTGCTCCGCAGCACCGCTGGCGGCACAGGACGCGAAAGAGGCGGCCGCCGCGTCCGAAGGCGCCACGACGGAACAGACGTTCCTCTACTTCCTGTTCGGCGGCGGCGGATTGGTCGGCGTGGCCTGCACCGTGCCGATCCTGGCGGCCAGCGTGCTCGCCATGGCGCTGGTGGTTGAGCATCTCTTGATGGTGCGCCGCTCGGTGCTGATGCCGCCCGCCCTGGCCCAAGAGGTGAACGGGTTCATCTCGCACGGCGCGTTCCCGCACGCCGAGCAACAGTGCAAGCTGCGACCGAGCCTTCTGTCGCACGTCATCCTCGCCGGTTTGCAGGAAGTGCGACAGGGTTACTCGGCGGTTGAGAAGGCGATGGAAGACGCATGCCACGCGCAGGCCGCCCGACTGTTCCGCAAGGTCGAGTTCCTCGCGGTGGTCGCCAACATCTCGACCATGCTGGGGCTGTTCGGTACGGTGGTCGGCCTGGTGATCGCGTTCAAAAGAGTCGCCGACACGCAGGGCGTCGCCCGCGCGAGCGACCTGGCCGGCGGCATCTATTTGGCCTTGATGACCACGATCGAAGGCCTGGCGATCGCGATTCCGTGCGTGGCAGCCCACTCGATCTTCAAACACCGCGCCGACCAGCTTGTCGCCGAGGCGTCGCTGCTGGCCGAGTACGCCTTTTCGGGGTACAAGCGCGACCGCTCGCTGAAGCGGCCGGCCGAGGCGCCCAAGCCGACGAAGCCCGGAGCGGGAGCTTGACCATGAGGCCGCCAACATACGCACGATCGGGCGCTGGGGCGCTGAACATGACGCCGATGATCGACGTCGTGTTTCAGTTGATCGTCTTCTTCACCGCGACGAGCACGATCGCCAAGACCGAGTACAGCCACAACGTCGATCTGCCCATCGCCGAAAAAGGCGCCGACCGCGATCCGGCGAGCGACAAGAAAAAGATCACCGCCAATGTGCTGGCCACGGGCGATGTGCTGGTGGCCGGACGCCGCGTGAACGCTCGCCGGTTCGAGCAAGTACTCGCCGCCGAACTTGATCAGCACGCGGCGGAACATCTCGAGGTCGAGTTCCGCGCCGACAGCAAGGCGCGCTACGCCGCGGTCGAGCCGCTGCTGCTGGCCTGCGCACGCAGGGGCGTCTGGCAGGTGAGCTTCGCGGTGAAACGGCCGGATCAGAAGTGAGGATGGAGGATGGAGGATAGAGAGTTCCATCCTCTATCCTCGATCCTCGATACTCTATCAGGAGTCGCACGTGCGAGCAGCCAGCAGCTATGCCAGCGACGCCGCCGACATCGGCTCATCGATGACGCCGATGATCGACGTGGTGTTTCAGTTGCTGATCTTTTTCCTCTGCACGGCGAGCTTTCAGTTGCCCGAGCAACTGCTGCCGACCACGCTGCCGCCGAGCGGTTCGGCTACCTACACTCCTTCGCCCCAAGTGCAAGAACTCGAGTTGATCCGCATCACGCTGAGCCAACGCGGCCCGGCCCTCGACATCGACCTGAACGGCGGGACGTGCGGCAGCGTCGCCGAGCTGCGCGACCGTCTGCGACAACTGCTCGCGCTGGCCGCACTGCCGGCGGTGTTGGATATCGGCCCGGAAGTGGAGATGAACCACGTGGTCACCGTCTACGACACGTGCCTCGTCGCCGGCCTGACCGACATCCACTTCGCCGCACCGGAGAAGTAATGGTCCGCCCCATGTTCGCTTTCCTTCTGATCGCGACTGTGGCCGTGACGCAAGTCCCGGGGCAGTCCGTCGATCCGGAACAGGAGTTCATCGACGCGCTGCGGCAGCGCAAACTGTATCGACTGCTCGAGACCTACTGCCGCAAGCAACTCGATCGCCCCGATGTGACGCCGCCCGAGCGGGCGCGGTTCACCATTGAGTTGGCGAACATCCTGGCGACGCGAGCGAACGAACAAACCACCAGCGAGCGACGCGGCGAACTTTGGCAACAGGCGTCGGCGTTGCTGCGCCAGTTCCTCGCCGACAACCCGGATCACGCCCAGGCGATTACGTTGCAGTTCCAGTTGGGCGTCTATGAGTTGGCCCAAGGCGAGTTGCTGCGTCAGCAGGCCAAGCTCGCGCCGCAGGACGCCGCGCTTGTCGAAGCCGCGCGCGGCCGGCTCAAGGCGGCGGCCCAGTCGTTTCGACAGACAGATGCCAAAGCGACTGAGATGCTGCGGAAACGAGTCTCGGCCGGGCCGGCGCCCGCCGGTCAGCCGACGCAGAAGCAGTTGCTCGCCGTCAGCAACAACGGGCGATACCGACTCGGCCAGGCGCTGCTCGCGCTCGCGCAGACATACCCGCGCAACTCGGCCGACCGCACCGAGCTGGCGTCGCAGGCCAAGACGCAGTTCGAGGCATTCACGCAGCGGTTCAGCACCAACGACGTGACGCTTGAAAGTTATCTCGCACGGGCCGAGTGCCTGCGCCTGCTGGGCGATGCAACCGAGGCGACCAAGACGATCCGCGAGCTGCAGAAGGGCCAGCCGCCCGACAGTTACTACGATCGCTCGATCGTCATTCAGGCCGAGATCCAGATCGATCAGGGCAAGCCGGAGTCGGCGCACACGTTCATCACCGAGGCCCGCTCGCTCCTGCGATCGCCCAGCCCGGAAATGGACCTGCTGCTCGTTCAGGCGACGCTGCAGCTCGCCCGTGCAAGGAATCAGAAGAAGGAGGACTTGGCCGCGCGCGAGCTGGTCGCCGCCGCGATGAAAGAGATGGACGCCATCGAGAAGACGCACGGCGTCTACTGGGTCGGGCGTTGCGAGCTGCTGCTCGCCGAGCTGGCCGCCGACGATGTACTGGTCGCCGACCCGCGCGTGCTGTCGCGCATGGCCGACGGCCAATACCGCCGCGGCGACCACGAGGGCACCATCGCCACGCTCGCCCGCGCGGTCAAGCTTGCCCGCGAGCGCGGCGACACCGATCAAACGGTCGATCTCGCCTACCGCGCAGCCTCGATCCTCTATCAAGACAAACAGCTCGACGACGCGGCCGAACAGTTTGCGATCATCGCCACCACATTCCCGACTCACAAGAAGGCTCCGCAGGCCCACTTCATGGTCGCCCACTGCCTCGGCCTCGCCTACGCCGCCGACCGATCGGCCAAGCGGCTGCCCAAGTATGCGCAAGCGCTGGAGCAACACATTCGCACGTTCGGCTCGGACGCGACCGCTGCCGAGGCGCGATGGTTGCTCGGCAACCTGCGCATGACCGAGCGGAACTGGGCGGGCGCGATCGACCTGTTCACGCGCATCCCACGCGACGCCAAACGCTACTCGGCCGCGCGCCAGGAGACCGCTCGCGCGTACGAAAGCTGGCTGCAGGAACTGTGGGCCAAGTCCGATTCGCCCGAAAAGCAGTTGGCCGACGCGATGCTGTTCTTGAAGCAATCGTTGCCCGCGGCGCGCAACGAGGCGTACAAACCGGACGACGTGCCGATCGCCCTGCGCCTGGCCCGCATCGAGACGCACGTGTCGGTCGGATTGTACGAAGAGGCCGAGGCGGTGCTCGAGCGCGTCTTGTTCGGCAAGGCGGCCGACGAATCGCAGCGGGCCGAGGCGCGGCGACTCTATCTGATCAGCCTGCTCGGCCAGGACAAGTTCGATGCGGCCGGGCGCATGATCGCCAGCGAGTTTGTCGGCGCCCCGCAGGAGCTGTTCGCGGTGGTGCAGTCGCTCGAAGACGCCGCGAACCGCAGCGCCGAGTCGCGCCGGCGGCAGATCGGCGCGTTGCAACTGGTCGCGACCGAGCGGCTGGCCAAAGACGCCGAGCAACTTTCGCCGGCCCAGGCCCTGCAGACCGAGATATTCCTGGCCGTCGCCTACGTGAACGCCGGCCAGGCTCAGCGGGCCGACGACATCTTCAAGAAGTTGCAGGACCGAGTGCCGGACGACCCGCGCGTGCTCGAGGCCCAAGCCGACTGCTTCATGCAGCTTGGCCGCTACGGCCAGGCCCGCGAGATGTGGCGGCAACTGATCGGCTCGCTACGCGAGAACACCGCGCAGTGGTATCGAGCGAAATACAATCTGGCCCTCGCCTGTTTCCACACCGGCGACGTGGCCCAATGTCAGAAGATCATCCAGGTCACCGCCGTGCTGCACCCCGAACTCGGCGGCCCCGACCTCAAGCCAAAGTTCGAGGCGCTGCTGGCCAAGTGCCAGGGGCGTTAGCCGGCGGTCTCACCGTTAGCGCGTTCGGTTCGCTTGGCTGCGTCGTCGCCGTCGCCCGCCCCAGAACCGCTTGCGGCCGTCGGCCTGCGCGGGATCGTGACGGTCGCCGCCGCGCGACCACGCGGGTCTGTCGGCCGGGCGGCGGTGCGGTGCCCGACGCCCCGGCTCGCGCGGTGCGGCCGATGCGGTGTACGTACGTCTCCGGCACGTTTGGCATGTCGTAGTTGATGACGTGCGAAATCTCGTCGATGTCCAACCCGCGCGCCGCGATGTCGGTCGCCACCAGAACCGAAGTCCGGTTCGATCGGAAGTTCTCGAGCGCACGTTGCCGCGCGTTCTGACTTTTCTCTCCGTGAATCGCCTCGGCGCGAACGCCCGTGCGATACAAGTGCCGCGCGACGCGGCCCGCGCCTAGTCAAGCCAACGCAGTGGCAGGTGGCAGGCGGCCCGGCACAATCGTTACAACCTGCACTAAAGTCACAGTCTGCAAGATTCCGATAACCGATACGGCTGCACCGTGCGCGCGTGATGTGGGGTGATCATTCTAGAGGACGAGGCCATGCGAACCCGGAAGCGACGTGCTTCGCCGGCCGCCATGCTCGCCGTCGCCGGCTGGGTAACGGCGATGAATCTGGGTGTGCACTTGTGGATGTCGAATCGCACGCCGCCGAGCCAGCAGCCGATCGTCGTGCACTCGCCGCCTATCGTAGCGCACTTTCCGGCGCCCGCGTCACCGGTTCCCTCGATCGGGCAGGAAGTCGTTGGTATCTACACTGCTCCCTCGCCCCCGTTTGCGGGCGAGAGAGGCAGGGGTGAGTGGGGGAACGTTACGAGGGAACC
Organism: Planctomycetia bacterium; assembly: GCA_036758585.1. GTDB lineage: Bacteria > Planctomycetota > Planctomycetia > JALXBF01 > JBGPMX01 > DAIOWH01. The sequence goes on from DAIOWH010000037.1 coordinate 8,828, forward strand.
CATTACCCCAACCATCTCCTCAGCAGCCGGGAGCGAGGAAGAAAAAACGGGCAGCCAGTTCTGTGAGGATCGGGACAAGGTGATCGTGGCGAACGGAGAGGTTGCGGTCGACTACATGGTCGACGCGTCGGATGAAGCGGTCGAGACAGCCGAGGTGACGACGTCTGATACGCGCGGGCCGAAACTGATTCAGGCGGTCGTGGAGCAACAGAGTTCGCCTGCGCCATCTGCGAATCAGACCCATCCGCCCGCCACGCCGTCGTCAGGCCAGTCACTGCCGGACGCCGCACCGCAGGCGGGCCAGTCGCCCATGACGACCGAACCGCCAGTGTCTGCGCCGAGTTCACTGCTTGGCCAATTGGGCCGCGCGGCCGAGCGTGCCGACCAAAGCGCCGCACCCGGCGCGACCGGCGTCGACGCGGGGACCCAGTCCTCGGCCATCGACACCACGCAACTGGTTCGGCAGTCGACCTCGGCCGCGAGCATCTCGGGCATCCGACGGTCGCCCGTGTCCATTCAGCCAACGGTGCGAGGCTATCAGCAGCAGCAGATCTACGGCCAGTATCAAGGCGCCCAGTTTGTTCCGGTGCGGTTCGACTTCGACTCGATCCTGAGCAACGTCGATCCGGGTCTGATCGATAACCTGATCATCATCTCCGGCCCGTACGGCTTGAAGTACGGGCCGGGGCTGGCGTTCATCGACGTGGTTGCGACTGCGACTCCGCGTTCGGAGTGCCCCGAGTGGCACTCGCGCACCAACCTGCTGTACCAGACCAGCGGCGACCAGTTGTACGGCCGCGAGACGCTGTCGTTTGCCGGGCCGGACTACGGCATGCGGTTCAGCTACGGCCACAAGGTCGGCAGCGACTATGAGTCAGGCGACGGCACGAACATCCCGGCGACGTACAACGTGCGCGACGTCGACTTCGCGTTCGGCCTCGACCTGACTGAGTACTCCAAGCTCGAGATCGAGTACCTGAGCCAGGACCTGACCGACACCGAGTACGCCGGCCTGATCTTCGACGCCGAGTTTCGCCGGACTGAGGCGGTGTTTCTGCGCTACACCTGCGACGACATCGTCTGCAACTCGAAGCTGCTCGTCGAGGCGTGGTACAACCGCACAAAGTTCGCCGGCGACAATCTGAACGACAGCAAGCAGTTCTTCTATCGCGACAACCTGTACTTCAACGCGCAAGGTGCGTCGTTCTTTCCCGACGTCGCCTTTGTCGGGTTCACCAAGGCGGAATCAGTCAGCGCGGGCTTTCGCATCGCGCCGACCTGGGGCGGCGAGGATGAATTGCAACTGACGGCGGGAGTCGATTTTCATTACATCCAACAGCGGCTCGACGAGTTTGACGACTTCACCGACAACACGTTGCAGTTCTCGCCCGTCGGGTTCGACAATTTTCCTGTGCTGCCGTCGGAGTCGGTCGATCCGGGCCTGTTCATCGAGGCGACGGCGCCGGTTGCCGACGACCTCGAGCTTGCGGCGGGCGCGCGAGTCGATTGGCTGCGCACCGACGCCGAGGCCCGTCATCGTACGCGGGCGCCGGACGGCACGAGGCCGCTGATCTTCGGCCTCGACGAACTGCCTCGCGACAGTTTCGAAGACGTCTTCGGCACGGGCATGACCAAGCACGATGTGCTGATGGCGATGTTCGCGTCGGCCGACTACACGATCAACGAGAACATCGAGCTTCGCCTGGGGTTCGGTCATGGCCAGCGGCCGCCGAGTCTGACCGAGCGCTATGCGTACCTTCCATTCCTGACGGTGATCCAAGACGCCACCAACGCGCCCTTGGGCGACCCGAACCTGGACCCCGAAAAGGCGTCGCAGTTCGACCTGGCGTTGAGCGGAAACTACGACTGCCTTCGCTTCCGCACCGCCGGTTTCTGCAGTCTGGTCGAAGACTTCATCAGCTTCGACTACATCTTCTTCCCGACGACGCCCGACGTCCCAACGCTGGTATTCGCGAACACGCGAGCGATCTTGGCGGGCTTCGAGGCCGGCGGCGAGTACGACCTTGCGCCGTGCTGGACGCCGTTCATGAACATGAGCTACGTGGACGGCCGCGACGAAGATGCCGACCGGCCGCTTCCGAGCATCGCGCCGTTCCAGGCTCGCGTCGGCGTTCGCTGGCACGACCCGGAAAACCAGTGCTACGGCGTCGAGTTCGCCGCGCGCATCGTCGACAACCAGGACCGCATCGCCGACGACCTGTTTGAATCGGCCACGCCCGGCTTCACGATCTACGACCTGCGTGCGTGGTGGCAGGTGAACGAGTGTCTGCGGCTCACGACCGGCATCGACAACCTGACGAACAAGAACTACCTCGAGCACCTCAGCGTCCACGCCCCGCGAGTGCTCGAACCCGGCCTGAACTTCTACCTCGCCATGCAGCTTGATTACTGATCGCCAAGGAGCTGCGAGACCAAACACGCGCGTGATGTTTGCCAACCAGTGATGAAAATGGCGAGTTCGCCTGCTATCCTCTTCGCATGCGGCTGGCATTCTACACGTACAGCTACACCGATCGCCAAAACCTCTCGGTGCCCGAATGCCTCGCGCGGATCGCCCGCACCGGGTACACGGGGGTCGACGAGTCCGGCACATTCGGAAAATCGGCGGACCCAAAGTCGGTGAGTCCTGAACGCCGCCGGCTTATTCGCGACACGGCCCGGCAGCACAAGCTGGCGGTCGAGGCGGTTATCACGCACGCCGAACTGACTTCCTCGCTGGTTGCCGACGAGCCGCTGGACCTGAAGGGCAGCGTTGATCTCGCGGCCGATCTCGGCGCCCCGCTGGTCACGTTCCACATGGCGGCCCGGTGGATGGATTGACCGAGAAACGACTCTGGTCGAAAACCGTCGAATGGCTGCGGGCCGCGGCGGACCACGGCGCGAGAAAACACGTGGCGCTGGCGGTCGATGGCATCTGGCCGAAGTGGATCGTGGACACTCCCGAATCGCTCGCACGACTGTTCGACGATGTGGCAGTGGAATCCTTGGGAGTCAACTTCGACCCGAGCTACCTCGCGCTGATGGGCGTCGATCCGGTCGCATTCGTCCGCCGGTTCGCGTCGCGCATTCGCCACGCGCACTTGAAAGACCACGTCGGAAAATATCCGGACTGGGAGCACCGCATCCCGGGCAAGGGCGAGATGAACTACGTTCGCGTGTTCGCCGCGCTGGCAGACGCGAAGTTCACCGGCGCGGCGGCCGTCGAGTGTTTTGTCGACATGAAATTCGAAGAGGCATGTGACGACGGGTACGCGGCGATGGCCGAGGCGATGAAGAAGGCGGGTATGAAGTAGGACCCGACACTCCAAGGCTCACCAGGTGTGAACATGACCGTTCATTCCCAATGGACAACGACGATTACGGGATTCCTGCTCCTCACCGGCACAGCCCTCGCCGACGAACCGAAGAAGGTCCTTTCGAAGCTGCACATTCCCGAACGAATCGCTCCGGTCGACGTTGGTTCGACTGAAAGCGAACTCGAGACGGACCAAGACTCATCGGCCGATTCCGCACCCGTTAACGATCAGCCTCGATCGCATCCGCCGATGCGCCCCCTGCCGACGGCCATTACCGAGCCATTGGCAAGTGGGCCAAAGATGTTCGTGGATGCAAAGCGCGGAGACGATGTCGCCGCCGGTACGGAAAAGGCGCCGTGGAGGTCTTTGTCGCATGCGCTGCGTCGGTTGAAGCCCGGCGACACGCTTTATCTGCGTGCCGGTGTGTACTACGAGAAGGTCGCACTGAGCAAGTCCGGCGCGGCCGAGGCGCCGATCACGATCGCATCCTACCCTGGCGAAATCGCCGTGATCGACGGGGGCCTGCCGGAGTTTCTGGAATCGCCGACCACGAGCTGGGCGCCGTTGCCGGGCGGGGCGGACGGCGAGTTTGTGTCAACGAAGTCGTATTGGAACGCCGACGCGCGAAGAGCGCCGCAGCAGTTTCTGCCCGCCGCGTGGGAGCCGATGTGGGGAATTGAGGATGAGCGGCCAATCGCGCTCGGGCATTTCGCCGATTCGATGGTGCCGCTGCACGGCTATCGCATCGCCGCCGACTTGCGTGCGACGAACGAATTGTGGACCGGCGGCAAGAACGCCATGCGCGACACGGGCATCTACTGCGGCCCGGGTCTGTGGTTCAATCGGGAGACTGCTCGCATCCACCTGCGGCTGGCGCACCAGAAACTTGACGGCATGGGCGACCAGGCGTACCGCGGCGAGACCGACCCGCGGAAGCTGCCGCTGGTTGTCTCCGTCGGGTTTGGCGACGACGTCATGCGCGTCACGGGCGTGAAGCACGTGCGGGTCCGTGGCCTGGTGTTCCGCGGCGCGACCGGCAGTCCGATGATCCACGTGTACGGATCGGAAGGCGTTGAACTCGATCACGTCACGGTGTTCGGCGGGTTCCCCGGGTTGCTCGTGAACGCATCGAAGAACATCCGCGTGACGAACTCGGCATTTCGCGGGCTGGCCGCGCCGTGGAGTTCCCGTGCGAGCATGAAATATCGCGGCACGGCGTCGTACCAGATCGTGCTGCGAAACGACCAGCCGACGAATGAGAACATCGAGTTCGCGTGGTGTGAATTCACCGACGACCACGATTTCGCATTCCTGCGCGACGTGAAGAACCTGCAGTTCCATCACAACTTCGTGGACAACTTCAACGACGACGGGCTGGAATGCGGGCCGAAGCTGCGCGACCACACGATCTACATCTACCAGAACCGGATCGGCCCGTGCCTGATTCCGCTGACGCAGCACGAAATCACGAAAGACGAATCGCCGCTCGATCACGCCCCCGGTTCCGGCGTCTACGTTTTCCGCAACGTCTTCGACATGCGTGGAGGAACCCACCGCGGCCCGCCGACGCAGCCTGACCCAACCGGCTCATACCTCCGCGAGGAAGGCCACCTGGCCAGCGACCACGGCGGCCCGATCTGGCCTGTGTACCGCTTCTACCAAAACACCGTGCTGCGCGACACGCCCGTATTCCGCGACTACTTCCTCATGGGCCTCGGCGCCGCCGGCCTGCGCCACAACGAGCGCGACGTCTTCAACAACATCTTCGTGCAAACCGGCCGCGTCCCCGGCGTCAACTTCGGCGGCGCGAAAGTGGCCGCGAATCTACGCGAGGGCGGCAATCTGCTCTGGGGTGTCCAGGACGGCCCGACGCTTCAGGTGGACGCGTTCGCTAAATTCCGCGCGTCGCCGCTGTTCGAGGCGAGCCGCGAACGCTACGGGCCCGGTTGGACCACGCACGACCGCGTGGCCGATCCGCGATTTGTCAAAACACCGCAAGTCGGCTCGCTTGCCGTGGACCTCCGACTTCAAACCGATAGCCCCGCAATCAACGCTGGACAGCAGGTGCCAAGCGATTGGCCCGATCCGCTGCGCAACGCCGACAAAGATAAGCCGGACGTTGGCGCAATTCCGTTTGGCGGGGAGCCGTGGGCTATCGGCGTGGACGGCCGACTCTCGCTCGTCGGCCGCTGACGCCGTCGCCGCGCGAGCCGCTGACCGGCTGAGGATCAGGTGCTTGCCGGCAATTCGAGGATGCGTGCTCTGCCGTCCCCCGGGCCAGCGGCTCAGCCGCCAGTTTTTTTGCTGAATCCACCGTCCGGCTCGCCGGGTATCTGCCTGTGAGTGCCCCAGAAAACGGAGATTCATCAATGACGCGTCGACTCTTGTTCAGTGCGTTGTTCGTTAGCGTGATGACATGGCTGACTCCGCCGATCTACGCTGGCGAACCAGCCAAGCTCGTGCCGCAGGACGCCGCCGTGTATGTCGAGGTCAGCGACGCCTCACGCCTCGTGGACCGGTTGCTCGCGCCCGACATCGTGCGGACGCTCGGGTCCATCGACCAGTTTCGGCAGTTCACCGAGTCCAATGACTTCACACAGCTTCGGGCAGTGGTGACGTTTCTCGAAGCCCGGCTCGGAACGACCTGGCGGCAGGCGATCGGCGACCTGACCGGCGGCGGCGCCGTGTTCGCCGTCAAGCCGGGCAGTCCCGACTATGTGCTGGTGATGCTGCGGGCCAAGGACCCCAAGCTGCTGCACCGAACCAACGACCTCCTGATCGAATTAGTCGAGAACGACGCCAAGGACAAGGGGCGCGAGTCGCCGGTGAAGTCGCGCGACTACAAGGGTGTGAAGGCGTGGTCGCTCGACAAGAACGAGTTCCACACGATCGTGGACGACACGATCATATTCACGAACAAGCAAGACGGCCTGAAGGCGGTGATCGAGATGGCCGCGGGCGAAGGGCCGCGGGCGATAACCGAGTCGGCCACGTGGAAAGAGGCCCGCGCTCGCCAGGGCGAAGACCGGATCGGCTGGGCGATGGTGCGATTGGACATGCTGCGTCAGGCGGGCGTGGCCAAAGACATCTATCAGGAGAAGGCCGCGGACGCCGGCATTCCGATTTTCCTTGGCGGTCTTGGCCGAGTGCTGAGTCGGGCCGAATACGCCACCGCGTCGCTGGTGCTGAACGATCAGCGCATGGCGCTTCGATTCGATGTGCCGCGCGACGGCAGCGACTGGCCCGAGGCGTATCGCGGTTTCTACGCGGCCAAGCCCGGCGAAGAGGCGGCCGAGCCGTTGCGGCCCGCCGGCACGATCGCGTCGCTCAGCTTCTATCGCGACCTCAAAGCGATGTGGGACGCACGCGACCAACTGGTCACTCCCGAAGTCCTGCCGCAGTTCACCGAACTGGAAAACAACCTGGGCAATGTGCTGTTCGGCGGACGCGAGTTTGCCAACGAAGTGCTCGGTGAGTTCGGCCCGCGGTTCCGCGTGGTCGCGGCTACTCAGGACTACAAGCGAGTGAAGGTCGCGCCCGACATCAAGGTTCCCGCGTTCGCACTAGTAATGGAACTGAATCATCCCGACGAGTTCGGCAAGGAACTGCTCGTGTCGTACCAGAGTCTGATGGGCCTCGTGAACCTCGGACTGGGCCAGCAGAACCAGCCGCGGTTCATGGTCTCGACGGAAAACTACAAGGGATTTCCGGTCCACGGCGCCCGGTTCTTGCAGCGCGCGGCGGGCGAGGGCGACAAGGGCGTCCACCTGCGGTACAACTTCAGCCCGGCGGTCACGATCGCCGGCCGCTACTTTGTGGTAGGGTCCACCGTCGAGATCGTTCAAGACGTCATTGACGCCCTGGGCGATACGAGTGCACCGCCGAAGACCACGCCGCACAACGTGATCGCCGAGGTCAACGTCGCCCGGTTGATCGAGGTCCTGGAACAGAACCGCGAGCCGATCGTCAACCAGAACATCGTCGACGATGGCAACACGCGCGAACAAGCGGAAGCAGAGTTCGGGCTGGCGCTGAAGCTGGTCGGCCTGCTGCGCAAGGGCCAGTTCACGTGGACCGCCGAACCCAAGAGCATGCACGTGGAATTGTCGGTCGACTTCGAGCAGGGCCAGAAGGCGGCGGGCAAGTAGCTCACTCGCTCGCCACACCCCATACATTGGGGGACCAGCCGTATGAGCGACAACCTGCTGGCGCCATTCGAGCCGACTGCGGCAGATCCGTGGGACCGTCGCAGGGTGGCACATCTGTATCGCCGAGCGGCATTCGGTGCGACTTGGGCCGAACTCGACGAGGGCGTGAAGCTCGGCCCGCAGGCGTGCGTGGAACGGCTGTTGAAGGGGACCGGTGCCAAGGGGTTCACGGATCAGGACCTGGCGGCGGTCGCCCGCACGGCCGTGGCGGCAGGCAGCGATCGCAATCTGCAGGGCTGGTGGGTGCTGCGCATGATGGCCGGGCCGCACCCGCTGGTCGAGCGACTCACGCTGTTCTGGCACGATCACTTTGCCACGTCGCAAGACAAGGTGGCGAATCTGGCCCTGATGCTCGATCAGAACGAGCTGTTTCGCAAGCACGCCTTCGGCCCGTTCTGGGACCGCCAGTCCGGCGGGCTGTTGCTCGCAGTCTCGCGCGACCCGGCCATGCTCATCTGGCTCGATTCGAACTCGAACCGCCGGGCCGCGCCGAACGAAAACTTCGCGCGCGAGATCATGGAACTGTTCGCGCTCGGCATCGGCAACTACACCGAAAAGGACATCCGCGAGGCCGCCCGCGCTTTCACCGGCTGGTTCGTGAACAAGAACCAGTTCCGGTTCAGCAGCTCCGAACACGACACCGGTGACAAGACGGTGCTCGGCCGAACCGGCAACTGGGACGGCCACGACGTCGTCCGGATCATCGCCGAACAACCGGCCGCAGCCGAATTTCTCGTCGGCAAACTCTACCGCTACCTCGTGAGCGAGAACGATCCGCCCGACTCCGCCGTCGTCGATTCGCTCTCCGCCGGGCTGCGCGAACGAGAGTACGACATCGGTTGGTTGGCGTCGACGATCTTGCGGTCGCGCTTGTTCTACTCGGGTGCGGCGATCCGGCAGCGCATCGCCTCGCCGATCGATTTCACGATAGGCACGGCGCGGCGACTGGAGGGCTCGCGCGTCAGCCCGGCGGCGCTCGCCGACATCAGTTCGCGGTTGGGGCAAACGCTGTTTCACCCGCCCAACGTCGCGGGTTGGGAAGAGGGCAAGGCGTGGATCAACTCGTCCACGTCGCTCGGGCGCAGCAACTTCGCCCAGGAGATCGTGGCCAGTGGCGGCCGGTTCGCGGGCCGAACTGATCCAGCCGCGCTGGCGGCCAAGTACGGACGGACCACGGACCGCGACGTCGTCCAGTTCTTTCTGGAGCTTCTGGTCGACGGCGACGTGCCCGGGGAGACGCGCGAACGCCTGGCCGCCTCGATGCGAACGCCCGTAGAAAACGCCGGGGTGTTCCGGTCAGCGGCCAGTGAGAAAGACGCGAAGGCTCGCCGTCTCGTGCAGTTGATTTTGAGCCTGCCAGAGTACAATCTGTGTTGACCCTGGGCGAAAAAGGAGCAAGCCATGTTTCAGACGCGGCGTCAATTCCTAAGCACGGCCCTCAAGAGTTCTACGCTGGTTTCGATGGGAGTGACCGCCCCGACCTTCCTCTGCCGGTCGGCTCTCGCTGCGTTGGATGCGAAGGGGACCGACCGAGTGCTGGTCGTGGTGCAGCTCTCGGGCGGCAACGACGGACTGAACACCGTGGTGCCGTTCGGCGACGACCTGTACAACAAGAACCGCAACGCGCTGCGGATCGGAACCGGGCAGGTGTTGAAAGTCGATGACTACGTCGGCTTGCACCCGAGCCTCGACGGGTTCGCGAAGCTGCTCGAAGAGGGGCGGCTCGCGATCTTGCAGGGCGTCGGCTATCCGAACCCCAGCCGTTCGCACTTCCGCTCGATGGACATCTGGCACACCGCGAGCATGGCCGAAAAGCTGCCGGGCGACGGTTGGATCGGCCGTGCGATCGGTCGATCGGAACTGCGTCGCGAGGGGACTGTGCCCGCCATGCACTTCGGATCGGGCAAGTTGCCGCTGGCGTTGGCCGGTCGCACGACGGAGGTGCCCTCGCTGGCCTCGCTGGAAGACTACCGCCTTCAGGCCGGATCGGCCGGGCGCGATCAGCTCACCGCGGTCGCCTCGGCCGAGCGATCGGCCGCGACGCTGCAGTTCTTGCAACGCAGCACTCTGGAGGCTTACAGCACGAGCGGGCGACTCGAAGAAATGGCGAAGAAGTACGACACGCCGGTCAAGTACCCAACGACTGAACTGGCCCGAAAGCTCAAGCTGATCGCGCAGCTCATCGACGCGCGGTTTGGCACGCGCATTTTCTATGTCTCGCTCGACGGGTTCGATACGCACGCCAACCAGGCGCCGATGCACGCACAGCTCCTGAGTGAGCTCGGCGGCGCGGTCAAGGCGTTCGTCGACGACATCGCCCATCACGGTCATCTCGACGAGGTGATGGTGATGACGTTCTCTGAGTTCGGCCGTCGCGTGAAGGAAAACGGATCGCGCGGCACCGACCACGGTGCCGGCTCGCAGATGTTCCTGGCCGGCGGCAAGGTCAAGCCGGGGCTGATCGGCAAACATCCGAGCCTCACGGACCTCGACGACGGCGACTTGAAACACCACACCGATTTCAGGCAGGTCTACGCGAGCGTGCTCGAATCATGGCTCGGTTGCCCCAGTCGCGACGTATTAGGCGGGGAGTTCGAGGCGGTGAAAATAGTCGGGTGACGCCGCGCTGGCCGTCGGGCAGGCTTCCAGCCTGCCAATGTCGGCCAAAACACTGGCTGCAGGCTGGAAGCCTGCCGTACGATCGCGATCAGCCAAGCGTGGGAATGGCGGTCCGGATCGATCCGTCTCAGCGCGGCTAGAACGTCTTGTCGCAGCGCGGAATTGTTCGCCCACTGCAACAAGTCTGGAACCGCGCTCTTCGCGTCAGGTCCGATCAGGGCGAGCGAGCCGATGGCCTCGAGCCGAACACCGTCGTCTCGGTCGCCCAACGACGTGGCGAGCGCGGCAACCGCGCTGCGAGCCGGCGGGCCGATCTGACCGAGTGCGAATGCGGCCTGTCGTCGAATGTAGTCTTGTTCGTCGCGCAGCGCCGCTACCAGTTGCGGCACGGCCGCTTCGGCCCGTGGCCCGATCCGGCCCAACGCAGCGGCGGACTGGCGACGCACCAACACGTCGGCGTCGCGCAGCATTTCCCCCAGCAGCGGCACCGCGGCCTGCTCAGCGTGTAGCTGCCGAATCGCCGCCACGACGTAGTCGGGCGCCGCAGCGTCGCCATCGCGCAATGCGTCGATCAACGCCGGCAGCACGGTTGGAGGATCGGGCGCGATCCGGCCAAGTGCGTAGGCCGCGCTGGCACTGACATCGCCCGATCGGTCGCGCAGCGTACGAACCAGCGCTGGCACCGCCGCAGCCGCGGCCGATCCGAACTCCGCCAACGAAGCGGCCGCACGCTGGCGAACAAGTACGTTCGAATCATCCATGGCGCCTACCAGCACGCTGACCGCGGCGGCAGGTTCCAGATCGGACCGTCCGATCGCGTCCACCGCCTCGATGCGAACGTAATCATCGCTGTCCGTGATCGCCCGAGCGATTGCCTCGACCGCCGCCGTGTCCTTCGACTCCAACTCTCCAATCGCGATGGCGGCGCGACGTCGCACCAATGGAATCGGATGGGAGATCAGTCGGGCGAGCGCCGGCAACGTAGCCGGGTGCTGGGGGGCGATGCTGGCGAGCGTCTCGGCGGCCGCCAGCAACACCTCAACGTCGGCATCCTGTAACGCATGAACCAGTGCAAGTACGACTTCCGGATCGACGGCGCGAAGGATCGCCAAACAGGCTGCGGCCTCGCGGCGCACGGCGGCATCGGCGTCGTGCAGTGCGGCGATGATCGCTGGCGTCGTGTCGCCGGATTCGGGGCCGATCTGTCCAATTGCCGCTGCAGCCTGCCGCCGAACGGCTGCGTCCGTGTCGGTCAAGGCGTCGATCAGCGCCGCGACTGCTGCACAGGCAGCCCGCCCCAGCTCGCCCAGCGCCAGCGCAGCCTTGCGCCGCACCAGAGCGTCGCTATCGCGCAGCGCGGCGATCAACTCGCTCGCGGCCACGTCGCCGCCGCGGGCCTTCTGTACCGCGTCGATACTCTCCATCAACGTACGAAACCCAGAATGGCGTAGCGACTCCATGAGTTCCGCGACGGCCCGGCGGGCCTCGCGGCTGATCTTGTTCGGTGGGTCCGCACGATGTGGACGATGTGCCATCTTGTCCCCGGCTTCCGCGTCGTCGTCAGGCTGCGGCCCGCCGCGCCTTCCCGGATGAGTCGACGAACAGTATAAACATGGGGGCATCGCCGATTAAGCGATATATCTGTTCAGTCCTGGTTAGTGACCGTTGGTTGACTCGGCGCTGGCAATTCCACAGAATACTCCGGTACTGCTCCGCATTGAAACGGGTCCGAATTCGTTTAACCCGCAGCCACAGGCGAGGCACAACAGCCAGCCATGCCTCGCCTGCGGCTGCGGGTTAAACGGGGTTAAACGACCGAAGCCGATTTCAGACCCTAATCAATGCGGCACAGTACTCAGGCCGCGAGTGAGCGGAATCAGTTGGGGGAAGGCGACGCCCTTCGCCGGGGTCTAGGGAGGTGGGTGCTTTGGCGTTTACGGTCGGCGATCTCATTGACGGGCATTACCGCGTGGAGCGGCGGTTCGCGGGCGGCATGGGCTACGTCTACATTGTCCGCGACGAGATGGTCGGGAAACGTTTTGCCATCAAGCAGCTCGCGGAACTCCAGGCCACCAACAAGACGCTGCAGGAACGATTTCGACGCGAGGCTGCCGCGTGGCTGCTGCTGGAACACCATCCGCACATCGTCCAAGCGCACAGCTACCCATCCGCGGCCCGACGGGTCACTGTTGATACTGGAATGCGTCGACGGGCCTAGTCTTGACAGTCTGCTGCGGGCCGAAAAGAAACTCAGCCCGTTGCAGGTCGTTCGCTACGCGAGGCAGTTCTGCGCGGCGATGCACTACGCGCACACCAAGGTCATTCCCAACCGCGGCGTTGGCATCCTGCACCGCGACATCAAGCCGGGCAACATCCTGATCACGCGCGACAACCGGCTGAAGGTCACGGACTTCGGCCTCGCCAAACTCGAAGGCGAAGCGCGGATCACCGGCGAAGGTCAGTTCGTGGGTACGATCATGTACAGCTCGCCCGAGCAGCTTCGATCGGCGGCGACAGTCGGTCGACCGAGCGACGTCTATTCTTTCGGCGCGGTGATGTACCAGATGCTTTCGGGCAAGGCGCCGTTTACGGCGAACAACCCCGCGGAGCTGTACCGGCTGATTCAGCAAGTCGAGCCGTTGCCGCTCGAAGAGCTGTGTCCCGGGCTCGACCTGGCGCTGGCGGGGGTTGTCGTGCGTTGTTTACGTAAGGAGGTGACCGACCGCTACGGCGATTTTTCCGAGCTTGAGAAAGCGCTGGGTGGTTTCGAGATGTCGCTGCGCGACAGCAAGCACCCGACCTGTACGCACTGTGGGTATGCGGCGCTGCACCAGCAGCCGAAGTGTCCCGTGTGCGGCGGACAAATGGGTGGCGGCGCGGCGCGCGCAGAACAGCCGGCGGCTGCAAAGGGGTGGACTTGTGTGTGTGGCGCCCGCGTGCCCTCACAGCAGAAGACGTGTCCGCAGTGCGGCCGCGCGCGGGCAGGGTCGACGCTAGACAAGCTCGGCGACGACGCACCGTTGCCGGTCGACGCGGATCTGATTCAGATTTCCGATATGCACGGCGGCGGCGCGGCTCAAGCCGCGCAGCTTCACGAGACCCTGTTGCCCGGCGGCCCGGGGGCGATGGCCTCTCCCGACTCCACGCCGGGCGAGCCTGGTTCGGGACAAGAGGCCGCAGGCCAAGCTTGGGATTCGGTGGCCGATCAAAACTCCATCGTCGAACTCGGATCCGCAGGCCGAGTCACCGCGTGGCAACTCGACCGAGCCAGCTACACCATTGGCCGCAGCGACCGCATGCGCATTCGGCTAAAGGACCCGACGATCGCAACCTACCAAATGCTCGTGGCGCGCTTGCCCTGCGGCTGGCTGGCCATGAACCGGCAGTCCGGCCCATTCGAGGTCAACGGGCGCAAGACCGATCAGCGCTTGCTGCACACCGGCGACGTGATCCACGTGGGAGCCACCTGGCTTGCCTTTGCCGGACCACCGCCGAGTTCCGACCCACTGCCGCCAATTCCAGGCAACTGGGTCAGCCGTATGGAGCCGCGCAAGGCGACCGTGAAAGGAGGCGGATCGGGCACTCGGGTCGAGTTTCAAAGGCCCGTGACCTGTACGATCGAACTACCTGGCGGCGCCAAGTACGTGACGCACGGCGAGCCACTGCGCATCGGTACCTCGTCGTTGTGCGAGATTCGGATGCACGACGCCTCGATCGCCCCCTTGCAGGCATTCATCGCCTGGCAGTCTGACGGCCCCCACATCTTCAACGTGACCGGATCGCAGGTGCGACTGAGCGACGGCCAGGTGGTAACCGACCACTTGTTGATGCACGGCGACAAACTGCTGGTGGGCAGCGCGACTGTGCGAGTGCAGATCGCGGGCGATCCGCTTGCGCCGGGCCGACAGGTCGCGACGGCCGAACACGCCAACCCGCGACGCATGGCTATGACCGTCGTTGCCGGCCCGCAGAAGGGGCACACCGCGACGCTGCAGACAGGTCAGCCGATGATCCTTGGCCGCCACTCCGATTGCGACATGTCGATCGCCACCGATCCCTACATGTCGCGCCGGCACCTCCAACTCACATCGGCCGAGGGCGCAGTCGAGGTCAATGATCTCGGCAGCCGTCACGGGTTCGCCATCGGCCAAACCACGGTCAGCGGCACGGGTACCGCTCGACTGGGCGATGTGCTGCACGTCGGCCAGACCTACTTCTTGATCCACTTCGACCTGTCCAGCGACCTGACCGCCACACGCTAGGGCGTCGGAGCATCGTGGGCCTGTCCTTGGGCCTCACGCCTCGCGCAGCGCCTTGCTACAGGATGAAGCGGCTGAGGTCCTCGTCCGACGAGATGGCCGCCAGCCGCTCGCGTACGTACTGGGCGTCGATGCGTACTTGCTGGCCGGAGCTGTCGGGCGCGTCGAAGCTTATCTGTTCGAGCATCTTCTCCATGATGGTATGAAGCCGCCTCGCTCCGATATTCTGAGTCGTCTTGTTCACTCGAAACGCGAACTCCGCCAACTCGGACACCGCGTCGTCGGTGAACTCGAGTTCCAACTGTTCGGCGCCCAAGAGCGCCCGGTACTGGCGCGTGAGTGAGTTCTCGGGCTCGCGCAGGATCCTGAGAAAATCGTCTTTGGTCAGGTCCGACAACTCGACGCGGATCGGGAACCGGCCTTGAAGCTCGGGCATCAAATCCGACGGCTTCGATTTGTGAAACGCCCCGGCCGCGATGAAGAGCACGTGGTCGGTTTTCACGGGCCCGTAGCGAGTCATCACCGTGGTGCCTTCGACGATGGGCAGCAGGTCGCGTTGCACGCCCTGGCGCGAGACGTCGGGGCCGTGCGACGTGTCGGGGCCGCAAATCTTGTCCAACTCGTCGACGAACACGATGCCGCTCTCCTCGCTGCGCCGCACGGCCTCTTGCGAGATTTTCTCACGGTCCATCAGGGCCTCGATCTCCTGATCGAGCAGTATCCGCCGCGCCTCCTTCACTGTGATCTCGCGGCGCTGCGTTTGGCGCGGCATAATCTTCTCGAACATATTCTGAAAGTCGATGTCCATCTGTTCCATGCCCACGTTCGAGAACACCTGCACCGGCACGGCCCGGTGCTCGATCGTCATCTCGACCGTGCGGTCCTCGAGTTGACCCGATTCGAGCTTCTTGCGCAGCTTCTGGCGCGTCCGTTCGCGGCGTTTCTCGGCGCCCTCGTCGTCCGCCTCGCCCTCGGCAGGCTCGGATTCGGTATCGGGAAGCAACAGGTTGACCAGTCGCTGGGTGGTCAGCTCCTTGGCCTTCTCTTCCACCTTGATTCGTTCCTCCTTGCGAACCATGCCGATGGCTATCTCGACCAGGTCGCGGATCATGCTTTCGACGTCCCGGCCGTGGTATCCGACCTCGGTGTACTTGGTCGCCTCGACCTTGAGGAACGGCGCCTGGACGAGTTGGGCCAGCCGGCGGGCGATCTCGGTTTTGCCCACGCCGGTCGGCCCGATCATGATGATGTTTTTGGGCGTGATCTCGCGGCGTAGTTCCTCCGCCAGTTGCTGCCGTCGCCAGCGATTGCGGATCGCGATCGCCACGGCCCGTTTCGCGTCGCGCTGTCCGATGATGTAACGGTCCAACTCGTCGACGATTTCGCGCGGTGTCAGGGCGTGCACTCAAGTTCCTCCACTTGGATGCTGGCGTTGGTGAACACGTCTATCTCCGCGGCGATACACAGCGACTCACGCACAATCTCGGCGGCACTCAGTCGGGAGTGCCTGACCAAACCGCGCGCCGCCGCCACCGCAAACTGACCGCCCGACCCAATGCCGATCACTCCGTCCGACGGAGCCAGCACGTCGCCTTGTCCGGTGACCAGCAAGCTGTGCTGGCGGTCGACCACGGCCATGAGCGCCTCGAGGCGACGCAGTATCTTGTCCACGCGCCACTCTTTGGCCAGTTCAGTGGCCGCGCGCGGCACGTGCCCCTGGAAGTCCTTCAGCTTGGCCTCGAACCGTTCGAGCAGCGAGAATGCGTCGGCCGTCGATCCGGCGAAACCGACGATCACTCGCCCTTCAGACAGGCGGCGTAGTTTGACAGCGTCGCTCTTCAGGATTGTGTTACCGAGCGAGACTTGACCGTCGCCGCCGATCGCGACGCGGCCGTTGTGCCGAACGGTAAGTATCGTCGTGCCGTGGTAATCCAAAGGTCGATTCCTCCAATGACGAGTTCTTTCGGCATGGTTCAAAAAGGTGTCAGGCACCGTTGCCGGAACGGCCCGAAGGGTGCTTCGCACAACGGTGCCTGACACCTTTTTGAACCATGCCGTTCTTTCTAGCAGTTCGCCGACACGCGAACAAGGACCGCCCAGGCGCCGCAGGGCTTGGCCCTGAGAATCTAGAGAAACTTTGCGGGCGGCGGGCTAGACGCGGGCGGTTCGCGCGACGCCGAGCCGTTCGCACAACTGGCGACGTGACTGCAGAGTTTTCTCAGAAGAGTCCCAATGCGATGACGATAAACACGATGAAACTGTCGACTTTCGACCGTGATTGGCTTGCGATGAGGTATCGACCCATGAAGTACGCCGCCGGGTTCGCGGGTGTGTGTCTCGCGTTGTTGTGTTCGGTCGCTGATGCGGGCGGCTGGGCCGACGGCCTGTTCAACGAACTCCGCCACGATTTTGGCAACATTCCACACGGCGCCGACGTGCGATGCAACTTTGTGATCACGAACACGACCGGACAGCCGATCCGCATCGCCGGCATGAAGCGATCGTGCGGATGCACCCAAATCACGCTCGACGACAAGGTCGTGCTCGACCAGAACATCCAGGTCGCCAGCGTGGCTCAGGTGCTTGCGCCAGGCCAGCAGGCCACGATCGGCGTCGTGCTCGACACCGTCAAGTTCCTCGGCAACAAAGCTGCCGAGGTGTTCGTCACGTTTGACTACCCGTCACTGGCCGAAGTGCGACTGACGGTCAGCAGCTTCATTCGCCAAGACATCGTGTTCAATCCTGCGGCGATCCAATTCGGCAGCCTGTCGCGCGGCCAGGAGGTCGCCAAGGAACTGGACATCGAATACGCGGGCCAATTGAACTGGCAGATCCAGGGCGTCATGTACGCGAACTCGCATCTGAATGTGACCTACGATGAAATGTACCGCAAGCCCGGCCAGGTTGGTTACAAGCTGAAGGTGACCGTCAAGCCGACCGCGCCGCCCGGTTCGCTGCGCGAGTTGATGGTCGTCGAGACCAACGATCCGGGCGCGACCAAGATACCGGTGTTGATCGACGGCCAGATTCAGTCGGACCTGGTCGTCACGCCGTCGAACCTCAACCTAGGCTCAGTCCGTGCCGGCGAATCGGCGGCTCGACAGATACTGCTTCGAGCCAAGAAGCCGTTCGCGATCACCAAGGTTGAAGGCGCCGACGCGGCGTTTCAGGTCGAGAAGCCGCCCGGCAAACAGGCATTTCACAAGCTGACGGTTCGCTTCACAGCGCCCGATCAGGCTGGCCCGCGCGAATGCACGTTCCGCATCGAGACCGACCTGGCCGATCAGACCGCTGCGGAGTTGAAGGCGACAGTTCAGGTAGTACGCTGAGTTCCGGCAGCCGCGTGGGAGACTGCCTCAAGCAATTCAGCCACGTCCGGCCGATCCATCGGATCGGCGCTCGGGTGTGCGTACACGACTCGGCCCGTCGGGTCGATCACAAAGTCGCCGCCAAGCTGGTGGACATCTTCGTGTGCCATGCGTATCCGACGCCCTCTCAACACCAGTCCGAAATACCCGACAAGCACCCGCGGACTAAG
The DNA here is from genome assembly GCA_036758585.1 of Planctomycetia bacterium. GTDB lineage: Bacteria > Planctomycetota > Planctomycetia > JALXBF01 > JBGPMX01 > DAIOWH01. The sequence goes on from DAIOWH010000037.1 coordinate 26,769, forward strand.
CAACCGGCGCCACGATGCGCGGCCAAGCCCGAACGCCTGATACAGCTTTCGCTCAGGATCAGCCAGCACGCGAACCTTCCAAGCACGTGACCGAACGAAGTCGGCCAGTCGAGTCAGGTCGGCAAAGGTCACCGCGACCACATCGGCTCCGGCACCGCGGAACTTGTCGATACGCTCTTGAACCTCGACCAGGTGTTCTTGGCAGGGCAGTCAGGCCAGGTGCCTAAGGAAGATCAGCACCAACGGACCATGCACTAGGTCGGCCAGCCGCACGGTTTGGTTCTGGGCGGTTCGCAGCGTGAAGCTCAGGTCAACGCGGTCAATCAGCATCATGTTGATTTGGTCAGTAAACTTTAATAGTATTCTGACCGATCCTATAGATATAAAAAGGGTTGAGGTGACCTTGCGTGTCCACTGTTGCCGTCGAGTTTGAGTCGTTCGCTGATATCAGCGCGAGAATGGAGCAGGCGACGCCCCAGGAGATTCTGCGCTGGGCGGTGGGAAAGTACTTTCCAAAGCTGACCATGGCGACGGCTTTTGGTGCTGAGGGCTGTTGCATCATCCACATGCTCGCCGAGATAGAGCCGCGAGTACATATCTTCAATCTCGAGACCGGCTACCAGTTCTCCGAAACTCACGAACTTCGCGATCGCATCGCCGATCGCTACGGCATGGTCGTGCAATACGTTTCGGCCGAGACCACCGTGCCTGAGTACGAAGCCCAGCATGGCGGCCCATTGTACACTCGGCAACCCGATCAGTGCTGCCAAGACCGCAAGATCGTACCACTCCGCCGCGCGATCGTGGGCTACGACGCCTGGATATCGGCGATCCGTCGCGATCAGACCGCGCACCGCAAGAACGCAGGCATCGTTCATTGGGACTCCAAGTTTTCTCTGGTGAAGGTGAACCCGCTGGCGAAATGGACCAAGAAGGATGTCTGGAAGTTCATCGTCGACAACGACGTACCGTACAACCCGTTACACGATCGCGGCTATCCGAGCATTGGCTGCTGGCCGTGCACTCGAGCCGTAGCCGAAGGCGAGGACGACCGCGCCGGCCGTTGGAGCGGAACGGTCAAGACAGAGTGCGGTCTGCATCTGAAAGAGTGATGCAAACCGGGGCTGCGACTGTTCAAGTGGAGTCAATCGTCAACGGTCAATCGTCAATCGCTCAGGACAACTGACGATGGGCGATTGACAACCAGAATCGGCACTCATGAAGGTCTCTGCCAAGGCTGAATACGCCTGTCTTGCCGTGCTCGACCTGGCGATGAGCTACGGTTCGCGCGAACCTGTGCGGATCAGGCAGATCGCCGACGGTCGCGGCATCCCACACGGTTTCCTGGTTCAGATTCTGCAGCAACTGAAGGGCGCCGGCTACGTGGTGAGCACGCGCGGTGCGGCGGGCGGATACCAGTTGGCCCGTTCGCCGGCGAGCATTTCGCTGGCCGAGGTGCTGAGCGCTATCGACGGGTTTCGGCGGGTTGGTTACGATCTCGCCTCTTCGGAGTTGGCTCCCGAACTGCGGGCACTACGCTCGGTCTGGAGCGAGGCGTCGGACGCGGCCGAAGGGATTCTGCACCGCACCACGTTCGCCGAATTGGTCGACCGTGCCCGCAACGAACATTGTGTTCCTGTGGTTGGTGATTGGATCTGAAAGGAGTGGCAAAGGCTATGTCGCAGACGGTCGAACTACCCAAAGTACAGTCGATTGAGCCGCACGGCGGCGAGCTGGTGAATCTGGTGTTGGACAGCGCCGAGTCTGCCGAGTGGCAGAGGAAGGCCGGCTCGCTGCCGCGTCACACGCTGTCGCAGCGCGAGCTGTGCGATCTCGAAATGCTCGCGATCGGGGCGTTCAGCCCGCTGGATGGCTTCATGACCCGCGACGACTATCGAGGCGTCGTGGAGGACATGCGACTGACCGATGGGGCGGTCTGGCCCTACCCGATCACGCTGGGCGGCGGCGACGTGGACGGCGACGAGGGCGACGACGTAGCGCTGTACTCCGAGGCCGGCAAGCTCATGGGCGTCTTGCACGTCGAGGATGTCTACTCGCGCGACACCAAGCACGAAGCCCGCGAGACCTATGGCGTCGATGAAGAGGCTCATCCGGGCGTCGTTCAAATCTATCGCCAGGGCGAGAAACTGCTGGGTGGGACGCTGACCGTGCTGGCCACGCCCGAACGCAAGGAGTTCCCGGAACTCTACATGACGCCGGCCCAACTTCGCGCGATCTTTCTGGAGCGTGGCTGGCGGCGGATCGTCGCGTTCCAGACTCGCAATCCGATCCATCGCGCTCACGAGTACCTGACCAAGGTGGCCCTCGAAGTTGTTGACGGGCTGCTCGTGCATCCGCTCGTCGGCGAGACCAAAGGCGATGACGTGCCGGCCGACATCCGCATTCGCTGCTACCAATCGTTGCTCGAAAAGTACTATCCGAAGCAGCGAACAGTGCTGAGCCTGCTGCCGGCGAGTATGCGCTATGGCGGGCCGCGCGAGGCGATCTTGCACGCGATCATGCGCAAGAACTACGGCTGCACTCACTTCATTGTCGGCCGCGACCACGCCGGCGCAAACCGGCCCGATGGCAAGCCGTACTACGGCTCGTACGACGCCCATTACATCTTCGATCAGTTTGAGCCGCAGGAACTCGGCATTACGCCACTGTTCTTCGAACACACGTTCTTCTGCCGAAGCTGCGGCGGCATGGCCAGCTTTAAGACGTGCGGCTGCGACAAGTCGAACCATGTCACACTGTCGGGCACTAAGGTCCGTGAGATGCTCACCAAGGGCGAGATTCCGCCGGTCGAGTTCACACGGCCTGAGGTGGCCCAGATTCTGATCGACGGCTACCGTGCTGCCGGCGCGAAGTAGCCGCGCGAGTTCACCATCGAACCAACCATGAGCCGCCCCGAACGGGGCGGCTTCTTTTTTGTGGGGAGCCTACAACATCGGCGACAAAAGGCGGCAGGTATTCTCCATGAATCGCCGTGTGACCGGACGCCTCGACCATTGGTCCAGATCAAGTCGTCGGCTGCGGGCCAGGTCGGCGGCGAACACCGACTCCAGCCCGGCGGCCATGCGCGGCCCGTAGAAGACCGCACCGACCTCGAAATTCAGCCGTAGGCTGCGATTGTCCATGTTGGCGCTGCCAACGTACGACCATTCGCCGTCTACGGTGATCATCTTGGAGTGCATCAGCCCTTCTGTGTACTCGTGAATTTGCACACCGGCCGACAGCATGTCTTCGTAGTACGACTGTGCGGCCAACAGTGTGGCGATATGGGCGTTGCGTGCGGGCAGGATGACCTCGACATCCACGCCGCGGTGCGCGGCGCTTTCGAGTGCGACTCGGATCGAGTCGGGGGGTACGAAATAACAACTCTCGATGAGCACTCGTTGCCGCGCCGCAGCGATCGCCGTGAAGAACAGTTCGTGGACGACCTCGACAGGCTGATCGGGTCCGCTGGCGATGATCTGCGCAATCTGATCGCCTACCGCCCGTGGCGTCGGAAACAGGTCCGGTGCGGTGAGTTCCTCGTCCGTCGCAAAGTGCCAATCTTGGGCAAACACCTGTTGAAGTTGGTGGACCGCCGGGCCGCGCAGCATCATGTGTGTGTCGCGCCAGTACGCAAACTGGCTCTTGCGCCCGATGTACTCATTGCCAACGTTGACGCCCCCAGTGAAACCAACGTCGCCGTCCACTACCAGCAGCTTGCGATGGTTTCGCAGGTTGAACACCCAGCGGCGGCGCAGCGGATTGACCGGCAGAAAACACTCGGCCTGAATGCCGGCCTGCCAGATGGGGCGAAGGAACCTTCGGGTGAGCCGCAGCGAGCCAACGGCGTCGTACAGGAACCGGACCGTGACGCCCTGGCGGGCCTTTTCGATGAGCAAGTCGCGAAACCGCTGGCCGGTCTCATCGGGCTGAAAAATGTAGTACTCCAGGTGGATGTGATGACGAGCGTCGCCAATTGCCTGTTCCTGCAGACCGTAGGCGCGGTTGGTGTCCGTGATCACCTCGACCTCGTTGCCCCAGGTAGGTCGGTTCTCGGCAATGCGGCACGCGAGCGCCATGAGTTCCGAACGCAGCGTATCGGTGTCGGGCGGCGGCGCTAGTTCGAACGTCTCGACCGTGGGAAGTTGGGGTTCGAGCGTGACACGGGCTAGTTTCTTGCGGCGGGTCTTGCGTGCCAGGCGCGTCGTGCCTAGCAGCAGGTAGAGCACGCCACCGAGCCCCGGGACAAGAATGATCCCCAGAATCCACGCCACGGCCGCGAGCGGCTCACGCGTGCGCAGCACTACCACGGGTATCAGACAGAAGCCCACCAACTCCAACACAGTGAACAAGACCGTGAGCGCGGTCGCGTCCACGTAGTCACGCCACGCCAGTGCCAACAGGGTGGGAAGCACCAAATCACAAGCTCCAAATCGCCAACAGAGTTGGAAGCACCAAATCACAAGCACCAAATCCCAAACTGCAACCTACCGAATGATACCGGGCGTCGATCGGTCTTGGATTCTGAGTTTGGTCATTGGAGTTTGTTTGACGCTTCGTGCTTGGGATTTGTTGTTTCCGACAGGGTTCGGCGGATGTTCGCCTCGTCGACTGGCGCGACGATGCCCTTTTCGGTGACGATTGCCCGAATCAGCGCTGCCGGAGTGACGTCGAACGCGGGGTTGTAGACCGCGATATTCTCGGGCGCAGTCTGCCTGCCAAACCCGTGAGTGATTTCGCGCGGATCGCGCTGTTCGATCGGGATCGCGTCGCCGTCGGCGATGGTCAGATCAAAAGTGCTGCTGGGCGCCGCAACATAAAACGGAATGCCGTGGGCCTTGGCCAGTACGGCCACGGCGTATGTACCGATCTTGTTGGCGGTGTCGCCGTTGGCCGCGATTCGGTCGGCTCCGGTGATTACCAGCTTGATGCGGCCCTGCTTCATAACCGTTGCGGCCATATTGTCGCAGATGAGCGTGGCGTCAATCTGCCGCTCAACCAGTTCCCACGCAGTCAGCCGAGCGCCTTGCAACAGCGGGCGAGTCTCGTCGACAAACACGTGGAACCGCTTGCCCTGTTCGTGTGCGGCGAACATGCAGGCCAGCGCCGTGCCGTAGTCGGCGGTCGCGAGGCCGCCGGCGTTGCAATGCGTGAGCACACCGTCGTCATCGTCGATAAGCTCGGCGCCAAATCGGCCGATCGCTCGGCACATGCGCCGGTCTTCCTCCTCGATGGCGATCGCTTCGTCGCGCAGACGCTCAATGATCTTGGGTACGGGCAAGTCGTGGCAACGCTCCGCCGTTCGTTCGATTCGTTCGATTGCCCAGGATAGATTCACGGCGGTCGGGCGACTCGATCGCAGGTAGTCGGCCGCGGCCTTGAGGTCATTCCGGAATGGATCGAACGAGGTCGCGGTCGATCCACGGACGCCGAGTACAACTCCCATCGCACCGGCCACGCCGATCGCCGGCGCGCCGCGCACTTGCAGCGACTTGATCGCTTCCCACATCGTTGCAATATCGCGGCACGCGATGTAGCGCAGTTCGGTGGGCAACAGCGTCTGGTCAATCAGTCGCACGTGCCCGTCGACTCCGCCGACCCACTCGATCGTGCGAGGTGCATCGCCCATGTGAATCCCGGCAGCCCAGGCGCCGCTACGACTTCTCCCATTTGAGTCCAAACGTTTCGGCCACGGCTTGGTTTGTCACCTTGCCGTGAGCGATGTTCACGCCGCGGGCGATCGCCGAGTTTTCCGCCGCTGCTCGGCCGATGCCCTTGGTCGCGATCTCCAGCACGAAGGGCAGCGTGACGTTGCACAATGCGTACGTGCTGGTTCGTCCCACGGCGCCCGGCATGTTGGTCACACAGTAGTGCACGACGTCCTCGACTACATAGGTCGGCCGCGAGTGAGTGGTCGGCTGCGAGGTCTCGACGCAGCCACCCTGGTCGATCGCGACGTCGATGATCACCGATCCCTGCTTCATCAGTTTGAGGTCGCCGCGTCGTACCAGCCGGGGTGCGCGAGCGCCCTCAATGAGGACCGCGCCGATCACCAGGTCGGCTGACGCAAGGCAGTCTAGCAGCGTGTGGCGGTCGCTGAAGAGCGTCGTCACGTTGGCCGCCATGATATCGTCGAGATAACGCAGCCGATCGACGTTGATGTCGAGGATGAATACGTTCGCTCCGAGCCCGGCGGCGACCTTGGCCGCGTGCGTACCGACCACGCCGCCGCCGATGATTACGACATTGGCCGGCATGACACCCGGCACGCCGCCCAGCAGGATGCCGCGACCGAGCTGCGGCCGTTCCAAGTACTTCGCCCCCTCTTGGATGCTCATGCGGCCGGCGACTTCGCTCATCGGCGTCAGTAGCGGCAGCCGGCCGTGCGCGTCGCGAATCGTCTCGTATGCAACTGCGGCCACTCCAGAATCGATGATCGCCCGCGTGAGCCGCTCGTCGGCGGCGAAATGAAAGTAGGTGAACACCGTCTGGTCGGGTCGCAACATCGGCCACTCGGCCGGCAGCGGCTCCTTGACCTTCACGACCAGGTCGGCCCGACCAAAGACCTCGGCGGATGCGGCGACAATATCGGCGCCCGCCGTCGCGTATTGGATGTCGGTGATCCCGCTTCCCAGTCCTGCGCCAGACTCGACGAGTACGCGATGGCCGGCACGCGTCAGCTCCTCTACGCCCACCGGTAGGATCGCGACTCGATACTCGTCAGATTTGATCTCTCGGGGTACGCCAACAATCATGGCACTTTCTCGCGACCAGTTGGTTACAGATCGCGGCAATTTCAACAGAGTCACCTGTGGTCGTCAACCGCGTGCAGGGTACAGTGATGGCACATTCTGAAACGTAACGCGGCGTCCCACCCGCGAGAGTCGTCGGCGAGGCGACCGGGTCGGCGAGACGACCGGGCCTGTGGTCATACCGCACGCGGCAGGATTGACTCGTTTAACGCGGAGCCGCAGGCGACCGGAGATGCACAAACCCAACCATGTTCTGCCGGCGCCTTCGGCTGGGCGTCAAACCAAAATGTCTCATGGATGGCCGCGTGCGGTGTATACTGCCCACCGGACGAACGCCTGCCACGCTCGCGCTAACCACGCGGATGCAAACTGTCCCAGACCCGGTCGACGGCCGCGACGAGATCGGCGGGCGAGCCTGTGTTGTCGATGACGTGAGTGGCCCGCTGGCGCTTCACCGCTTCGGGCAACAGTGCGGATTCACGTCGCTCCAGTTCGCCGGCCGCCCAGCCGCGCTCGGCCGCCCAGGCTCGGCGGCGCTCCAGCGGCGCGGTCACGAGCACGATCTGGTCGCACCATGCATCGCGCCCCGCCTCGAACAGCGTTGGCGCGTCGACAACGAAGACGCTGCCGCCGACCGCTCGCGACCGGAACGCGGCCAGTCTGGCCTGCAGGATTTCGCCGGTGCGCGGAAAAATGATCTCGTGCATCAATCGACGCTTCAGGTCCGCTCCGTCCGCGGCGAAGATCCGGTCGGCGATCGCCGAACGACTCACCACGCCAGACGGCTTGAACACCGCGTCGCCCAACAAGTCTCGCACCGCGTCCTTTATCGCCGGCTCTTCGTAGATCGCATGAACGACCCTGTCGGCCTCGTAGACCTCGGCCCCTAGCTCGCGCAGCCGCCGCGACACGGTCGACTTGCCCGTGCAAACGGGACCGACCAGGCCGAGCACAATGCCGCGGTTCAACGGCTCGTCCATCAGTCCACCGCTTCCGTATCCAACCAATTGGGTCCGATCGATACGTCCACCCTGAGCGGCACGCTGAGCGGCAACGCTCGGGTCATTTCGTGCCGAACGACTTCGACCAGGTGCGACTGCTCGGCGCCCGGCACTTCCAGCACGAGTTCATCGTGAATCTGCAGCAGCATTCGGCTGCGCAGGCGTTCGCGTGCGATGCGGCGGTGCAGGTTGAGCATGGCCGTCTTGATCAGGTCGGCGGCCGACCCCTGCACGACCGTGTTCACCGCCTCGCGCTCCGACTGATTCAGTTGCCTCCCTCGCCGCGGTCGCACGCCGGCGATTCGTCGACGCCGGCCGAGAATCGTCGTCACCGATCCGTCGCGATGTGCTTGGTCGAGCACGTGGCCGATGAACGTCTCGACGCCTCGATACTTGGCAAAATACGCGGCGATGAATGCCTCGGCGTCGTCCTGGCTGATCCCGAGCCGAGCGGCCAGTCCGAACGGGCCGAGGCCGTAGATGACGCCGAAGTTCACCACCTTCGCCCCGCGCCGCATCTCGGTCGTCACTTCGCCTGGCGACACGCCGTAAATCTGCGATGCGACGAAGCTGTGGATGTCCTGGTCCGCCGCGAACGCGCGGCTCAATTCCGCGTCGCCCGACAGGTGGGCCAACACGCGAAGCTCAATCTGCGAGTAGTCCGCGGTGAGCAGTCGCCACGGCTCGTGGTTCGCCTTCGGCTCGAACAAGTTGCCTTGCCCGCCGTCGGGGCCTGCGGTCGTGCGGCGAGGCACAAACGCCTGTCGAATCTGGCGACCCTGCTCGGTGCGGATCGGGATGTTCTGCAGGTTCGGGTCGCTCGAACTCAACCGACCCGTGGCGGCCACGACCTGATTGAACGATGCGTGTACACGGCCTGTGTCGGGGTCGACGAGCTTGGGCAGCGCGTCCACATAGGTGCTCTTGAGTTTGGCGATCTGGCGATGCTCAATCAAGAGGGCGGGCAACGGGTGCCGCTGGGCCAACTGCTCGAGCACTTCCTGATCGGTGCTCGCCCCGGTCTTGGTCCGCTTGAGCACCGGCAGACCGAGCCGCTCGAACAGCACCTGCCGCAATTGGGTCGGCGAGCCAATGTGGAACTCGCCGCCCGCGAGTTCGAAAACCTTGGCCTCGATTCGAGTCAATTCGGCCGTGAAGTCGCGGCTCAATCTGTCCAGCAACGCCAGGTCGATCGTGATGCCGTCGAACTCCATGTCGGCCAGCACCTCGATCAGCGGTCCTTCGAGCGTTTCGTAGAGTTGCCAGAGTTGCTGTTCGCGCAGCCTCGCCTCTTGGACCGACGCGACGCGCCAGGCAACGTCCGCCGCCTCGCCGGCGAACCGGGCGGCATCGGCGACGCCGACCAGATCGGCCGTACGCTGCGACGGCCCTTTTCCCAACAACTCCTCGACCGTCATCATCGTGTGATTGAGGTATCGCCGAGCGAGTTGCTCGAGGCTGTGCGATCGCTCGCCGGCCTCCATCAGGTAGTCGGCGACCATCGTGTCGATCGCCAGCCCGGCCAGTCGCACGCCCAATCGGCGCAGCACGAGCGACAGGTGCTTCAGATCGTGGCCGCACTTGGCGGGCCGGTCGGCTTCCAGGAGCGGCCGCAGCAAGCGGACGATCGCCGATTCGTCTAGCGGAGGCGCGCCGAGCGGACCACGAACGGGCACGTACCACGCCGCACCCGCTCGCGACGAAAGCGACAGGCCGACCAGTCGCGTTTGCAGTGCGGCGCCGCCGCTCGTCAACAGGCCGATCGACACGCGCGGCTCGCGACTCAGTTCGCCCGCGACGGCGGCAAGCGAGTCGAGCGAATCGACGACGCGGTAGTCCGCGGTCCACGCCGCCGGCTGCGCGGTCGTGGCGGCGAACCGATTCGTCAGGCCGCGGAAGCCGAACTCGGCGAACAGTTGGGCCAGTCGCTGTGCGTCGAATCGCCCGGTCCGGGCCGCATCCCAATCGACTACGATCGGAACGTCGGACCTGAGGCGGACCAACTCGCGAGCGCGATGAGCGGCGTCGGACCCGGCGCGCAGATTCTCTTGCCGCTTCTTGCCCGAGACCTTGTCCACGTTGGCCAGCACGTTATCGAGCGTGCCGAACTCCTGCAGCAGCATCGCCGCCGTCTTCGGGCCGACGCCGTCGATGCCGGGCACGTTGTCGACGCTGTCGCCGGTCATGGCTAAGAGATCGACCACTTGGTCCGGCCGGACTCCCCAGTCGGCAGCGAGCGAGTCCGCGTCGAACACGGCATCCTTGCGAAGGTTGAAGATCGACACGCGCGGACCCAGGAGCTGCCGCGCATCCTTGTCGCCCGTGCAGATGAACGTCGTCACGTCGCGCGTGGCCGCCTGAGCCACGATCGTGGCGATCACGTCGTCGGCCTCAAAGCCGTCGCACTCGATCAGCGGCACGCCCAACGCCACGACGACCTGGCGAATCATGTCGATCTGCGGGCGCAGGTTGTCGGGCATCGGCCCTCGCGTCGCCTTGTAGGCCGAATACATCGCGTCGCGAAACGTCGCGGCCGGCGTGTCGAAGGCGGCGATCAGGTAGTCGGCACGCTTCTCGTCGACCAGTCGCAACAGGTCGCGCGTGAAGCCGAAGACGGCGTTCGTCGGCCGGCCGTCGGGCGCGGACATTTCGGGAATCGCGTGAAATACCTGGAATATCAACGAGTGGGCGTCGACGACGTAGAGCGTTTGGTTCATGGTCGCAGTCGGATCGGGCGGCAATTCCTTGTCGGGCGGCAGGTTCGGGCGTCGGGCCGGAACTTCCTGATTGACTCGACACCGGGTGCGATTAGAATCAGTACCTGAAACCCGAGTCAATTCGTGCGGATGGACGAGGGCCGGGAACTGATGCAGCCCCCGCAGCGTCGAACACGCTGAGGTTAGGCAACCCCTTCTTCGGAGGTATGACCAATGGCCAGTAATCCCAAAGGCAACAACCTACTAATCCCGCTGATCGTGTTTGTGGTCTTGTTCGTCGCCTGTGGTGTCACAGCGTTTCTGTTCTACCAAGAAACGACCAAGCTAAAGACCGAGGCCGCCACGGCCAAGGAATCCGCGAAGAAGGCACTCGCCGATAAGTCGAAGAGCGACGATCAGACCAAGATACTCAAGGGCAAGATCGGCTATCCCGACTTGGACTTTGGCCAAGAGAACGACGCGGCCGGCGGCGAGACCTTGATGGCCAAGGTCGCCGAGGAACTGAGCAAGTACTCGGCCGGCGCGGGGGCCAGCCTGACATTTAAGGATGAACTGGCGAGGTTGAACCAGCAGCGAGAGGATCTGAAAAAACTGGTGGACAACCTCAATGCCGACCTCGCCCAAAAGGCCAAGGACTATGAGGAGAAGCGAGCGGTCGAGGCACAGACCAATGCCCAACACGACAAGAACGCCAAGGATGCTAACGACACCCTGGCCAAAGAACAAACGGAGATGAAGCAGAAGCTGGACGAATCGACACGCCAGGTCACCGAGTACGCCAAACAGGCCACGGACTCGCAGGAACTACAGAAGCAGAAGGAACGTGAGTACGAGGTGCTGAAAAACAAGACTGATCGCGAGATTGGCGAGTTCAGCGTCGCTACGACCGACTTGAAGAGCAAACTGACCAAGATCGAGTCTGTCGGCAAGCAGGTGGGCGAGGTTGTAAGCGTCGACAATCTGGCCAAAGAGGTATACATCAACCGCGGCTCAGACGACCGACTCACGCTGCAGACGACTTTCAGCGTGTGGAGTCCAAGCATGATCGGCACGATTCACTGGCGCGAGAAAAACCAGAAGGTCGACGCCGACGCGAAGAGGGAATTTGAACTGTCGAATAAGCAGAACCCATTGGAGGCCCGGCTCGAAGGCGGACCCAAGGGCTACATCGAGATCGTTGCGGTACTCGGCCCGAACCAGAGCGTCGGCCGGATGACGATGTTCAAGATCGCCGACCCAATCGCGCCGGGCGATCTGCTGTACAGCCCGATCTGGACGCCAGGCCAAGGCAAACGATTCGCGCTGGTTGGCAGGTTCGACCTGACGGGCACCGGCACCAACGACCGCAAACTGCTCGTCGATATGATCAAACGCCAGGGCGGCGTTATCGACGCCGAGGTTGACGACGAGGGCAAGCTCAATGGCAAGATCCAAATTGGAACCAACTGGCTGGTCATCGGGTCCGTTCCCGACCCAACAGACTCGACCGATCCAGACAAGGACAAGGCCACGCCGATCGGCGAGAGGGTCGCAGAGTTGCAGGCCGAGGCGCGGCGATTGGGTGTTGAAGTAATCGACCAAAAAAAGCTCTACGACTTCATGGGCTACACGCCACACACTCGCCAATACGAGCCTGGTGCCTACACTGGCGGACCTGAAGCAAAGAATCGCTTCGAGAACCCCACAAACACGACGCGCCCCAGCGGCCTGCCTCCATTCGACAATCCGGGCGAGGCCGGCCGGCCGCCAGGAATGGGCCGGCAGTACAAGCCGAAATAGGCTCGGGGTTGAAAGCGACATGCTTCCGCCCAAACGTGCGTGAAGGCCCTCGCTCGCGTCGGGTTGGTCTGGATGCCTTATGCCGCTTGAGGTTACGCGAACGATCCAGTTTGGCGGCGTTCGGCACCAACCGCAAAACCCTTCCCAGCCGAATAATCGTCAAAGTTTGCCAATCCACCCGCCGATACTCCTCCGTAGAGACTGACCCGCCTGAAACGGAGGAGAAGGCATGACCAGGTATTTGTGGCGACTCTGCGGCGTCGTGGCCATTGCGGCTGGTGCAGCGGCCTCGTCGGGTTGTTTCCATCGGCACATCAACAACTACAAAGGGTTCGCTTACCCGTCATTGCCAACGGCCTTCGTGCCCGCGACGGCGAACTACTTCGGTTGTGCCCACGTCGGGCTATGGCCGATGCCCGTAAGCCCTACGATCTCCTACGAAATCGAGGACGCACTCGCCCGATACGAGAAGGCGGGCGTGCCCATCCTTGGGCCCATCAAGGGCGAGTTCGCTCCGATCTTCTGCATGGACCCGCCGAGCGAGAAGGACATCTACGACACGCTACGCCCGATCGTGCACGGCGTCCCGTTCATTTGGGAAGTCCAACGCAAGAACGTCCGGTTCAGCCTCGAGAAGCTCGTGGACGAAGTCGACGAGTGCCGTTTCTATCCGCTCGCCGGCCCCTGCCAACTGCACCACTGCCACTTCAAGGCGACGGTGTGGTGGGACGAAACGACGACCATGGGTTGGCCGCTGCCGTTCACGCACACCGAGCATAAGAAGGAAGTGCTGTACATCGACAAGGACCACCTGCACCGCTGTGGCGAACCCGGCAACGTCGCCCCGGCCGGCGGCCCCAGCACGATCAGCCACTACTAAATAGCCTTGCACGATTCTGGGACAGTAGCCCGACGCGCCAGCGAGGG
>DAIOWH010000038.1:0-39935 GCA_036758585.1 Planctomycetia bacterium
TCATGGCCTTGCGGTCCGTTCGCTCTTTAGTCATCGACCAAGCGAGCTTTGGAGTCCTTCATGCCACTTCGTGGCACCCGGGATCATGAAAATTGTTATGATCGTGACCGAGGCGATGTCTGCTGCACCATTAAACCGGGTTCGGTGCGAGCTCGTCCTCCACGGCATGTGATCCGGCGCCCTTAGGGGCACGTGAGTCCAAGCCACCCGTCCCACATCCTGTGGGGAAAGGGGGTTTGTGCGCCCGAGACCACTTTTAGCCTATCTATTTTCGGAGCAGTGCTTGAGTTTTTCGCGAGGACCGATCCAAAGCGGTGTCAAGCCACCGCACTCCAGGGCTTCGCTCGGCCACGATGAATCGTCGTCGATTCGAGATGGGCCGAACGAACCTCGCTTGTTCGAGGTTTAGTGTGCGTGCCCGGCCTGGAACACCGCGTGCTTCGCGTCGCCGCGGGCGACGATGTAGCTGACGAGGTCAAGGATCTCATCGCGCGTCAGTTTGTCCAAGAGGCCCTTCGGCATCATCGACTGCGGCACTCTCTTGCGCTCGGCGATCTCCGACACCTTGATCTCCAGCGGCTCGGCCTTGACCAGCGGGTTCTCGATAACTCGCACCACCTGTGGGCTCTCTGAGAGAATGAGGCCCGTGACAACCTTGCCCGATTCAAGTGCGAACAGATACGACTGATACTTCTCGTTGATCCGCACCGACGGGTCGAGCAGTTCGCGCAGGATGTCGGCTGGGGTGAACTTCGGGTCGAGCTTCGCCAGGTCGGGACCGAACTCGGCGCCGACGCCGTTCAGCTTGTGGCAGGCGACGCAGGTCGCCACCTCGAACAGGTGCTTGGCGCTCGAGAACGACCGACCGCCGTGCTCCGCCGTGCCGTTCAGGTCGGCAACCGCCCCGGCCAGGTCCTCGTACTTCCACTCGGTGCGCGGCCGGCGGTCCTTGAGCAGTTCATCTTTGATCGGCAGCGTGTGCGCGGCCAGGTAGCCGTCGGGGTCGGCCAGGTAGTCGTCCAGGTTCTCGACGACGTACATCGCGCCGAACATGCGGCGCCAGTGGCCGGGGTAGGTGCAGACGTACGGATACACGCCGCTCGCCATCGGGGCCGTGAAGCTGAGCTTCTGCGATTCGCGCGGCTGCAGCAGTCGGCTGGCGAGCAGCACCCTGTTCGACGCCGGCACGTACTGGCGCTCGGCCGCCGCAGGGTCGGTCGCGGTCGATTCGGCGGCCAGACCGATCTCTTCGAGCGAACCGGGCTGCGCGACGACGAAGTTGTGCGGCATCAGGTCGGTGTTCTCGAACACGAACTCGACCGGCTTGCCCACCTGCAGCACCAGCACGTCCTTGTCGAACGACATCCGCTCGAACACGGTGCCGAGCCGGATGACGCGCACGCCGAGTTCGCCGAGCGTGGCTCGGACCTTCTTGGCGCGGTCGGCGGGCAGCAGCGTGGCGAGTGCGTCGGCGAACTCGAACTGATCGAGTGCGGCGGGCGAGGTGCGTTCGGCGGCGGGCAGCTTCTGGATCGACGCGACCAGCACATCGACCAGCGCCGGCGCCTCTTCCTTCGGCCAGGTCGCGCGGGGCAGCCGTTGCAACGCACGGATGGCTGACACGCGGTCGACGTCGTCGCGGATAAACTTGGTGAGCGTCGCGAACGTCTTGGTCTCTTGACCGCGAACATACGTAAGTGCGTTCATGGCCGCGCGGCGGACTTGGATCGCCTTGCCGCCGCCTTCGGTTTGCATCGCGACGCTCCGGGCCGGCGCGGGAGTCTTCTCCTGTTTCCAGACGTCGGCGCGAGCGGCGTCGAGCACGCGGACTGTGAAGCCATCGAGTCGCTTGCCGAGATCGCCTTCGCTGCGGTTCCAGACGACGATGCGGTCGATCGGGAACTCATCGCCGAGATCGACCTCCCACCAGGGGTTGCCGGTGTTCTCTTCGGTGTGGGTCTGTGTGTTCATGCCGTAGATTCCGCCGGTGCCGCCGTCGATGGCCTTGGCCGCGTCGCCGCCGTGGGCCGTGTTCTTTTGCGAGGCCCGACCCTTGCGCGCGACATTGACGTCGCCGCTGAACACCTCGACCTCAGCCAGCGTCAGCGTGCCGCGCCGGGGCAGTTCGATGCGGACGAATCGACCGACCGTGCCGCGGTCCCTGGGCGACGATAGTTCCTTCGGCAGATCGACGAGCAGCGGCTCGACTTTGGTGTACAAGGTCGCGCGGATGCCGGGGTCGCTGACGAGCGGCATCGCGTTCACGAAGTCGATCAGCCGCCCGGCGTTCGTGACGGCCAGTTTCCACGCGGCGTCGATGTTGCCGTCTACGCTGATGAGCGACACGAAACCGATCTGGCGGAAGATCGGCTGCTTCGCGGTGGTCGCGAGCTTTTCGAGTTCGGCTCGCGCGACGGCAAGTTCGGCGGCCGGTCGGGCGGTGAGCTGCCGCACCAGGTCGAACACGACCGTCGTGTCGGCGTTCTGGTCCTTGGAGTCGAGGTTGCCGATCGCGTCCATCACGACTCGCAGTTCGGGTTTGTTTTCGAGCTTGGCGAGCGAGCGTACGGCGTCGCGTCGCTGCGCGTCTTGCAGACCTGGCCGGTACAGCATTTCCAGCGAAACCGCCTTGGTGCGCTCCTGCTTGAGCAACTGGTCGGTCGGCATGTTCCGCAGCAGGTACCGCGCGCCAGCCTCAGTCGCGAACGCCAGCGGGCGTCCGTCGGCCTTGGCCTTGTCGACAAGTGGCTGCAGCGTGCGAAGCACTTCCTTCGAGAGGAAGTCGATGTACTGGTCGGTCGGCTGGTCGGCGGCGACGAGCAGCACTTCGTAGGCTTCGGCCTTGGGGACGAAGCTGGCGGCCCAGATCGCCATCAAGCGGACTCGCGGAGCGGGATCGGCCGCGGCCTTGAGCAGCAGTTCGAGGGCCTTGCGATGCGACTGCTCGCGCGCGTGCGACACGGAAGCACCGCTCGGCAGATTCGCTGGGAGCCCGAGCAAGTCGTCTCGCCACGCCGCGAGGACTCGCACGGCGGCGGCGCGGGCGCGGAAGTCTTTTGAGTTCAGTACGCGCTCAAGCAATGGGACGTTGATGCTGTTGTGATGCTGATGGACCCACAGAAGTTCGAGCGGTAGTTGCTCTGGATCAACCTTCTTGTCGGTTCCAAATCCGATACCCGTGTTGACAACGTCTTTGGTTGGGCGTGCGGAAAGTTCGATGCGAGCACGATACCTCACACGGTCATCAGGCTCAGTCGCCAGTATCGCTAACAGGCTGTGAATTGGTGCGCCGGCAATTTGCTTCGGCTTCACCAACGGCCGTCCTTCATACGTGACGCGATAGACGCGGCCGTGTTCCTGATCGCGATTGGGGTCGCGGAGGTTGTGTTGCATGTGGCCGATGATCGGGTTTTGCCAGTCGGTGAAGTAGATGGCTCCGTCGGGGCCGACTTCGATGTCCGCCGGCCGGAAGTTCGGATCGGACGAGAACAGGATCGGTTCCAGTTCGGTTGCGCCGAGCGACGAGCCGGCGTCGATCCCGTTCGCATCTGGCGAGCCGGCGGGCGTTAGCCCCCGGGCGGCGTTGTCGCCGGATTTGTCGGTCGCGGCAGTCCGGGGGCTGACGCCGCCCGGCTCGCCAGAACCGTGCAATTTGTACCGCAGGATGCCTTGGAAGCCGATCACGTTCGGGACCAGCAGGTTGCCTCGGAACTCTTCGGGGAAGTGGCTGCTGCTGAGGACTTCAATCGCGGGGAGCGGTCGCGTGCGCTGCTGATAGACCTGCGGCGGACGGTTGTGCTTGTTCGGGAATTCCAGATGGCTGGAGAATAGCGGAGCGTGGAACGGATTGGCTCCGGTGCCGTCGCAGACGATGTCCTGGCCCCAGGCGTCGAAGGCGTGTCCGTGCGGATTGGCGAAGCCGAACGTGACGTAAACATCCGTCTTCTGCTGCCGCGGCTCGTAGCGAAAGACCGCTCCGTTGGCGACTCGGCGAGGCGGACCCCACGGCGTTTCGATCTGCGAATGATGGAACGTCCCCTCCTGCATGTAGAGCGCCCCGCCCGGATCGAGCGTGAAGCTGTTGATGGTGTGATGCGTGTCGGCCGTGTCGAAGCCGTGAGCGATCCGTTCCTTGATGTCGTACTTGTCGTCGCCGTTGGTGTCCTTGAGGAACATCAAGTCCGGCCCGGCCGCGAGCAGCACGCCGCCGTTCCAGAACTCGAAGCCGGTCGGGTTGTGAATGTCGCCGGCGAAGGTCTTGCAGACGTCGGCCCGGCCGTCGTGGTTGGTGTCTTCCAGAATGAGCAGCTTGTCGTTCATCGGCTCGGTCGGCTTCCAGTGCGGATACGTCCGCCACGCCGCGACCCACAACCGCCCCTTCGCGTCGAACGCCATCTGCACCGGATTGACCAGTTCGGGGAACATCGCCTCGTCGGCGAACAGCTCGACCTTCAGCCCCTTGCCGATGGTCATCTTGCCGATCGCCTCCTCGCCGGACAGGAACGGATGCTTCCCACCCGGCAGCGGCCCAGGCTTGTTGGAGATGACCGGGATGAACTCTGGAATGTTCGAGTCGTCGGGCTTGATCTGCTTGCCTTGTGCCGCGGCCCAAATCACCTTGTCTCGGTTCGACGTCATGATGTCGAGCACTTCCAGCTCTCGCTGCCCGACCGAGTAATTCGACAACCCATCGCCATACCCGCCCGGCCCCTCGGAGAATTTCAGAAACGCTCGATCGCCGTAGGTCGAGTAGCCGTCGGTGACGCGATAGCGGTTGAACCAGTAGGAATTCTTTTGGTTGACTGTGCCTCGCAATCGTTCCAGCGCCGCCGCATCGCGCTTGATCATCGGCCCGTCCGGAAACAGGCCGTGCTCGGCGGCGGCGGCGATCAGCGAGTCGCCCATTTCGTTTTGGTGAACGCCGTTGATCGTCAGCGACTTGCCCGGCTCTCGCTCGCCGGCGGTCACGCCGAAGACGTCGACAAACAGCACGCCGTTCGACTTGGCGACTTCGCGCAACGCCGCTGAGTACGCCTTGAGCCGAGCATTCGACGCCTCGACGTCCGCCTTGCTCGGCAAATTGGGATCGTTGATGAACTCGTGCGCGATCGGCGAGAACAGCACGAGCCGCGGCGCCGACTTACCGTTGTACTTCTGTGCGAGTGTGTGCTTGACGAATGCGTCGGCGTTTTCCTTGAACTTCGCGAGGCCCGCGTCGCCCGCCCATGATTCGTTGTAGCCGTAGAACGCGAAGACCACATCCGCCCCCGTATTCGTCAGCTCGAACCGGTTCTCGCGCACCTTCCCCGCGTCGCGCGGCGACAGCTTGGTCGGCTGCGGGCGCGGGGACTGGCCGCTCAGCCATTCATCGTGCGACCCGAATGACATCGACCGCATGCGGTGGCTTGCGTTCTGCCAGCCGTCGATCTCGTCGCCCGAGTAGGCCAGGTTGCGAAACACCAGTTCGTGCTGCGGAAATCGACTGTGCAGCCGCGTCTCGAGCCAACCGAAGTGTTGCATCCGCTCGGCCATGGCGCCGCCGACGATGCAGATGTGATCGCCCTTCCGCACCTCAAGCGACTGGGCCTCGGCGACGGAACCGACAAGGGCCAGCACGACGACGCAAAGACTTCGCTTCATGGGGTTGAACCTCGGGTGTTCGTGAGTCTTGGAAATCGCTGAGCAACAAGGTGGGACAATTCCAACGGTGGGCGATGATACCAAACCGGCGGCGGGTGTGCATGGGAGTTGGAAGAAGTTGAAGGAGTTGAAGAAGTTGAAAAGCGTTGTCGCTCGGTCTGGCTTCGTTCAACTCCTCTAACTCCTCCAACTCAGGCCACGACGTTGCCGATCACTGAGATGCGAAACACAGGCTCGTCGGCGTCGTTGGTGTGAATCACGATGTCGCCCGCCCTGGCGCCCACGTTCCGGCTGTCGAGCCGGATCACGAGTATGTCTGTGCCGCGCGGCGCGAGTCTGCGGCGGGGCGATTGCACGAGGCTGAACCCGACGGGCAACTCGATGCGCCCGATGTTCAACGTGTCGCTGCCGTCATTGCGCACAGTGAACGCACGCGTCGGCCCAGCCTGGCGGCGCACCACGTTGCCAAAGTCGATCACCACGCCCCCGCCGCCGGCCAGCGTGGTCGTGCCGTCGAGCACCGTGACCTCGGGCGCCGCGAACGCCGTGACGGTCGCCGTAACCGCGAAGTTGAACATCGCCTCGTCGTCGTCGTCGCTGGTGATTTGTACCTCGCCGAGTTTCACGCCCGCGAAGGCGGTGTCGATCTGGATCGTAAACGAATCGCTCGCGCCGGCGGCCAGAGTCGCGTTGAGCCGCTCGAACAAACGCAACCCGGCTGGCAGCGCGACTCCAGTGATCGTCAGCGTGTCGGCCCCATCGTTGCGAACGGTGATGGTCTGCTTGGCGCCGACCTGACCTCGAGCGCCCGCGCCCAAGTCGATCGCGCTCGTCGCGCCATCGACGATCGCTGTCGCACCGAACAGCACACTGATATCCGGCCCGGCCGCCCGGACTGTTCCCGTGACGGGAAAGTTGAACGGATTCTCGTCGCCGTCGCCGTTGTCGATGCTGATCTCGCCCGACACGGTCCCCGCCGTGGCAGTGTCGAGCCGCACGCTGAATGTGTCGGCCGCGCCGGCCGCCAGGCTCGCCGCCAGACCGTCCACCAGCGTGAAGCCGGTCGGCACAGTGATCGCACCGATCGTGAGCGGATCGCTGCCCGCGTTGAACACGCCGAAGACCAGCGTCGGGCCGTTTTGTCCCTGCAGCACGCTGCCGAAGCTTGTGGTCGTCGTCGTTCCGTCGACTAGCTCGCTGATGCCGAGCACCACTTGAATCTCGGGCCCCGCGCCCAGCACGTTGCCCGTGACGGTGAAGTTGAACACGCGCTCGTCGGCGTCATTGGTCGCAATGCTCAACTCACCCGTGGCGACCCCGACGGCGGACGTTTCCAGCACGACCGTGAACGTGTCTGTGCCGCCGGCCGCCAGAGTCGAGTTCAGCCCCTCGACCAGCGTGAATCCGGTCGGCAGCGTCGGCGTGCCCAGCGACAATGTTTGGTTGCCGTCGTTGCGAACAGTGAACGTTCGGGTCGGACCCGACTGGCCGAGCGATGCGTCGCCGAAGTCCACGACCGTCTGGACGCCGGCGGTCAGCGCGGTCGTGCCGTCGAGCACAGCGATCTCAGGCCCTGGCGGCAACACCGTGCCGGTGATTGAAATGGTGAACGGCCCCTCGTCGGCGTCGTTGTTGTTGAACCGAACCTGCCCGGTCTTCGTCCCGACGATTCGCGAATCGAGTCGCACGGTGAATGTGTCGACGCCTCGCTCGAAGACCCGGTCGTACAGCCCTTCGGCGATCGAAAAGCCGGTGGGAACGGTGAGCCGGCCGAGCGTCAACGTCGCGTCGCCGTCGTTGCGGATCGTGAACGTGCGGAACGGCGCGGTCGCGCCGCGCACGACCGTGCCGAAGTCGATTACGACGACGTCGCCGTCGACCAGTTCGGTGGTCCCGTCGAGGACCGCGATCTCAGGCGCGGCGAGCAACACGCGGGATTCCAACGACTCGACGTGAAGTCTCGCCGGCCGGCCGGGCAGTCGCTCCAACTTCTTCCGACGCGCAGACCACCACCGTGGGAACATTGCCGTTCTCCTCTGGTTCCGGTTCCACCAACGGGCGGCGAAGTCTAACGACCCCGGCAAAACGTGGGTAGACGAACCGGCGGAAACGGCGCCGAACCTCCGAACTCCCAACGCTGTTTCCTACCACGGGAGCGATCTCAGGTCAGCCGCGATTTGCTCTACCCACTCCAACTCGGACATGATTCGAGCGTTTCTGGACGCCCTCCGTCACAAATCGTCGGGCCGAAGGCCAGTCCGCCTGCCGATTCGAGCTAGCATGCGCGGGCCGATCTCGTCATCTTCATGGAACGCAAATACGAAGTCTTCCCATGCCGTTCGCGACAAGACGCGGTGCGAACCACTGGCTCATGAAGCCACCGAGAACACGGTAGTCATCTCTGGCATTGTTTCGCCGTGCTCCAGCCGGTCTGCCAAGCTGCGCAGCGCGAGCGCCTGCGCCCGGGCGATCGCCTCTTGGCGCGTCATTCCGTATGCCATCACGCCGGGCAGCTCCGGAACCTCGCCCAACCACCGTCCATCGTCCTCTTGTTCGGTCTCAACGGTCAGGGTCATGGCTTGAGGGTCTCCAGGTTTTGGGTCCAACCTATCGCATCCGATCAACCCGGTCAATTTGTCGCGAAGTCATGCTCCACCAACTCTTGGCCTTGAACGGCCGCTCTTGCTTGGCGTCTTTGCGTCTTTGCCTGAGACTACCTGGATCGGCCGGGCGTAGTCACCATCGCAGCAAGTACATGCCGCGCCGTTCCCCGACCACGATCAAGTCGTCGCCGTCCCAGGCACACGCTTCAATGTCGTCGCTGCGGTACTTCGCCGCTCGCTGCTGGAGCCTTGGCAAGTCTTCCAGCGTCTGCCCCTCGGCCAGATCGACCCAGACCGCGTACGTGTAGCCGCAAATCGCCAGCCGCCGGCCGTCGGGCGAGATGTCGGCGCCGGTGATCAACGGCAGGCCCGGCAGCTTGCACACCTCGACAAGCTTCGTCGCATCGTTTGGCCGATCGAGCGCGAGGCGATAGAGCGCCGCCGGCGACGTGCGGACCTTACTGAAGAGATAGATCGACCCCCCGTGCTCGAACATCCCTTCGACGTCGAACGGCTTGTCGGGAAATCGATAGTGGTAGACCTGGTCGGGCGTCACCTCGGCGATCGCGCCGCTCTTGCCCGGCCCGCCGCCGCCGGCCTTGACCTGCGGCTCACGCACGCGCCACACCGAGCGTACCGGCAGGCCGCTGGGAAACAGGCTCGTCGTGTTGTTCCCCACGTCGCCGATGTAGAGATGGCCCCGATCGTCGATCGCGAGCGACTCCCAGTCGATGTTCGTCGCACCTCGAACGCGAAACTCGGCCAGCAGTCTTCCGGTGCGGTCGATCGCAAAGAGATGCGGCACGTTGCCGGAGTCGTTGATCGTCCAGAGCACGCCGCGCTGCGTCCGACTCGCGACCAATCCCGACGCCTCGCGGATCGCCGGGTGCGTGATCGTGCCGATCTCCTTGAGCATCGGCTCGCCGGCGGCGACGGCGGCGGCGAGAATGACTAATGACGTAATCACTAATGACGAAGGAATACCGAATGACGAATGACGAAAGGCCGTTCGCGACGGCGAAGCCGTGGTTTGCTCATTCGGGCTTCGGTATTGATTAGTCATTGGGTAATTCGTCATTAGTCATTTCCTCCGCCGCGGGGCCACGTTAGCATCTTTGTCGGTATTCGGCATGGCCTGTTTTGGAGGTGCCCATGATTCACTCGCTCGCGCTCGCCGCGTTGCTGGCCACGGCTTCAGAGGACGCTGACCTGCTGATTCGCGGCGGCACGCTGGTCGACGGCACGGGCGGCGCCGCGCGACGTGCCGACGTCGCGATTCGAGGCGACCGCATTGTCGCGGTCGGCGACCTGGGCGACACCAAGGCCGCACGAGTGATCGACGCGGCGGGTCTGGTCGTCGCACCCGGGTTCATCGACCTGCACACACACAGCGATTCGGGAATCACCGCCGAAGCGACACGGGCCAACCGCAACTATCTCACGCAGGGCGTGACCACGATCGTCACCGGCAACTGCGGCGGCGGACCGACCGACGTGGCCGCGATGTTCGCCACGATCGACCAGCACCGCGCCGGCACGAACGTGATCCACCTGATCCCGCACGGGTCGCTGCGAGCCAAGGTCGTCGGCCAAGAAAACCGGCCAGCCACGCCCGAAGAACTGGCCGAGATGAAGGCACTGGTCGCCCGCGAGATGAAGGCGGGCACGTGGGGCATGAGCACCGGCCTGATCTACACGCCCGGTTGCTTCGCGCCGACCGATGAACTCGTCGAACTGGCTCGGGTCGTCGCCGAGCACGGCGGCATCTACGCCAGCCACATCCGCGGCGAGGGCGACGACACGCTCATCAGCTCGATCACCGAGGCCATTCGCATCGGCCGTGAGGCGAAGCTGCCGGTGCACATCTCGCACTTGAAGGCGTCGGGCCGTGCGGCGTGGGGCATGATGCCGCGTGCCTGCCGGCTGATCGAAGACGCCCGCGCGGCCGGTCAAGCCGTCACCGCCGACCAGTATCCTTACACAGCGTCGAGCACTTCGCTGGCGGCGATGATCGTGCCCGCGGCCGATCGCGAGGGCGGCGGCGATGAACTGGCCAAGCGGCTGGCCGACGCGACGCGCGGGCCGACCTTGCGCGATCGCATCGCCCGCGAACTCGCCGAGCGCGGCGGAGCCGACACGATCCGCATCGCCTCGTTCGCCAAGAACCGATCGTGGCAGGGCAAGTCGCTCGCCGAGATCGCCGCGGCCGAATCCCGACCGGCGCACGAGGTCGCGATCGAAATCCTCGAACAGGGCGGCGCCAGTGCCGTCAGTTTCTCGATGTCTGAGGACGACGTGCGCCTGGCGATGCAGAAGCCATACGTCGCGACCGCGTCAGACGGCAGTGCTCGCGTCCCGGACGAGACCGTGCCGCACCCGCGCTCGTACGGCTGCTTCTCGCGCAAGATCGGCCGCTACGCGATCGCCGACAAGGTGGTCTCGCTCGAACACGCCGTCCGTTCGGCCAGCGGCCTGCCCGCCGACATCCTGAGACTGCCCGATCGCGGCTACGTGCGGCCCGGCTACTTCGCCGACCTCGTGATCCTCGACCCCGCCGAATTTCGCGACGTCGCCACGTTCGACAAGCCCCACCAGTACAGCTCGGGTATCCGCTTCGTCTTCGTGAGCGGCCGCGCCGCCATCGACGCCGGCGAGTTCACCGGCACACTGAACGGCAGCGCGCTGCGACTCGCGCCACGCGGGACCGCGGAACCTTCAAAGTAACCATGACGCGATGATACAATCTCATTCGCAATCGAATCGCACCGGCACCGGAGTTCATTCATGAGCCCAACCACCACACTGCCTGTTCCCGAAAACCTCGCTGACCTCGTCGATCGCCTGGGTCACGTCCCGCTGGATCGGATACGAATGCAGCCCGCGCCGGGAACGGCCACCGAGGAGGACGTGTTGGCGGCCCTTGAGGCGCCCCGCAAGAGAATATGCGAACTGATCGACGGCGTCCTTGTGGAGAAGGCCATGGGCTATGCGGAATCGGCCCTCGCGAGTCTGCTGATTGAATCACTCAACGCCTTTGTGCGTGCTCACAACCTGGGGCTTGTCACGGCGCCCGACGGAACGGTTCGACTCTGGGCCGGCCGCGTGCGAATCCCGGACGTCGCGTTTTTCTCGTGGGACCGCATGCCTGGCCGGCGGCGGCCGCAACAACCGATCCCAACGCTCGCGCCCGACCTGGCCATCGAGGTACTCAGCCCAAGCAACACGGCTCAGGAGATGCGACGCAAGCGCGACGACTACTTCTCGGTCGGCGTGCGGCTTGTTTGGGAGATCGATCCGGACACACGCACCTGTTCGGTCTACACGGCGCCCGACGCAGTCACGACACTGACCGAAGCCGACGCGGTCGATGGCGGCGACGTGCTGCCCGGATTCCGCCTGCCGCTGCGCGATCTGTTCGCTGAACTCGACCGCCAAGGCTGAACGCCCGTATCACCCGCCATGAAGCAGTCTGCCCCCCGCCCCCGATCGCTTGTACCGGCGATGCTGTTCGTCGCGGCCGGGGCGGTCGCATGCTTGGCTCAGCCGGACCGCTCAGACGAATCGGACGGCTTGGCCGCGGGACTTGTCGCGACCTTCGGTCCAGGGGACGCCGGGGCCGCGGCGATTACGCGCATCGACCCGGACGTGCAGTTCAACTGGGAGGGGTCGAGTCCGGATTTTCGTGTGCCGGCCGATCGGTTCCGCGTCGTGTGGCGCGGTAGATTGTGGACGCCCGGCAGTCGGAGATATCGGTTTCATCTTTTCCTCGTCGGCAAGGCGGCCGTGTCGATTGGCGGCCGAAAGGTCATCGACGGCGCGACCGACAGGCCGGGCTGGCTCAGCAGCGCGCCGATTGAACTGGAGCAGGGACATCAGCCGATCGACGTCGAGTACTCGAAGACGGAGAGGCTCGCGCGGATCGGTCTGTACTGGGAGTCGTCCGCGTGGCCGCTCGAACCAATCACTCCGCGCTGGCTGTTTCACGAGCCGGCCGGGGGCGAGGCCATCGACCGCTTCGATCGCGGTCACGAACTGGCGCGGGCCTATCGCTGCGGCGCGTGCCACGAGGTTCCCGGATCGGACGCGTTGCCGCGCGCGCCGTCGCTCGCCGCGCTGAGCGGCCGAGTTCATGCGGCGTGGTTGGTCGATCGGCTGGCCGAATCGCCGCCGCACGGCGCCGCGCACCCGCCGGCGTCAGCTAATCCGGCCTCGCGCATGCCGGCGTTTGGTTTGACGCGCGACCAGTCGCGTGCGGTCGCGGCCTATCTGCTCAAGGGAAAGGCGGCGGCCGCGCCCGAGACGCCCAAGGCCCGTGCCGACGTTGGCGAGAATCTCGTTCGCTCGCTCGGCTGCCTCGCCTGTCACACACTCGGCGACGGCGGGCAGAGCGGATTGTTCGGCGGCGGAGCACTCGACCGCATC
Organism: Planctomycetia bacterium; assembly: GCA_036758585.1. Lineage (GTDB taxonomy): Bacteria > Planctomycetota > Planctomycetia > JALXBF01 > JBGPMX01 > DAIOWH01. The sequence goes on from DAIOWH010000038.1 coordinate 12,666, forward strand.
GCCGAGAAGCGGCCGCCGCGGTTCTTCCGCGACTGGCTGCGCAAGCCGGAGCAACTGAACCCAGACCACCGCATGCCCGTGTTCAACCTCACTGCCGAAGAGGTCGCCGACATCGCCGCGTTCCTCGCCACGTTGGGCAAGCCCGCCGCCGACGAGCCGGCGCGTGCCGACGCGGATCGTGAACTCGTGGCAGAGGGCAAGCAGATCATCGACCGGGCCCGATGCGCAGCGTGTCATGAGATTCCCGGGATCGACCGCCCCGCGGCCAGCGCCGGTCGGCTCGACTCGCAAGACGGGCGCAAGTCGCCCGGCGCGGGCACGTCAGGTCGCCGCGACGGCTGTCTCGGCGAGCCGGACGTCGCGCGACATCGGCCCGGCTTTTGGCTGAGTCGGGACGACCGCGCGGCGGTGCGCGAATTCATCGCGCAGCTTCCGGCGAGCCCCGCGCCGCTCGCGCGTTATGAAGTCGGCCGGCGGTTGTTGCGCGAATCGAACTGCACAAGCTGCCACGCGCGCGATCTGGACCCCGGCCTACAGCCGGCAACGATCGCGGCGGACAAGGCGGGCGACCAAGAGGCGGAATTGGCCAAGCTGCGCGGCGAGTTGGAACCGCCGTCGCTGAGTTCCGTCGGAGACAAGTTCACGGACGAGACGCTCGCCAAGCTGATCCACGGCGGCCAGCCCGCGCGCCGGCCCTGGCTGCGAGTGCGCATGCCGCGATTCGCGCACAACGACGCCGACCGAGATGCGATCGCTGCCTACCTCATCGACCACGACCGCATTCCCCTCGATCCTCCATCCTCTATCCTCCATCCTCAAACTGCTCCCACGCTCGACCCCGCCGCCGCACTCGCCGCCGGTCACCACCTCGTCTCCGCGCGCGGCTTCGGTTGCATGTCGTGCCACACGGTCGGCCGTCACGAGCCGAAGGGTGTTGCCGTGAACGCGCGCGGATCGGACCTGCTCGCGATGGGCAGCCGACTGCGTCACGAGTGGTTCCTGCGCTGGACCCGCGACCCGGCTCGCATCGTGCCCGGCATGGAAATGCCGTCGATCACGGTGCCGGCCCCCGGCGTACTTGACGGGCGGATCGATCAGCAGCTCGAAGCGCTCTGGCAGTCGCTGAACTTGCCCGCGTTCGTGGTGCCGAGCGACCGCGACACGGCCCAGCAGGTCATCTCGCTCGGTCCCGACGATCGGCCGGTCGTGCTGCGCGACGTCATGTTCGACTGTCCGCCCGGCAGCGGCTGGTGCCCGCGCTCGTTCGCGATCGGGCTGCCCAACCGACACAACGTGCTGTTCGACCTCGACACGATGTCGCTGCGCGGCTGGTGGATCGGCGACTTCGCTCGCGAGCGCACGCAGGGCAAGAGCTGGCTCTGGGAGCCAGGCGGATTGCCGTTGTGGTCTCGCGCAGCGACGCTGCCCACGTTTGCATTGCGCGAACTCAGGACTGGGAAGTTGATCATGCCGAGCAAACAAGACCAGAGTATGGGCAGACTCACGGACTGGGCTGCCGGCAAATCGTTCGAGGGCGGCGGCCGTGGCAGAGCATGGTTCAATCAAACCGTGCAATTTGCGAACGGAGTCTCTGTATGGCTTAGGGACGACCTCATCGAGAATAGAAGCGCCGGATTTACTCGGGAAGTTTCGCTCTCGAGGGTCCCGGCAGGATTTGTCCCGGTGTTTCTGTTTGCTGGAAGCGACTCAGCAGTCGCCGACGGCAACGAGATCACAGAAGATGGTCCGCTGGGCCGCTTGAAGATCCGCTCGACAACGCATGACAAGCCCGCGCTGAGTTGGCAGCGCGTTCCGAAATCAGAAGCGTTGGACGCCAAGGGACGCTGCTTCGCCCTGGAGATGAAACCAGCACCCGCTGACTGGCCCGACCACTACCTTGTGGACTTCGACTACCAAGGACCGGATTCCAACATCGCTTCGAAACACATCCCACAGCCCGAAGCGAAGAGTCCCCCGCCCGCGACAATCTCCATCGTTCCTGGAATCCAGGCGACCCGATTACCGTTGGATGCGTCAGTCATGCCGACGGCGATCGCCTTCCTGCCTGACAAGACGCCTGTGGTCTGTTCACTGAAAGGGCGAGTGTTCCTTGCGAAGGATGCAAACCACGACGGATTGGAAGATTCGTGGGCGCCAATCGGCGATAACTTCGCCGCGCCTTTCGGAGTCCTTACGGACGAGTTCGGCGTGTACGTCGCTCACAAACCGGAACTGGTCATGCTCAGGTACTGGCACGATGGAGTGCCGAGATCCCCCGAAGTTCTTGGCACGGGCTGGGGGCTCACGGAGGACTACCACGACTGGACCTTTGGTATTGTGCAAGACGGCGACGGGAAACTGATAGTCAGCACGGGGAACGACTACGCGCACAAAGACCGGCCGATGGAAGCTCGCAAGTGGCGTGGGCGCATTCTACGGGTGTCCGTCACTGGCAGGATTGAAGAACTGGCGCGCGGCGCGAGGTACCCGACGGGACTGGCGAAGAACCGCGACGGCGCGATCTTCTTCACCGACAACCAGGGCGTGCAAAACACTTTCAACGAGATCAATCATCTCATTCCTGGCTCGCGCTACGGCGTGCCGGCGCAGGACGACCCGCCGGCCGATCAGGACCCGTGGCCGTTGCGATCGCCGGCGATCCAGGTCCCGCACCCGTGGACGCGCAGCGTAAACGGGATTTGCTTCCTCGAATCGGGCGGCAAGTGGGGCCCGTTCGAGGGGCACGGCGTCGGCTGCGAGTACGACACGCGCGGGCTGATTCGATTCTCGCTGCAAAAGATCGGTGACACGTATCAGGGCGCGTGCTATCCGTTCACGCTGCCTGAGGATCAGGTGCCGCCGGACCAGCGGTTGCTCGGACCGATCTCGTGCGCCGTCAGTCCCGGCGGCGATCTGTACGTCGGCGGTATACGCGACAGCGGCTGGGGCGGCGGCAGCAATGTCGGCGAACTGGTGCGCATCCGACCCAGCGGCGCGCCGCCGCTCGGCATCCGCGAGGTGCGGGCCACTCACGAGGGATTCGCGATCGACTTCACCGGCCCGATCGACGCGACCGCCGCGGCCGACCACGCCAAGTTCGTGATTTCGAGTTACCGGCGAATCTGGAAGGGCGCCTACGCCACGCCCGACAGCGACCGCCGCACGGAACAGACTCGCCGCATAGAAGCAGCCGCCGACCGTCGTTCGGTCGTGGTGACACTGAACGACCTGCGGCCTGGATTCGTTTACGACATTCACGTAAGCCCGATCGGCCCCAACGCCACGCCGCTCTGGCCCGCGGACGCATACTACACGCTGAACCAAGTTCCACCCAAGTAGGCTGAGAGCGGTCTCGCCAGCCGGGCCTTGACCTTGATGCTCCCGTTCATGACGCGGCGCTGCCGTTGGAACTTGCGTTGCGTTGGGGTGCGATCACTCGGTCGAGCGACGTGGAACAAGGTGAACGGTGAGAACATCGACTTGGCGATCTTCAATGCGTACGTCGAAGTGGACCGCCAGCGGGGGCACAACGGCGAGACGTGTGAAGCCAGATCGCGCTTCGCCGAAGCTGTCGGCGTTGATCTTGAGTTGCAGATCGATCTCGTTGGCGGCGGCCGTGACGGCCTGGCGGTCTGAGACGTTCATCCAGATCGAGGTCAACTGTTCGTCCGCCCGGGGCTTCCAAATCACCGTAAACTTCATTTCCGCTCCAGGCGAGCGAGGATTTCGGCCAGTGGCCGGCCACCGCTTTGGCGGCGAGCCTCTTCCAATTCTTCTTCGGACACTTGCGAGCGAGCCCAGGCGCATAGATACTCGTCGTGTAGTTCCACCGGGACGAAGTATCCGAGGGTGTCCCCTCGTTCGTCGCAGAACTCGACCTCGGAATCTAGGCTGTTGAGTTTTGACCGAAGACCAGGATCGATGGTTACTTTGTTCATGGGAACCTCTGGGGCAGAACCTGTTGAAAGAGAATATCACCAAGTCGTCGCGATGGCCACGCCACGATCTGACGATTCGTTGCTATCTGGAGCGCCCCGCCGCAACGAGAATCGCCGTCGTTCCAGCGTGCTATCGTTTCAATACTGCGAAAGGAGCGAATGAGCATCATGCCTGACTTCAGCCGACTCCTTTATGCGTTGCTGGCCTGCTGTCTACCGCTCGCGGGGCCGGCGGATGTGAGTGCCGAGACCAAGCCGCGGCCGAACGTCCTGTTCATCTTCACCGACGACCTGACGTGTCAGGCGATCAGCGCGTATGGCGACGAGCGCAAGCTGCTTGCGACGCCGCACATCGACCGGCTGGCCCGCGATGGCATGCGGTTCGACCGCTGCCTGGTGACCAATTCGATCTGCGGACCCAGCCGAGCGACGATCCTGACCGGAAAATACTCGCACCGCAACGGCTTCTACAACAACACGAACTCGCGGTTCGACGGCGCCCAGCCGACGTTCCCAAAGATGCTGCAAGCCGCCGGCTACTCGACGGCGCTCATTGGCAAGTGGCATCTCGTGAGCGATCCGACCGGCTTCGACGACTGGCACATCCTGCCGGGCCAGGGGGTGTACTACAACCCACCGATGATCAAGAACGGCGAGCGGGTCAAGCATGCCGGCTACACGACCGACGTCATCACCGACCTGTCGATCGACTGGCTCAAGAACCGCGACAAGTCGAAACCGTTTCTGCTCATGAGCCAGCACAAGGCGCCGCACCGCGAGTGGGCGCCGGCGTTGCGGCATCTCGGCTGGGACAAGGATCGCAAATACCCGGAGCCGCCAACGCTGTTCGACGACTACGCCGGCCGGAGCAAGGCGGTGAGCGATCACGACATGGGCCTCGACCGCACGTTCACCGAGCTCGACGCCAAGCTGCGCCCCGCGCCGGGTCTCGACGCGGAGCAGCTCAAGGCGTGGAACGCCTACTACGAGCCGCGCAACGAGGCGTTTCGCAAGGCGAACCTCACGGGCAAGGACCTCGTGCGCTGGCGCTACAACCGCTACATGCACGACTACCTCGCCTGTGTGAAGGCGGTCGATGAGAGCGTCGGCCGGTTGCTGGATTTCTTGGATCAGGAAGGCCTCGCCGACAGCACGCTGGTGATGTTCTCATCCGATCAGGGGTTCTATCTCGGCGAGCACGGATGGTTCGACAAGCGCTGGATCTTCGAGGAGTCGCTGCGCAGTCCGTTGCTGGTCCGCTGGCCCGGCGCCACCAAGCCCGGCACCTCGACCGGCCGGATCGTCTCGCTGCTCGACTTCGCCGCGACGTTCCTCGACGCCGCGGGCGTGGCCGTGCCCGGCGACATGCAAGGCCGCAGCCTCGGGTCGCTCTGCCGCGGCGAGACGCCGGCCGACTGGCGGCAGAGTCTCTACTACCACTATTACGAGTTCCCCGTGCCGCATCGCGTGCGACCGCACTACGGCGTCGTCACCGATCGCTTCAAGCTCGTGCACTACTACAAGCCCGACGTCGACGATTGGGAGCTGCTCGACCGCGAGAAGGACCCGCTCGAGTTGAAGAACTTCTACGCCGACCCGGCCTACGCAAAGACCGTGAAAGAGTTGCACGCCGAGTTGGATCGCCTGCGCAGGGAAGTCCAAGAGACAGGCGACCCGCCGCGCGCCGCCCACGGCAACCAGCCGTTCGCCAACGAGCCGCAGCCGCCGGCGAAGAAGGCCAAGAAGAAGGTGGACCCATGAGGCGATTACCTTCGTTGTCGCGACTAGCATTCGCTGTGATGGTTGCCGGCCTGGCCTCGGTGGGGATGACGCCCGCCCAGCCGGCCATTGCGATCTACACTTCTCCCTCTCCCCGTTGCGGGGAGAGGGCTGGGGTGAGGGGCGGGTCGATTGTGGAGCCTCATTTCTATGCCCCCTCACCCCTGCCCCTCTGCCCCGCAGGCGGGGGAGAGGGAGAAGCGGTTTTCAACGTGTGCAGATACGAACGCCAAGCCGATGACGAGAAACGGCCGAACATTCTGTTCGCGTTCGCCGACGACTGGGGTCGATTCGCGAGCGCCTACGCCCAACTCGACGGCCCCGGCTCGATCAACGACGTGGTGCGCACGCCGAACTTCGATCGCGTGGCACGTGAGGGCGTGCTGTTTCGCCGCGCGCTGGTCTCCGCGCCCAGTTGCACGCCGTGCCGCAGTGCGCTGCTTTCGGGTCAGCACTTCTGGCGCACCGGACGCGGGGCGATCCTGCGCGGCGCGGTCTGGGACGGCTCGAACGTCGCGTATCCACTCATGCTGCGCGACGCGGGTTATCACATCGGCGAGACGTTCAAGGTCTGGAGCCCCGGCACACCGGCCGACGCCCCGTACGGAGCGCCGAGACACTCCTACGAGAAGGCCGGCGGCCGATTCAATCAGTTCTCACAGAACGTGACGCAGATGGCCGAACGCGGCAAACCGATCGAGGCCGCGAAGCAGGAACTCTACAACGAGGTGCTCGCAAACTTCGACGCCTTCCTGGCCGACCGCCGGCCCGGCCAGCCGTTCTGTTACTGGTTCGGCCCGACCAACGTGCATCGCAAGTGGATCAAGGGGTCGGGCAAGAAACTGTGGGGCGTCGACCCCGACTCGTTGAAAGGCAAGATGCCGCCGTTTCTGGCCGACGTGCCCGAGGTGCGCGAGGACCTGGCCGACTACTTCGGCGAGGTGCAGGCGTTCGACGCCGCGCTGGGCGTGCTGATCGGGCGGCTCGATGCGATCGGCGAACTCGACGACACGCTGATCGTCGTGAGCGGCGATCACGGCGCGCCTGGCTTCCCGCACGGCAAGTGCAACCTGTACGACTTCGGGTCGAGCGTGTCGCTGGCGATGCGCTGGGGCGGCGCGCCGGGCGGCCGCGTCGTCGACGACCTCGTCAGCCTGACCGATCTGGCGCCGACGTTTCTCGAACTCGGCGGCGTCGCCGTTCCTGACTCAATGACCGGCCGAAGCCTCGCGGGTCTGCTCAGGTCCAAGAAGTCGGGGCAGGTCGATCCGGCGCGCACCGCCGTGTTCGTCGGCCGCGAGCGGCACGTAGACGGCGCTCGCGCCGACTTCGCGCCCTATCCGCAACGCGCGATTCGCACGCACGATTACTTGTACATCGTCAACTTCAAGCCCGACCGCTGGCCGCTCGGCGACCCCTATCGCCTCGACGGCGACAATCCTCCGACGCCCGCCGAGTTGACCGAGACGACGTTCGTGACGCTGGCCGACGACGACGCCGGCCCGGCCAAGGCTTGGCTGGTGGGCCAGCGCAACAATCCGCAGTGGCAGCCGCTCTTCGAGCTGGCCTACGGCAAGCGGCCGCGCGAAGAGTTGTACGATCTGAAGTCCGATCCCCATCAAGTCAAGAACGTCGCCGCCGAGCCGCGCTACGCCGGCGTCCGCGCCGATCTCGAGCGGCGGCTCATGAACGAACTGCGCCGCACCGGCGACCCACGCCTGGTGGACGACGGCAAGTTCTTCGAGACGCCGCCGATGGCCGGACCCGCACCCGAATCGCGGCCGGCCGCGAAGAAGAAAGGAAAGGCCCAGTGATTCGCCGGCTCGCCGCGGTTCTGCTCGTCGCATTTTGCTGCGGCCAGTCGCCGGCCGCCGAGAAGCCGAACCTCATCTGGATCATGGCCGACGATCTCGGCTACGGCGATCTCGGCTGTTACGGTCAGAAGGTGATCCAGACTCCGCGACTCGACCGCATGGCTGCCGAGGGGCTGCGGTTCACGCAGTTCTACGCCGGCGCCACCGTCTGCGCTCCGTCGCGCAGCGTGCTGATGACCGGGCAGCATCAGGGCCACACGCGTGTCCGGGGCAACGCCGGCGCCGCCAACCCGCTCGCTCAGGCGCTGCGGGCCGAAGACGTGACCGTCGCCCGCGTGCTTCGCGACGCCGGCTATCGCACCGCGCTCGTCGGCAAGTGGGGGCTGGGCGACGTCGGCGCGGCCGACTGCGGTCACCCGCTCAAGCAGGGTTTCGACTACTTCTTCGGCTACCTGAACCAGCGTCACGCACACAACCACTTCCCCGCGTTTCTCTGGCGGAACGAACGGCGCGTCGAGTTGCCGAACCGCGTCACGCCGGTCGGCGACGACGGAGCGGGTTACGCGACCGAGGCGAAGGTATTCGCCGACGACCTGTTCGCCGACGAGGCGCTGAAGTTCGTCGTCGCCAACTCCGATCGGCCGTTCTTTCTCTACTGGAGCATGGTCACGCCGCACGCGAACAATGAACGGACTCGCGAGTTGAAGAACGGGGCGCACGTCCCAGACTTCGGCCCGTACGCCGACCGAGACTGGCCCGATCCCGACAAGGGCCAGGCGGCGATGATCACCCAGCTCGATGCCCACGTCGGCCGGCTGCTCGACGAACTGACGCGGCTCGGCCTGGCTGAACGGACGCTCGTAATCTTCACCAGTGACAACGGCCCGCACAACGAGAGCAATCACAACCTGGCGCGGTTCCAGCCGTCAGGCCCGCTGAGCGGCATCAAGCGCAGCCTGACCGACGGCGGCATCCGCGTGCCGTGCATCGCCTGGTGGCCGCGCACGATCGCCGCCGGCCGACAATCCGACCACGTCGCGTACTTCGGCGACTGGATGGCCACGGCCGCCGAACTGGCCGGCGCGACCATGCCGCCTGGCTGCGACTCGATCAGCTTCGTCGCGACGCTTCGCGACAAGCCTGACCTGCAACGGCGGCATGAGTTCCTGTACTGGGAATTCCACGAGCGCGGCTTTAGTCAGGCGGCGGTCTATCAGGGTCGCTGGAAGGCGATCCGCGAGCGCGATCCGAACGCGCCCGTGGCGCTATTCGACCTGCACCACGACGTCGCCGAGAAAAGGAACGTCGCCGCCGAACACCCAGACCTCGGCGTGAAGCTCGACAAATACCTGAAGGCCGCGCGCAGCGAATCGCCCGACTGGCCGGTGCAAGTACGGTGAACATGAGTGAATCACCATAGGACTTGGCTCAGAATAACTTCCTCGCTTAACGGCAAGCCGAAGGCGACGGCGATCGGCCAAGTCCGCGCGACCCACCGTCGCCTTCGGCTTGCCGTTAAGCAACGGGACCGAAATAACTTCCCGCGTTGGGGCGGACAGTAGCCCGACGCGCGAGCGAGGAATCGGCAAGAAGATCACCTCGCTTGCGCGTCGGACTACTGTGAGTGAACGGGAAGTTATTTCGGCCCCGTTCCTAAACAAGTGAAATCGGGAACTAATACTACAGCGCACCTTGGGTAGGGTGGGCACTGCCCACCGCCACATATGGGGTTGGTGGGCAAAGCCCACCCTACCTGTGACCGCGCAGCAATCAAGGTGCGCTGTAGTACTAATTCCTGACCAAGTACATAAGAACGCCCCCATCGCTTTCAAATCCGTTCCGGCCGCGCGCCGCGCGTCAAGCGTCGACTGTCTAGGCCACGTGGTAATGAAGACCCGCGCGAAGCGACGCCGCGGCGTCATGCCAACAGGTCGAGGATCGGCTCGCCACGCGAGATCGGCAGCGGGCGATTGAGATGGTCGCGCACTTCGACGTGCGGGTCGATGCCCAGTAGGTAGAAGATCGTGGCGGCGAGGTCGTCGGGGCGCACCGGGGCCGTGGCCGGATAGGCGCCGTTCTTGTCCGACGCGCCGAAGACAAATCCGCGCCGCAGCGGCCCGCCCGCGAGCAACACGGTGTAACACTGCGGCCAGTGGTCGCGGCTCACGTTGTCGTTCAGCCTTGGCGTTCGGCCGAACTCGCCCATCCACACGACGAGCGTCTGGTCGAGCAGTCCGCGCTCGTCCAGGTCGTTGATCAGCACCGGCAGCGTTTGGTCGGTGAGCGGCAGGTGGCGCGCCGTTAGGATCGGGTACATGCGCGTGTTGTTGAAACCGTGCGTATCCCAGCCTCCGCCGCTGGTGCTTTGGCCGCCGATCGTCTCGGAGAAGTACACGTTCACGAACTTCACGCCTGCTTCGGCCAGCCGCCGTGCGAGCAGACAACTCTGGCCGTAGCTCGTGCGTCCATAGGCGTCGCGCACCCGCGCCGGCTCAGCAGCGAGATCGAATGCCGCGCGCACGGCCGGCGAGTTCAGCATGGCCAGCACTCGCTCGTAGTACGCCGCGTTGCCCTGGGCCGCGGCCGAATGGTCCAGCAACCGCGCTTGCCGGTTGATCACGTTTTGCAGCTCGCGCCGAGACGCCAATCGCTCGGCCGACAGGTTCGCGGGCAGGCTCAGTTCCGGCAGCTTGAAACCGGCGTCGTTCGGGTCCTCGGTAATGAGCAGCGGGTCGTGCGCCTTGCCCAGGAAACTCGCGTGCTGGCCGGGCGTGACCGCCCCGTCGCGGATCACGTGTGGATAGGCGACGAACGTCGGCATGCCGCCGCGCGCCGCCGCGAGCCGGTCGACGACCGACCCGTAGGCCGGAAACAGCTCCACCGAATCGCGCAGCCGAATGTCGTCCACGGGCGGCGCCTGACCGGTCAGCGCGTAGTACGACGCCGAGTTGTGGTTCTTCATCGGGTGATGCATGCTGCGCACCAGCGTGACCTTGTGCATCACCCGCGCCATCGCCGGCAGATGCTCGCAGACGGCCAGGCCCGGAACGCTCGTCGCGATCGGCTGGTAGTGACTGCGAACGCCGTCGGGGGCGTCCGGCTTCATGTCGAACGTGTCGAGGTGACTCGGCCCGCCGAACTGAAACAGAAAGATCACCGTCTTCACGCGCGGCGTGGGGCCGCCCGACTGTTCCGCCGCCATCAGCCGCGGCAGACTCAACCCGAGCATGCCCAGCCCGCCGATGCGCAGCACGTCGCGACGAAGCAACCGCTCCGCGGCGAAGCCAGAGCACGCAAATAATTTGGGCTGTGTATCCATCGTTGGTGGTTCGGGCGAGGGGCCCTCTCTTTTTCAGCGACGATCACGCTACGATCGAACCGTCAGTGCCGCAACAGGAATTCGTCGCTGTTGATGATGGCCCACGTCAGGTCCTCGATCGCAGCTCGGCGGTCGCCGGCCGACGCGGCATGCTGCTCCGCAGCGCTACGTTCGTCTGAGGTAGGTCCGCGACCGAGCGCGGTCCAGAACAACTCGTCGATCATCTCGCTCGGTGGGCGGCCCGACGCCGCCAGTTGCGCCAAACGATTGTCCGGTCGGGCCAGGAGCGAGTTGAGCAGCGGGCCGCTGACCAGTTGGAACGTCTGGGCCAGCGTCGGCTCGTCCGATCGTTCGCACTCGCAGGCCTGCAACCGCGGCGGCTTGCCGAAGACGATCAGGAAATGATCGCCCGCGCTCCGCGACCGCTCGCGCACTCGAACCGCCCCAACGCCCGGAATCTGCCCGGCACGCACGCCCAAGGGGTAGCCGTTGAACTCAACCGGCGCGCCGGCGACGTGGCTGATCGCGTCGAGAAGCTGTTCGGCCGACAATCGGCGGACGGCCGCGTGCGAGAAGTTCGCGTCGTCGGTGTTTGTGTCGTTCGGCGTCGAAGCGAGCTGGTACGTCGTCGAGGCGGCGATCGTGCGGATCATGTGTCGCAGGTCGAAACCGCTCGCCACAAAGTCCGCCGTCAGCGCCGCGAGCAAGGCCGGGTTCGAGGGCGGATTCGTGAGGCGAAAGTCATCGATCGGATCGACGATTCCGCGACCCATCAGGTGGAACCAGATGCGGTTCACCTGAGTCTGGGCAAACCGCTCGTTGCTGGGCGATGCGATCCAGTTTGCCAGCTCCACCAGTCGGTCCGCGTCGGGCGCAGGGCCGGCCGCGGCGGTGCTCAGGAACCGTGGCGGCTGCGGCGATCCGCTGCGCGGGTCCGGGAAATCGCCCTCGCGTCGCATGTAGACAACCTGCTCGCCGTCGAACTCGTGCGAGTCGTTTCGATCGCGTCGCTGGTTCTCGATGATCTTGTAGTCCACGCGCGCGAACAGATTGGCCCAACCGTAATAGTTGTCTTGCGTCCAGCGGTCGAACGGGTGGTTGTGGCACTTGGCGCACTGCAGGCGCACGCCCAGGAACACTTGGGCGGTCGATTCGCCGCGCGTCGCCGGATCGCGCATCGCTCGGTAGTAGTTCGCGGCCGGTTCGGTGTAGGTGCTGCCTCGGGCGGCGATCAGTTCGCGAGCGAACTGGTCGAGCGGCTTGCCGTCGGCGATCGAGCGGCGAATCCAGGCGTGAAAGTTGTGCACGCCCTTGCGGTCGAGCGTCTTCTCCTCGATGCGCAGCAGGTCGGCCCACTTCAATGCCCAGAACTCGGCGTACTCCGGACGGTCGAGCAGATGATCGACGAGCCGCGCTCGCTTGTCGGGCCGGTTGTCGTGCATGAACTCCCGCGCTGCGGCGACCGACGGCAGTGCGCCCGTGAGGTCGAGGGACGCGCGACGCAGAAACGTGGCGTCGTCGCACACCGGCGAGGGATTGATGCCGAGCCTCTTCAATTTGGCGAAGACATGTTCATCGACGTAGTTCGCCGGCGTGGGCGAGGTCCACTGGAAGCCCGGCCGCTCGGGAATGAACGCGACGCGCACGGGCGTCTGCCGATCGAGCAGTCGCACGACGACCGTCGCCTCGCCGAACTCGCGTCGCCGCACTGCCCCATCGGGCGCGACATCCAGCGTCTGGTTCGAGGTTTCGTACACGGCCAGGCTGGTCACATCGCGTCGGCGGCCGTCGCTGTATTGGGCCTCGACCGTTAGCCTCAGCTCGTGCTGCGGGTCCACGACGATCGCCTCGGCCGGACTGGCCGTCAACGCAACCAAGGTCGGCACGTTCGGCGGGTCTATCGACGCGCCGTCGGAAATCCAGCGGCGCAGCACCTGGTATTCGTGCGATCTAGGCTCGAACCGACGGCCACCCCCGTGCGGCATCTGAGCGGTCGGCTTCAGCAGGATCAAGCTCCGGTCGGCGTCCATTCGGTTCACGCGGCGGCCCGACTGATCGCGCGTAAGTGCGGCGAAGTCCGCGGCGGGATCCTGGCCGCGCAGCGACAACTTGAGGCCGCCCTTGCCGCTCTGGTTGCCGTGACAAGTGCCCAGGTTGCAGCCGGCCTTGGACAGCACGACCATCACGTCGTTGCGGAAGCTGACGGCGCCAACAACGTCGCCGCCGGACGGAGTCGGCAAGAGTCCGAGCACGATGATCGGTGCGGCGCAAAACATGGACAGATTCTACACTACGCACGCGCCGATGGAACCGTCGACTGGGTTGCGTGTCTGGCAGTATTCTATGGCAACTCGTTTAACGGCAAGCCGAAGGCGACGGCGCACTGTGGTGAGGGGTCGGTGCGGTTCTGTTTCGCGCCGTCGCCTTCGGCTTGCCGTTAAACGAGTTATTTCGCCATAGAATCTTGCCGCACAGGTGCCAGGCGCGGGCCGTCATAGCACAACGGGCCGCCCAGTCCGTGCCGACTGCAGTACGGCCTGCGTAAAGTCGAACACGGGCAGCGCGCAGTCGGGCGGCGCGTCGTTCGGTCGGCCTTCGAGTACCATATCGAGTAACGCGGCGATCGGATTGCCTGGGGGTTCGAGTTGGTCGATCTTCTCGACGCGATTGTTGCGTGCGAACCATACGGCGCCGTCGCGGATCATCCAGTCGGCATCGGCGCAGTGGATGTGCAGATCCTCACGCCAGTGCTGAGCGTTGCCGATGAAGTTCATGCTGAGGTGCGCGCCGCCCGCCATGCGGCCGTTAATTGTCGTGACGATCTCGACACGGCTGCCGCAGCGATCGCTGTGAGCGAACACCTCGGCGGCGGCCAGGCCCGTGACGAAGAAGACCATGTCGATCTTGTGGCTGCCCGCGTCGCCCAGGAACCCGCCGGGGTTGATGGCCGGTTCGTCGCGCCATGTGCCGGCGATCGTCTGCTGCCAGCGCTCGGCGCTGTGCGTGGTGATCGATTGCACCGGACCCCATCGGCCCGAACGCACCTCACGTCGCAGGGTTCGGAACAGCGGGTCGTAGCGCCGCTGGTAGGCGACCGACAGCTTCGGCCCGCCGGATCGACACTCGTCGATGATCGCGACGATCCGCTCGCGCGTGTCGGCCAGCGGTTTTTCGCACAGCACATGAACGCCGCGCCGGCGGCACTCTTGAACCTGGTTGAAATGAAACAGCGTCGGCGTGCAGATCACCGCCGCGTCGATGGGGCAATCGTTGAGAAGCCGCGGCAAGTCGTCGAACATCTGAGCGGGCAGCAATTGCGCCTCGCGCAACCGCTCGGCTGCGGCGACGTCCCGATCGCACAGCGCGACAATGCTCGCCCGGCCGTCCTTGAGTATCCGCTCAACGTGCAGCCGAGTGATCGCGCCGCAACCGATGATCGCCAGCCTGACCGGTTCCACTTTGATCCGAACCCACAGCTCTCAGCGTGTCTCAATCACGACTGCCGTACACGAGCACGGCGGCAGAGAGATTAGCAACTCGCCGCCGCGCCAGTCTACGGAATGAGGGCGGATCGTCACCGTGAGGGGGTCGGTCTCGTTGTTGGATGTGACGCTCGGGCCGGTCAGACACCACGCCTCGGCGGCTGCGAGGCCGGTGAGACCAAGCGGGCGGATCGACGTTTCGATCGGCTGATCGAGGTGCTTGTTGACGATGATCGCAGTCTGACGGCGGCCGTCGGAACTGCGTGAGGCGTTCACGCTCAGGTAGGGGACGGCGGGAGCCGAATCGGACGAGCCGTCGCGGCACGGCAGCATCTGGCCGAAGCCGGCAGTCTCGTAGCGCGGACAATCGACCTCGGTCGAAACCAAGTGGCGCTCGAAGTGCTCGGCGTAGAGCTGGAACGGATAGAACTGCGGACGTCGTATCCACTGGCCCGACTCGTACGGCCGCTCGGGACCGCGCACTGCTCCCCAGAATTCGTTGGCGAACTGCCAGAAGTGGGCCATGAGCACACGATCGCCCGACTGCGTGAGCACGCGGAGCATCTCGGCGGTGAACAGCGCGTTGCCGAGCGAGTGGCGATAAGGCGCGGGGCGGTTTTGCACGAGCGGGCAGTTGTACTCGGTCACCGCGATTGGCACTCGGTTGGGTCGGCCGGTGGTCTCGTCGAGCAGGCGGGCGAGCGAGTCGTAACGTGCGCGGATCTGATCGGGACAGGCGAGAATGTCGCGAAACAGTTGGTCGGCAGGCGGCTTGCCGTCGTTGCGGTTGTACCAACCGGGCCAGTAGGTGTGCTCCACCAGGAAACCTATGTCGCGCCCGACGTGGCTGAGCACCTCGCGGTTCCAAGAGTCGTCGTCGCCGATCGCGCCGATCGCGACGGTCGGGTCGACCTCACGCATCACGCGGGCGAACTCGGCGAATTGCGCGGCGTAGTCGGCGGCGGTGACTTGCTTCACGTCGCGGTGATCGCCGTGATAGTCTTCGTTGCCGACCTCGAAGAATCGCACGCGATATGGCTGCCGGCGTCCGTTCGCAGCGCGGCGAGCGGCCCAATCGACGTCGCCACGCGGGTTGCGTCCGTCGGCAGGGGCGCGGACGTATTCCACCAGGTCGGCCGCCGACTCGGGGCCGGCGAAGTAGCTGAGCGTAATCACCGGCTCGCACGCCGCCGCCTCGCACCAGCGCAGGAACTCATCGACGCCGAACTGCCAGCGCGGGCGCGCGGCCGGGTCGCCGATCGTCTGTTTCCAATCGTAACGATGCGTGCCGCAGCCGCCAGGGAACCGGGCCGTAGTCATGCCCGCCTGCCGGGCCAACTCGATCAGTTCCGATCGCGGCGCGCGTCGCGTGGGGTCCCACAGGCCGGCCCCGTAGTTCGAGAACAGCGTGTGGCTCGGCTGCTTGGCGTATGACGCGGGGTCGTAGGCCACCTGGTTCTGGCCGAACACCAGTCGGTTCACCTCGCCCAGCGCGGGCCGATCGCCGCGTACCGTGATCGTCGCCCGCAACTCGGCGGGTCGGTCGCCCGTGAAAAGCAGTAGGCCGATCGCAACCGTGTGGATCATGCGTAAAGCCTAGCACCAATAGGCGCAGAAGCCGGCTGAAAAACCGTCGCAATCGCTCTGCGCGGCGCATCCCGTCGTGCGGGGTGATCGATCAGGACGCTGCGGCTGCTCGGCCGCAAGGGAGTGAATTCTGCTGGGCAATATGCACAACATGCTTGAAGGCTTCACCAGGCGGCGTGTGCTGGCCCCCACGCCAGTTCCTTGAAAGCACATCGAGTGGCGCGGCGTCATCGAACGGTTCAGGCAAAGCGAGACGGAGCGGGAGGCGATCGAGTCCGTAGCCTCGGTTTGAACACGGACACAGGTCGCCGTCCTGCATCTGTGGTTCCGCCCTCCGCCGGTCACGTCGAGCAATTCACTTGCTCGCCGTGTGGCAGGTAATGATCGGTGACAGGGTAGTTGGCGAATTGGATGGTGTAGTGCTGCTCGAACCAGGCTTTGATGTCGCCGACTGCGCCGGGGTCGAAGTCGGGCGCGACGAACAAGGTGTTGCCGTCGGCGGTTTCTCGAATCTCGCCGTCGTCGACGATGGTGCGGCCGGCCTTGATGACCATGCGCGGCATGCTGAACATCTGCTCGCGGTTGTCGCTGGGCGAGTAGATCGTTACGTCGGCGTCGGCGCCTGGGCCGAGGCGCCCCTTGTGCTTGAGCCCAAGGAGTCGGGCCGGAGCGGCGCGCGTGATGATCGCGATCTCGTTGAGCGTGTATTCGCGATCGAGGTCGGCGAGCACGCTGCGCCCGAGCACGCGCGGGTGCACTCGCCGGAGTGCCTCGCGTCGCGCGTCGCGCGACATCAGAAGTTGGATGATTTGCGGGTAGGCCAGGAACGAACCGCCGTTCGGGTGGTCGGTGCTCATCGCCACTCGCCACGGGTCGTTCACGAGCAGATACCACTCCAGGCCGATCGCCCATTGCGTCGCGTGGACGAAGCTCTTGTCCTTGTAGACGATCGGCACGATGCCGCAGCCCGCCTCCATCTCGGTGTCGCCCGAAAACCACTTGCGGCCGGTGACCTTGTGCAAGTAATAGCCGAGCGGCCCGTCGCCGGTCATCGACGTGGTCTCGCCGAACAGCACCTGCCCGACGTCGACCGACAGGTTCGGGTGCGCGTTCACGTAGTCGGCAAGTTGAGTGACGTGCGAGCAAAACGAGCCGTCGTCGTCGGGCCCGCCGCCGTAGCTGTGGAATTGAATGTGAGTCAGGTGTCCGCGCCGGCCCTCGAGCGCCTTCATGGTGTCGAGCGTCGTGGTCCAGTTCCCCGGCAGGCCCAGGTTGTTGCCGTGGATGTGGATCGGGTGCGGCAGTCCGAGTTCGGCGGCGGCCTGGGCGAGATCGGCAATGATCTGGCGCGGCGTCACACCGAAATGATCGACTGGGTCGTCGATGTGAGTGACGTTGCCGCCCCCTTCCTTCCATTCTTCGACGCCGCCGGGATTGACCACTTTCATCGCATAGCCCTTGGCCGCGCCAAGTAGCCAAGCGACGAAGCTCCGCAACCGCTCGCGCTCGCCCGCCTTGATCTGGTTCAGTACGTAGTGATTGTTGCCCATGAGCACGAAGAAGCCCTTGTCGATGATGGGCGTATCGTGCAGTTCCTCATGAGCGTGTCGAGCGCCGAGCGGCGGGATGGCGGCGTCGAACGCCGTGGTGTAACCGAGACCGGCGTACTTGTAGCCCGTGGCGAACGTGCTGGGGACGCTGCCGAGCGTGCCGGAGCGGGTGATCGCGGTGCGCGGCAACACGGCCCGTCGTTTTTCTTCGGGTCGCATCTTGCGTGCGACGTTCACCTTTGGCCCGGCGATGTGCGCGTGCATGTCGACGCCGCCGGGCATGACCACCAGGCCCGCTGCGTTGATCGTGCGGTCTGGGCGCACAGCGGGGTCGGTCGGCGCGGCGACGATCTTGCCGTCTTGCATCCAGATGTCGCGCACCTCGCCCGCGACGCCGCTCGCTGGGTCGTACACCTGTCCACCATGAATCTTGGTCAAGCTCATGGGGGCATGTTGCAAAAACGGTAGCCAAGTCTCAAGGCGTGTGGTTAGAATCCTTGCGTCCGTCGATTCGGAATCGTCGCCAGGGTGAGGTGTACAGTTGTGCCGCAGCAGGAAGCCAGCAGCGCTTGCGTCGTGCCCGGCGACGAGATACTGCGCAAGATCGGTCATGGAGGGATGGGCGAGGTTTGCGTTGCGCGCCAAGCCGACACCGATCGACACGTCGCGATCAAGTCCTTCTCACCTCAGTCGGCTCGGCTTCAGGGTGAACTAAAACAACGGTTCGACCGTGAGGCTCGCTTGATGAGCGGTTTCACCCATCCGAACATCGTTACACTCATCGGCCACGGGACGGTAGTCGGCCAAGACCCCGGCAATCCGTTTTTTCACGCCACGCTGGCGGGGTTTCTGGCCACTTGTCCGGACCGAAAGCTGCGCGATGCGACCCGCGCCGTGAGTCATGCGCGGACGGCCTGCGAACTGAGCCATTGGCGCGACTGGCGCAGCCTGAAGGTGTTTGCGTCGGCGTATCGCGCGACCGGAGACCCGGACGCGGCGATGACGTGGTGCGAGAAAGCGCTGGAGTTGGCGCCGCCTAGTCAGAAGCGTGCTGTGCAGGTCGATTTGGATGCGTATCGGAAGTTGAAACCGTTTTTGACGCCTGACTATGACTAGGAGGCGCCCCGTGCTGACGGTTGATCAAGAGCAACAGGTCGGGCGGTCGGTTTTTCGCGACGCGAACGACGCGTTCCTCATCATACGGCCCTCGGACCTGCGCGTGATCGATGCCAATCCGTGCGCCCAGCGGTTGACCGGGCGGCGGCGCAAGCACCTGTTGGAAATGACCGTCCGAGAACTGCTGGAGAGCGACAATCCGCAGGCGTTGGACAGCCTGGTCTACGCGTGCCAGACGACCGTGTGCCTGGCGACGACCGACGGCTACTGGCTCAACGGCGGCGACGGTTCGCGACGGCCGGTGCAGGTCAGCATCAGTCGCATCCACACCGACCCGGAACCTTACGGCCTCTTGATCGTGCGCGACGTGTCGCGTCACAGGCAGATCGAGGAGTCGTTGCGGCAGAGCGAGCAACGTTACCGTTTGCTTGTCGAACAGGCGGGCGTGATCTTCTGGGAGGCCGATCCTGCGACTGGCCGATTCACATACGTCAGTGGCCACGCTACCGAGGTGCTCAGATACCCAGTCGAGCAGTGGCATGAGCCGGACTTCTGGATCGAGCATATTCACCCGGCGGATCGGCTTTGGGTGGTCGAATCCTACCGGCAAAACGCGGCGACCGGCGCGCCCTATAGCTTGGAGTACCGCATGATCGGCGCCGACGGTCGCGTCGTGTGGTTGCGCAACCTGTGCGCGTTTGTGTGGCGCGGCGGGCGACTGGTTGGGCAGCGAGGCGTGATGGTGGACATTACGACGGAGAAAGCCGAACACCAAGCGTTGGCCGCGGCGCAAGGCCGGCTGCACTCGATCGCCGAGAACGCGCCGGCGTTCATCATATGATACAGGTCGATCGTCAGGGCCGAATCGAATTCGCCAACCGCGCCTTGCCACACCTCACTATTCAGCAGGTCCTCGGAACAAGCATCTACGAATGGGCCGACGACGACTACCGGTCGGGGATGCGCGACGCGCTAGACTGTGTCTTTGAGCAGGAACAGCCGCAGACGCTCGAGTACGTCGCGAAGGGTCCGAACGGCGGATCGGCATGGTACGACGCACGGATGGCCCCGATGTTGCTGGACGAGCGAGTCGTCGGCGCGATCCTGATATGCCACGATGTCACCGAACGCAAGCAACATGAACAGGCACTGCGCGCCGCCGAGTTGGAATTGCGATATCGAAAGACCTTGCTCGAGTGCCAGAGCGAAGCGTCTCCCGACGGCATCGTGGTGGTTGATCCCGAAGGCCAGTGGGTTTCGTACAACTCGCGATTCGTCGACATGTGGCAGGTTCCCGCCGACGTCGTAGCGACCCGGTCCAACCCGTTTGCGCTGCAGGCCACACTGGGACAGGTGCTCGATCCGGATAGGTTCATGTCGCGCATGAGGCATCTTCACGGAGCCCGCGATCGTGCGAGTCACGACGAAGTGCTGCTGAAAGACGGCCGCGTCTTGGACCGGTACAGCGCGCCGGTTCAGGGCGACGACGGAACGTACTACGGGCGCGTTTGGTTCTACCGCGACATCACCGACCGCAAGCGAGACGAGTCGCAGTTGCAACAGCGCCTCGCCGATCTGGCGCACGCGCTGCGACTGAGCACTCTGGGTGAGCTAACGGGCGCGTTGGCGCAAGAAGTGAATCAGCCGCTCGCGGCCATCGCCAACTTCGCCGGCGGCGGCAGGCGACGGCTTGCGTCGGGCGACATGGAACGAGACTCGATTGTCATGGTGTTCGAACAGATCTCCGAGCAGTCGCTCCGCGCCGGCGATATTATTCGTCGCATGCGCAACTTCGCGCAGAAACGTGGTCCGCAGCGAGCCACTCACGACATCAATGATCTGGTTCGCGAGGTTGTGCGGTTGGTGGAATCCGAGGCGCGCTTGGCGGGTATTCGTCTGTGGATCGATCTGGACGACACCGCGCCTACCGTTGACGTGGACGGCATCCAAATCGAGCAGGTGATTCTGAACCTCGTGCGGAACGCCTTCGATGCGATGAGTGAGACGCCGGCCGACGAGCGCGATCTGCACCTGCGCACCTGCCTGGTCGACCCAGGGTGTATCGAGGTGTCGGTGGGCGATCGCGGCTGTGGAATTGACCCGCACGCCGCCGACCGACTCTTCGAGCCGTTTGTTACGACCAAGCCTCACGGCATGGGCCTGGGACTTTCGATCAGCCGATCCATTGTGGAAGCGCATGGAGGCCGCATCTGGAGCACTCCCCACCCGGAGCGTGGAACCACTTTTCACTTTACAGTCGTAACTGAGGCCGAAAGAGACCACTTATGATCACAGAACCAACCGTGTTCGTGGTGGACGACGATGCAGCCATGCGCAGCTCGGTGCGCTGGCTGGTCGAGTCGGGCGGGCTGCGCGTCGAGGAGTTTTCGTCGGCGCGAGAGTTCTTGGATCAGGGCGATCTGAATCGGGCGGGTTGTCTGGTCCTCGACATTCGCATGCCCGGAAAAAATGGGCTCGAGTTGCAGGCCGAGTTGGGCGATCGCGACTGCCACTTGCCGGTGCTCGTGGTCACGGGATACGCCGATGTGCCGTCGGTGGTGCGTGCGATGAAGTCTGGGGCGATCGACGTGTTGCAGAAGCCGTGCTCGGACAACGAGCTGATGGATCGCATCCGGCAAGCGATCGACCTGGACGCGAAACGGCGCGAGAACAGGCAGCAGCGGACGGCCTTCAGACAAAGACTCGCTACGTTGACCACACGCGAACACGAAGTGTTGAACCTGGTCGTCGTGGGGCGATCGAGCAAGTGGGTTGCCCAATCGCTGCAAATCAGCGAGAAGACCGTCGAGGTACATCGCTCGCACATTCTGAAGAAGCTCGAAGTCGGCGGGGTCGCCGAGTTGGTGCGCCTAGTCACACTGTCCGAGCAGTCTGAACACGAACTCGCAGGCCCTGCGGCGCGCTGAGAGTTGGTTTACCGAGCAGGCGATCGCTACAGTCGTTCCTTCAGTGCGGCGGCCTTGGCGCGGAGCTGTTGCAGTCCACCGGCGAGTTCCGACACCGGGGAGTTGCCTCCGGCCTTCTTGGCAAGTGATTGGGTGGCGGCGGCGATTTCTCGGACGTCCCCTTCCACTGCGTGGCCGTTGGCGGCGCGCAGGAGATCCTCGGCCGATGTCTGTACCCCCTGTAGCACCTCGCGCGGGCTGGTTCCGGTCATTACCTCCCCGCCATCGGAATCACTCGCGGACAATGCCGGTTCGCTCAGAATGCTCTCGGCTTCCGCGACTGATGCTTCAAACTCAACGACCGCATCCTTCAATGTCGGTTCTGGTGCGAGCGTCGGAGCGCCGCACCCGGCGGCAACGCACAATAGGACGGCGCTGAGGCGTCTTGACATGGTCGGTTCCTTGTGTAACGCGCGACGGTGTCCGGAAGCTTCGGGTTCCACTAAATAGCCTTGCACGATTCTGGGACAGTAGCCCGACGCGCCAGCGAGGGGGCACATGGCGAAGTCGCGACTGTTCATGGTTGGCGAGCCGCACTTTCTTCGATTCGCCGATCAAGGGCAAGTGCTCATCACAAACGAAGGTTTCGACACCGTATCATTCCGTGGTTGGCCGGACCCAGAGCCAAAACACACCGCGCTGGACGGCAACCACCATCACGTGTCGGCCGTGGCGTTTTCGCCGGATGGAACGACTCTAGTCGCGGCGGGCTGGGACGGGCGGATTGATGCGCAGACTCCGGGGATCGTCCGCTTGTGGAACGCGACGGATCAGCGACTTGAGAAGGAGTTTCCCAGGCTGACGCACGCTGTACACGATGTCGCGTGGTCCATCGACGGGACGACAATTGTGACGGGCGGCGGTGACTGGGACCGGCCGGGCGAACCAGGCGAGGTTCATGTGTGGGATGCGGCCACGCGAACGCGCCGGCTGTCTCTGACCGGGCTGACGAATTGCGTTACTGGTGTGGCCATCTCGCCGGATGGCGAGACGATCGCGACCGGTGGTCGTGTGCGACTGTTCGATAGCTCGACAGGTCATGAAAAGTCAGCCTCGCCAATGGACTCGACATGGGCATACGGCGTCGCATTCTCGTCCGACGGCGCCACGCTCGCGACCTGCGGAGGAGACTGGCGCGAAGGACAACAAACGGGGATCATCGAATTGTGGAACACGTCGGACGGATGGCGAATCGGCCGACTGGACGGGCACAGCAACGTCGTCTATCGCGTGCGCTTCTCGCGCGACGGCCGCTCCCTTGTCTCGGCGTCGTGGGATGGAACAGCCGTCGTTTGGGATGTGGAGCAGCGCTCGCAGCTCTGTGTCTTGCAGGGACAATTCGGCTCGATGTCGGGAGCGGAATTCACGCCCGATGGTCGGCACGTGCTGACCGTCGGCGACGACGGGTGGCTCATCCGCTGGAACGCGCTAGATGGCTCGATGGTGGATCGCGAGTGGATTCGTGGCGGATCGAACGTAGCACCGCGCTCAGACGGCTTTCGGCACAGTCTCGCGCTGTCTCACAACGGAAAGATGGCCGCGTTGGGAACCTGGGGCAACTTGGTCAAGCTCTTTGATGCCGAGTCGCTCGACGCTGCGACCGCTCGAATCCAACTGAATCGCACCGCCGAGGGCTTCGAGGTCGGCCGGCGTCAGCCCCGATCGCATTTGGCGGGCGACCGTCCGGTCGTTCAGTCGGTTCGCAATGTCCAGCACGGCGACGTTTCCCTCGCGCTGGTCGCTCGGCGCGAATAGTTCGATCTCGGGAATGCCGTCCCCGCCGGCGATGACTCCGCCGGTGGCTTCATCAATTCCGAAGTAGTCTCGGCCCTCGCGCCCGACGATCGCGTGCTGCCACGTATCGCCACACGTCGAGCCGCTGCTATCGGCGACGATCGCCAGCGGAACAACGGGCGCGGCCACGGACCCTACCGGAGCGAAACCGATGACCCGGTCGTCGAGCGTCGCCTCGGCGTGCGCCTCGACTTCGGCGCTGCGGACGCCAAGAACCGATCCGAGCAACAGGCCGAGTGGATTATTTCGCGAGCCGCTACGGCGCGCCGTCACGTGTACTGAGTCCAATTCGTTCGACGCTTCGTCGAACGACCGGGCCAGCCTGGCTGCGCGGTCGCTTCGGCCGATCCGTACGTCCGGGCTCTCGCCCGCGTCGAGATCGACGACCAGTTGCGTGGGCCGGCCGGCGGTGGTGTTCAGCGCGGCAAACTCGCGCGCCGCTTCGAGGGCGCTGTGGCGATCCGATTCGCGACGGCGAACGACGCGAAGCAGGTCGTCGTCTACAAGCGATCGTGCGGCGGCGAGCGATGCCGCATCGGCCGACCGCTGCAACTCGACGTGGGCCATGTTCACGTACGCCCAGTCGACCGCGAGAGCCAGGCAGCCGAGCAACACGGTGAGCGACACGACCACGGCGATCGTGATGCTGCCGCGTCGCCGCCGATCGGCGAGTCGCCAGTCTGTTCGTTTGCGGGTCATGGTGAGCGAAACTAGTTGGCAGGTTGCGGCGCGTCGTTGGTTCGAGTGCCGCCGCTGGAGCGGTTGGCGCCGCCGCTGTTCGACCGATTGCCGCCGCTGTTCGACCGGTTGCCGCCGCCACCGCCGTTGTTCGACGTGCCGACAGTGCTGCCGCGGCGTCGCACGGCGGGCGGGCTTGTCACCGACGTAGCGCCGGGGATTCGTCGCTGCACGCCCTTGGGATGCTCGAACTCAAGTTCGTCTCGTTGCGTGCCGCGGTACAACTCGGCATAGAACAGGTTGGGCTTGTCTTCCTCGGTTGGGTCGGTGGGCGGCTCGACGCCGAGCAGTTCGTAGATCGTCATCTTGCGTGGAAAGGCGCCGGACGACGGTTCATCCTTGCCGCGCAACGCGAGCTGCAATCGGCCAACTTCCTTGGACAGCGCCAGCTTGTTCGCGTCGTCGGGCGTGACGCCGAGCGTGACGCTGAGCCGCGACTGCCGAACGTTCGACGAATTGGCACTGTCGATGCTCGTGTCGATCGCGAGAACTTGGGCGGCTTCAACGATCGTTCGCGAGCCGCCAATCCGGTCGGGGTCGCGCATCAGGAAGTCTCGGGCGCCGCCGTTGTTCGATGTACCGACCGAGCCGACCGCGCGCGGATCGACCGTGAGGAGAACGTCTACCAGATCGCCCGGCTTGATCAGTCCGCCACCGCCGGCGCTCGGCGGCTCGGCGTCGATCACCACGGCGCGTAGGCCGGGCTTGATCAGCGAACTGAGCGTCGGACCCTGACCGGACGCATAGAGCAGGTTGCCCGTGAACGGTTGCAAGGCCTTGATGGGGGTCTTGAGTCGGCGGCCGACGAGTGCGCGTCGCTCCATGAGCGCGCCGGCCGGCACCTTCGCCCGCGGTAGGTTGACGCGGCCGATGTCTTCGGACGCCAGAACGGTGTTGGCCGGCATGTCGTACATGGCGACCATCACATCGTTAACCATCGGCACGGGCGCGGTCTTCGGACGCAGAGCGTCTCGAATCACGTAGGCGGCGATCAGGCCCAGAAACGCGAACAGCACCCCCCATGGTTACGGTAGCAGGCGTAATACGGCGCACGGTTACTCTCCTTGTCAGTCGGCTGTGCGGTCGCGTCGCTTGGCTGTGGGCGTGCGACCGCTCGACAGTCATTCTTTACACATCGTAGTTTCTGCGAACAGGTCGCGGCCAACCAGTCCCAGCCCAATCATCTTCAGCAGGTCGGGCGAGGCGGCACGCATCGGCGCCGAGAGCCGCACCCACACCACGTCGCCCGATCGTTCACCCAACTCCGCCTCCACCGTCAGATCGTCGCCGAACGAGCCGGCCAGTTCCGATCGCACCGCGTCTTCGACGTCCCAGTAGGTCGCGCCGGCCAGTGAGGCCACTCGCGCGCCCGAACGGCTCGCCGTCACGAGCGACTGTCGGCCCTGAAACAGCAACGCAAACTCGCACGCGGCGAACAGCACCAGTACGACGAGCGGCAGTACGATCACCAGCTCGAGCGACGCGAGGCCGGACCGTCTGCGATCTGTGTCGTGTGCCGATCGGATCGTCATGTTTGTTCGCCTACAGGGCGCCTACACCGAAACTTGATAGACCTTCCACGCCAAGATCACCCAAGTGGCCAGGCCGACGGGCAACGCGTAGGGCATGATGCGTCGCCGCTGTCGCCAGCGGGCAATCGCGGTGTCGCGCTCCTCGCCGCGCTTCTTGAGCACGTCGTCGTGGACGCCGTCCATGTAGCGTCGGCGCGTCGCCGACCAGCCGCGCAGAGTCGTCTCGATCATCAGGAACAACACGCTGCCGACGGCCACGAAGGCGGTGCTCACGATCATCACCAGCAACGTGACCTGACCGCCAAGCCATGTGCCCAGCGCGCCCATGAGCTTGACGTCGCCCGCGCCGCCGCCGCCGATCAACCACAGCACTAGCAGTGTGCCGAAGCCAAGACCGAATCCGGCCAGGCCCGACTTCAGACCGTCCCATCCGTCGAACGCACACTGGAAGATCAGCCCCAGGATGAACGCCGGAACGGTCAGGTAGTTCGGAATCTTGCGGGTGCGCAGGTCCAACGCCACTGCCGCACCGGTGAACAACAGCACCGCGACCACCTGAATCAGCATCTTGGCGTCAAGACCGAGCATGTCGTCTGTACTCGCGGGTGAGCTTTTTGCGCGTCAGAACCGTGTTTGCCGAACGCAGGCTGGGCGCAACGCGGGGAGGGCACGTCAACACTACCACAAAAAACGACTCCGCCCTGTACGCCCCCCCCGCTACGCGCACGCGGCCCCGCTTGCTCAGGTCGATGAAGTCTGTAGAATCGAATGCGACAGTTCTGAACCCGGCCTCGCGGGTCGGCGCTCCGCGGAGAATGCAAGTTGGCACTGACCGAACAAGACCGGCTGTTAGTGAGTCGATGCCTGGAACACGATGCGGGCGCGTGGAACGACTTCGTCGATCGCTATCTCGGCCTGATGTTCCACGTGGTACACCACACGGCCTACTCGCGCAGCGTTCGCCTTTCGGCCGAAGACGCCGAGGACGTGTGCGCCGAGGTGTTGTTGCAGATCGTGGCGAATGACTACGGCGTGTTGCGTCGCTTTCGCGGCAAGTCGAGTCTTGCGACGTACCTGACGGTGATCGCGCGGCGGATCTGTGTGCGCGAGTTGGTTCGACGCAACTTTGCCGCGGAGTTGGGCCACACGGCGGCCCACCTGGCTGTCACCGCCGGCGGCGAGACGCCGGTGCTGCCTGAGGAGCGCGTCGACAACGAAGACGAAGTGCAGCACATGCTTGACGGACTGGCGCCCAAGGAGGCGGCGGTGGTGCGCATGTACCACATCGAAGGCAAGAGCTATCGGGAGATCAGCGACGCGGTGGGCATCGCGGAGAACTCGGTCGGCCCGACGCTGCACCGCGCCCGCGACAAGTTGCGGCAGCGCGTGCGCAGCGAGAAGTGAACGGCAAGCCGAATTCCGAAGCAAATCGCCTGCTGCACCCCGCGCGGTTACGGTTGCGGGGTTCTTGACACCTCGAACTCGGCACTGTTAGAATTTCGCCCAATCCGAATGAGCGTCGGTTCGATGGCTCGGCAACGGCGTGTCAAAGACCAATGCCGAATCCCGGACAAGACACACGAACCGATAATGCGAGGGCCTCTCGCCTCTCGCCTCTCGCCTCTCGCCTCTCGCCTCTCGCCTCTCGCCTCTCG
>DAIOWH010000039.1:0-39883 GCA_036758585.1 Planctomycetia bacterium
GTCAGAAGTTGGCGGCGGCCGATCCGAGCGACGCCCAGGCCCAGCGCGACCTGTCGGTCAGCTTCTACAAGCTTGGCGAGGCGGAGCGGGCGGGGAAGCAGTTTGAGAAGGCGATTGCCTGGTATGAGAAGGCGCGGGACAAGGTGAAGGCCATGCAGCAGGCGGCCCGGCTGGCACCGCAGGACAAGGACATGCCGGGTATGCCGGATCGGTCGATTCAGCAGTGCCGGCACGCGGCGACGGCGTTGGGCGATTGGAAGACACTTGTGGAACAACCGGCGGAGTTACTGCCGGTGTTGCTGGAGATGCGTGGGACGGAGTTCGTTAAGGAGGGTCGGATCGGCGACGCGGTGCAGGCGGTGGCGAAGTTGCGGGAACTGAAGACGGCGACGGCGGGGCAACTCTACAACGCCGCGTGCGTCTACAGTCTGTGTGCGGGTAGGCTGGGTGCAGCACCCAGCCTACCCGCCGAGCAATCGGCGGCGCGGCAACAGCACATCGCCGCCGCGCTGGCCACTCTGCGTGAAGCGATCGCGGCCGGCTGGAAAGATTTCGCCCACATGCAAAAGAACCCCGACCTGGCGGTTCTCCGCGATCTGCCGGAGTTCAAAGCCCTGCTGCCGCGCAGCGATTCGGACAAGTAGGCTGGGCGCCGCACCCAGAGCGTAGACGGGGTGCCGCACCCAAAGGTAGGCTGGGTGCCGCACCCAGCCTACATGTCGAGTGACCGATGCGCAGGTACCTTCGCTGGCGAGTACCGGGCGGTACATATTTTTTCACGCTCGTGACGCACGAGCGACGGAAGATTCTGACCAGCGAATTGGGCCGGCGCTGTCTGCGCGAGGCGATCGAAGTGATCCAGGCACGCTGGCCGTTTCACATCGTGGCGATCGTCCTCTTGCCGGAGCACCTGCATGCGGTGTGGGAACTGCCGCGCGGCGACGTGAACTACTCGCTGCGCCTCCAGCGTCTCAAGGGCGCGTTCACTCGCAATTACCTTGCTGGCGGCGGCCGAGAGGGTCAAATGCCCCATTCGGCAAGCGCAAGGCGGAACGAGCCATTTGGCAGCGGCGGTTTTGGGAGCACACCGTGCGAGACGAAGACGATCTGAAGCGATGCGTCGATTACGTTCATTGGAACTCGCGGGTCTTGGCCGAAGCGTGCGCGGTGAGAGAATTGTCGAGACAGCCGAAGCCCCGGCCGAAACGCAAGGGCAAGTGAGCAACGCCAAATGGCGAACGGGCAGGTGGATCATGGCCAATCTGGTGCGAATTCACTCCGATACGCGCGCCACGTTACGAGCGTTGTCGGAGCAACTTGGCGAGCCGATGCCCGCAATTCTGGCAAGGCGGTCGAAGCGTTTCGACGGCAGACGTTCTTGCAAGAAGTGAACACGGAGTTCGTCGCGCTGCGGCGCGATCGCAAAGCATGGAAACAGGAAAAGGCCGAACGGAAGGCGTGGGAAGCGACGCTGGCCGATGGCCTTGAGGAGGATTGAGCATCGCCAGCATCCTTTAAGGTCGCCATTTGCGACCTTAGAAAAAGGGCAGGTGAACCGTGGCGGAGTCGCGAGCAATCATGCTGGTCGAAGAAATCGAGCCGCGGATTCTGCTGATCCGTGGCCAGCGGGTGATGCTCGATTCGCACCTGGCAGAGTTGTACGGAGTAGCGACGAAGGCACTAGACCGCGCGGTGAAGCGCAATCAGCACCGATTCCCACCGGACTTCGTGTTTCAACTCACTCCTCAAGAAGCGGATTCTTTGAGGTTCCAATTTGGCGCCTCAAAGAACCCAGACCATTTGAGGTTCCAAGTTGGCACCTCAAAAACCGGGCGTGGCGGCCGACGTTATCACCGGCCACGATGACGCGATTCGTTCGCTGGTGGTTGCGATACGCCAACTGATGGAACCGCCCCCGGAACGGAAGAAAGGGAAGATTGGTTTCGACGGCATCCCCAGGGAATGACCGAAGGCATCCGGCGTTTGGAAGTCACAGATTGTGACAACCAACTTTGTCGAAAGGCAGGTGAACCGTGGCGAGCATCTACAAACTGTACCGACGCAAACCGATCCCGGCCGGCGCGAGGATCCTCGAGCGCAAGGGCCGGCGCGCGGCCGCGTGGATTGATCCGAAGACGGGATTCAAGCAATCGTCGCCGCTGAGTGACGACGGCGCGGCCGTGCTGGTCGAAGCGAAGTGGTACACGATTTCTTACTTTGACCACACGGGCAAACGCCGTTCGGTGGGGAGCAAGACCAGCGACTACGACGGCGGCGAAGCGGCTGGCGAACAAGCTGGAAACGGAAGCAATGGAACGCTCGCGCGGCCTGATTGATCCGAAGGCGGAGCGCTTCGCCCAAGAGAACCGGCGGCCGTTGACGCACCATCTTGACGGCATCGAACGCGAGTTGCCCGACGGGAGAATCGTTCGCGAGTTTGTGGGCTTCCGCCACGCGCTGACGGACAAGGGCCGGGAACCGCGCTACGTCAACAACACACGGACGCACATTGCCCGAATCATCGAAGCGTGCAAGGCGGAGTACATCAGCGACCTGACGGCATCGGCCGTGCAATCGGCAATCGGCTGCGCCAGAAGGGCCGGAGTCTGCGGACGTGCAACGCCCATTTGACTTCGATCAAGGCATTCACGCGCTGGCTGTGGCGCGACGGGCGAGCGGCCGGCGACACGCTGGCCCACTTGCAAGGCTACAACGCCGAAACCGATCGGCGACGCGAGCGACGCGACTTGCTGCCCGACGAATTCGCCCGACTGATCCAAGCGGCCGAACGTGGCCCGACGACTTTTGAAATGCTCGGCCCGGACCGCGCGATGCTGTACGCGACGGCGGCCGGGACTGGTTTTCGTGCGAACGAACTGCGCACCCTGACACGGGAATCGTTCGATCTGGATTCAGACTCGGCGACGGTGACGGTGGCGAAAGCGACCAGACGGGGCAAGGGCCTGAAGGGAAGGCTAACCCGTTACGACTTCGGACCTTTGGCGACGATCGGCGAGCGGAGAGAGATGAGAAAAGGCGCCGCCCGGATTCGAACCGGGGAATAACAGATTTGCAATCTGCTGCCTTACCACTTGGCTACGGCGCCGGACGAGCGAATGCTACCGCCGACGCGGAGTTTGAGTCAATTGCGAATTCATCGCCGCGCACGCCGCGAAGCGACGCCGCGACTTAGTACTTGGTCAGGAATTAGTTCCCGATTTCACTTGTTTAACGGCAAGCCGAAGGCGACGGTGGGTCGCGCGGACTTGGCCGATCGCCGTCGCCTTCGGCTTGCCGTTAAACGAGGAAGTTATTCTGAGCCAAATCCTTAGCCGCTCGATCGCGACAGTATGTGTGTCAGTACGTCGCGCAAACGCGCGATCGCACGCGAGCGATGACTGAGGTGACGCTTCACGAGCAGCCCAAGCTCTCCAAACGACCGATGATATTCGGGGATGATAAACAGCGGATCGTAGCCGAATCCCTGAGTGCCGCGAGCGACTCGTCCGATGACGCCGTGGCAGCGACCCTCGACCTCGGCCGCAATCGCTCCCGTCGGATCGGCCAGCACCGCCGTGCAAACGTAGTGCGCCGTCCGCTTAGCGTCGGCGACGGCGGCCAGTTCGTCCAGCAGCCTGCGATTGTTCGCCTCGTCGGTCGCGCCCTCGCCGGCATAACGGGCCGAATAGACGCCGGGCCGGCCGCCGAGCGCATCGACGACGAGACCGCTGTCTTCGCCCAAAGCCCACTCGCCAAGCGCGACGGCAAGCTGCGTAGCCTTCTTGCGCGCATTCTCGACAAACGTCACTCCGTCTTCGACGACTTCAGGCGCCGCGGGGAAATCCGCGAGCGTGCGAAAACTGATGGGTATGCCCGCCAAGTGATCGACCAACTCGTCGCACTTCTTGCGGTTACGCGTGCCGAGCACGATCGTGACCGGCGCTCGGGGTGTCTCTGGGGATGCAGGCATGTGTTTTTGAGGCATTTTGCGGGCGAATACTACCCAAACCTACCGCGCGTCGCCAGAACGCTAGGCGCACGCCCGCCGGGCTTCGGCCGCTCGGCCGCGGCGCCAACTCGCCCGGCTTACCTGCTCAACGCGAATTGCCGTCGAGTGGCGACCGTTCCGCCAGCCGGGCCACTTCGTTCGATGTTCCTTCGATTCAAGGTCGATAAGAAACGGGGCCGAAACAACTTCCCGTTTCGTCTGAAGAACCGTGAGTGCCGCTTCGTTTGACGACAGGCGGCAGGCGCCGGCTCAGGTGCAGGCGTCAAACTTCAACAAGCGGGGCCGGCGCCAGGCGAGGCATGGCTGGCGTTTGTTGTGCCTCGCCTGCGGCTGCGGGTTAAACGAATTCGGCCCCCCTTTTCCATGTGGAGCAGTACTAAGCTAAGTACACATGCACGACAGGGAGGTCGAGAGTGAACCGGTTGCTTTGGGCAGTGACTCTGATACTCATTCCTCGGGCGGTCGCGGCCGGCTCACCGACAGCCGAACAGGCGCGAGCACTCGTGCCGTGGCAGAACGTCGACGAGAAACGGCGCGGCAAGCTAGAGGCGATCGTCGCCGAACCCACGTTCTACCACTGCGCGCCGAGCGAGGTATTCGTGAGCAGTCGCGAGCTCTACTCCCTGTTGCTGCACGAACCGCGTCTGACCCTGGAACTGTGGAAAGGCCTGGGCATCACCAGCGCCGAGTTGGAAGAGGTCGCGCCCGGGCACTATCGCGGCGCCGATGGCCGAGGCAGCAAAGGGCAGTGGGAGTTCATCTACACGACTCCGGAGCTCTCGGTGATCTACGCCGAGGGCGAGTACCACGGCCCGTTGTTGGGCTGCAGCTTGAAAACGCAATCAGTCGTGGTGCTGCGCACGGTCTACTTCAAGGAGCCTGACGGCAAGGAGTACGTCAAGCATCAGGCGATGGCGTTCGTCCGCGTCGACTCAGGGAGCTTGAAGGTCCTGGCCAAGGCGATGCGTCCGATCTTTCACAAGAGCGTCGAGGCCACGGTGCAAGAGTCGATGTGGTTTGTATCGCTGATGTGCCGCTACACCTATCATGACCCGCACGACGTGGCCCGTCTGGTCGGTAAGGCCGAGGCGGCGCCGGCCGAAGCTCGCGAGCGATTGCGCAAGATGATCGAGCCGCTGCAGGCAACCACGCCGCCGCGCGAACCGGGCACGATGAACGAGTGACTGAGCTAGCTTGCAAGAGCGGCGGCCTCTGCGTCGCGACATTGTTTGACGAGCACGAGCGCGTCGCGCGTCCGCAGGATGTTGCGGTGGAAGGCATCCGCGTGTCGAACTCCCGCGAGTGTCAGCACCGTTTGCCCGCCCGAGACGAGTTCCAAGTCTGCCGCCAAGTAGTATGGCTGGCCCGCGCGCTGCACGAGTCGGACCTCGTCCAGGTTGGCCAAGCCCACCTCGGCGCGACTGGCGCCGCGGATGCCGCGGTTGACGCGAATGCGGGTCGTCGAGAGCGTGTAGCGTCTGAAGCCGCTCATCACGTACATGGCTGCCGCGCAGATGATCGGCAGGGGCAGTGTGGCCAAGTGCAGAAGCAGACCGAGCGGCAACGGCATGCTATAGAGGCCGCCGAGAAATCGCCCCAGGCCGGTGGCTGAAATGGACGGCCAAGCCGTGGCAATGTGCGCCTCGCCGTAGTCTACGGGCCAGACGCCCGCCACTGCTTCCTTCGAGATTTGGCTCATCGCCGCTCAGTCCCTCCGATCAATGAGTTCGCCAATCGCGTTGCGGGCGGGTAAAGTACCAATGAGTCCGGCGGTTTTCCAGTGGAGTGTCGTGATGAGCGCGTCGAACGAACTGCAGTGCATGATCGGCCACGACGTCGTAGTGGACGTGGCCGCCCCGTTTGTGTATGTGGGGACGCTCAGGTCGGCGGGCGACGCTTTCCTGGTGCTGACCGACGCCGACGCCCATGACCTGCGCGACTCGGAATCGACGCGCGAGGTCTACGTGCTTCGTTCCGCCCGCGACGGCATTCGCCGCAATCGCAAGGAAGTGAGCGTGCGCTGGGACATTGTGCTGAGCGTTTCGCGGTTGTCCGACGTCGTGGACCACTGATTCAGCGGCAACGCTCGCGCTTCGTTCAGTTACACCTCGAGTTCGCGGAACGCCCGCGCGCCGATGCGTAGCGGCACTACGGTCGCTGCGTAGCCGATCGCGACCGACGCGGCGATGCTTACGCCCATCCACGACTGGAATTGGAGTTCAGTGAGCATCGGTACGCCACGACGCTGCGATTCCAGGCCGGCGAAGTACAGATGGCACGGCAACGCCAACAGCACCACGATCAGGAAGATGAACAACATGCTGACCACCAGGTTCAGCGTGCCGCCGAAACCGGCCGCGATCTTGGACGGGTCGTCCTCGCGCAGGTTCGGCAACTTGGCGCCCAGCCCGACCGATATGCCTGCCAACCCCATGCACAGGATCAGCACGGTGATCATGTGCAACAGCACCATGCCCCAGTTCAAACGCAACATCAGGTCGCTCAGGACTACCAGCAACTCGCTCGAGATCATCGCGCCGCCGGCGGCAAAACCAAACTTGCCCCACAGAATCTGTTCGCGGTGCAGCGGCAAGAGGCCGAGAATCCAAAACTTGCGACCCTCGAGACTGACCATCGGAAAGATGAACCGCGTTGTGAACGTCGACAGAATGAGTGCCGTGACCGTGAGATTCAGAAAGCTGACCAGGTTGCGCCAGTACGGGCTGTGCAAGTCGTAGCTCAGCCGGCGGATGTTCACAAAGTACAGCGCGAGGAGTCCGAAAAAGATCAGGAACTGAGACCATTGCACCGGGTCGCGCCGGAACGTGCGAATGTCCTTGAGCACCAGTAGTCGTATCGAACGGTCGGTGAAGAAGAAGACTCGGTCGAAGATTCGGTCGATCCAGTACCAGCTCTGCGGTAGACGAGTTGCCTGGCCGGTCAGTGAGTTCGAGTACGCCCGGCGAAACAAACGATGGGCGGCAAACGTGACCACGACATACAGAAACGCCGCGTTCGCGGCCAGTACCATCAAGTAGAACGCCGCCGTCTGCCAATCGCCGCCCGCGGCAGCGATCAGGCCCTCGCTCATCCACTGGCTCGGCCAGAGCGGCCCGCGACTGAAGCGCAACCGCGCAAGCATGCCGTCCAGCCACGATTCGGTCAGTGCGTCGCCTCCGGTTGTGCGCATCAATCGCACAGCCCACCATGTGATCCCAAGAAGCACTGCGAGGCCGGCGAGCGCCGCCACTTGTTTCCGCCGGCGAGGGAAGTAGTTCACAACCAGCAGCGTCGCCAAAGCGCCCGTCGCCCCGGGAATCACGATGAACGCCACGAAATACGCCACAAACAGGAGATAAAACCACCACGGCGCCAGCCGGTTGATTCCGTAGGCCGTCATCATCGGGCTGCCGAGCAGCAGAAACCCCCAGCTACTGAATCCCATCGCCTCCTGAAACTTGTATGCGAAGATATGGTCGGGCCGCGCGGGAGTGACCAGCAGGAATGCGGCCTCGGACGACTTGAACAGCGAGCTGAACAGAATCAGACCGGTCGAGAAGACCAGCATGACCAGCAACGACATGAAGAACAGGCTCATCAGAACGCCGATCAGCTCGTTGCCTACCGGCAAGTGCTTGCCGACGAAGAAGAATCCCTCGAAGAACAACCCAAACAGCAAGAACCAAAACAGCACGCTGAAGACAAAGATCATGGCGAGGCGCAACCGCGAATGCCGCAGCCACGAGGCGACGTGGTTGCGCAGTAGCCGCGATCGCAGGCGCCCGAAGATCGCCGGCTCGTTCGGCGTCGCCGACGCCGGGCCGTCGATCGCGGGGCCGCTCAGTGCCGCGTTCAATTCCGACATGAGTTGTTATGCCTCTCCAGCGTCGCTGGTGATGCGCAAAAAGATGTCCTCGAGCGGTCCCTGCATCTGCATCTTGCTGCGCAGGTCGTCGAGAGTACCGCACGACACGAGTCGGCCGCGATCGATGATCGCGATCCGGTCGGCCACCTGTTCGGCGATATCGAGCGTGTGCGTCGACATGAACACCGCCGCGCCGGCCGCCGCTCGAGCGCGAAGCAGATCCTTCACCAGCCGCATGCTCTTTGGGTCCAGACCCACCATGGGTTCATCGACCACGAGCACCTGCGGATCACGCAGCAGGGCGGCAGCGAAGACGGCTCGCTGCTTCATGCCGTGTGAGTAGCTCTCGGTCAACGTGTCGATGTACGAACCCATCTCAAACAGATCGATCAACTCGGCCATGCGGCGCCGGCCCGCGACCGGCTCGACGCCGTACATGTCCACGACGAACTGCAGAAACTCGCGTCCCGTCAGTTTCTCGTACAGGTAGGGCTGGTCGGGAACGTAGCTCAGAAGGTGCTGCGCCTGGCGTCCGTTGGCCGCCACGTCGTAACCCGCCAGTCGCACGCTGCCCGCGGTGGGTCGAAGCAGCCCGCAGATCATCTTGATCGTCGTTGTCTTGCCCGCACCATTGGGGCCAAGGAAGGCGACCAGTTCACCGCGACGCACCTCGAGCGAAAGGCCGTCCACCGCGGTCTTGGAACCATAGCGTTTGGTGACTTCCACCAGTTCGATCATCGCGTCGCCTCTAGTCGTGCTCCAAGACCAGTGGTTCGAGACCGAGCGGAATCTCTTGTCGCAGCACCGTGCCGTCGTAGGCGACCCAGCATCGAGCGCGAAGTGTGCCGTAGCGCTGCTCGACCAGATAGGTCGGCGTCGGCTCGCCGTGCCACGTGATCACCTGTTCGCTCGTCACCTCGCAGCGCACCGTGTCCGCTGTCTTCCACAGCGGGTTCATCACGCGATGCTGCCACTTCTGTCCGACGGCGAGGTTGGGCAACTTGCCGATCGGGGCCAACGAACTGGTCATCAGGCTGTGCGGCTCGTAGTAGAACTGCTCGTCGTGTACCAGCCCGCCCGTTCGGAACCTCACCTTCATGATGTCGCCCTCGAGGTTGCCCTGGGCGGTGACCGTGGGTCTGGAGTCGCCCCAGAAGATGAAAATCTCGAACGAACGCAGGTTGCGATCGGCCGTGATGTGAAACGTGCTTTCGCATCGTAGTTTCTCGGCCGAGGCGATGCCCATCGGCGGCATGAACGAAATTTGGTCCAGTTCCATTTCGCTGCGATACAGGATCGTTTCGTCGGACTTGGCCAGCCACTGCGTCTGGACCCGACCGACCCGCTGATCGGAATACCAGATGGACCATCGCACCGGTTCCGCGGTGGGCGCGACCTTGGAAACGGCGCGAAAGTCGGGCCGGTGGCCTAGCTTCCAATGTGGCAGTACGTCCCGTTCAATGAGCAGAGCCATCGTGACCGCCCAGAACGCGCAGATAGCGATCGCCAACCAGCGGTTGGGCATAGCAGACGTGCTCCCTGGGTCGCCCGACCGGGATTATAGATGGGACGTCTCACACGGTCAACGAACGGCGAGATCCGAGCGCAGGACCGGCCACGGATCGTCGGCTGTAATGAGTAACTCGAAACGGCCGCGCGATCCGTGGCTGGGCGAAATCACAGGAAGCCGGCGGCGCTAGCACATCGCCTTGAGCTTCTTCAGTGGTCGTACTTTGACGACGTTGCGAGCGGGCTTTGCTTTGAAGATCTGCTTTTCGCCCGTGAACGGGTTGATGCCTTCGCGGGCGGGTTGAGCGGGCTTGTGCTGGACCAGGATCTTCACCAGACCGGGAATCACGAACACGCCGGGGCCCTTCTTGCCCAATGCGGCGCCGATCTGGTCCGACAGGCCGTCAAGTACCGACGCGACCTGCTTTCTCGATAGCTCCGTCTTGCCCGCTAACGCGGCGAGGATTTCAGACTTAGAAGCGGGCTTTCCTGCTGCTTTCTTAGCCACTGTACTCTCCTTGTTGTGCTGGATGGTTGTAAAGTTGCGTCCAACTGAGGGCAGAAAGATAAGTAATCGGAGGGCCAAAAGTCAACGGGGTAACTGAAAGAATGTCGCAAATTCGTTGGAAAGGTCCCCGCTTCCAACTTCGTTGGAATACCGCTCTCGATCGTGGTCGGTGCCATCCAAGTCGCGCGTCGAACGAGAAACCGGCCACCGGTGTGTTTTCGGCCGGGCGCGCGAACCCCTCCAGCCCTGGCCGGCCGCTATCGTACGCGATTTGCCTGGGCGACCGAGCCTGCGACGTATCCAGAGAATCGCTGCATCGCAACTTGCTTGGCGTCGTTGCTGTTCTTCCCAGGAACCACCACGGTGCGCGGGTAGCCGGCAGTGCCACGCTGGGGGTGAAGTTGTACCTCCCACAGGTTGGTCGCGCCGGCGGCAGTCGCAAGCAGTTCCAACTCCATCATCTTTACCTGCTGATTCATCTGTCGGTCGCGCTGATACGCCTGAGCTGCCGCGCGTAGCATCAACTCTTCGCGATCTTTCTCCTTAGCAACGTTTTCCTTCTGCTCGCGTCTCTTGTCCGCGGCGAGCCATCGCTGCCAACCAGGCTCGAGCACTCGGACGTCATCGGGCGAAAAGAAAAAGAACGGCACGCCGTACACGTCGCCGTTCTCCAGTTCCAGCATCACCCCTTCGACGGTGAAAGTCCGAGGCACTCCTTTCTGTTTGACGATCCACGCGTCCAGATCTTTCTCGTCCTCGATATCGGTCCCCTCAAAGTGTGCGACGATCTTCGGAAGCATCTTCTGTTGCAGGTCAGGAAAGTTGCTGAGCAGTCTATCATTGACGTACGTCTTGCCACGCTTCCGCTGAATAGTAATGTCGCGCCGCCCGTACTCGACCACGCGTCCTATCACCTTCAGTCCGCTCCGCATCGTCCACGTCTGCTGTCCATCAGCCGAGCGGCGAACCGACTCGGTCGCCTCCTTCGTCGTCAAGTACTCCTGGTCCTCCTTCGACAGCTTATCGATGGGCATTGCCACCAGGTCCCTTTCCTTGTTGCGCCTCTGTAGCACAACCATCTCGTCACTTTGGCCGACTAGGTCGGCCTCGAAGGAGTAGTTTCCGGTTGAGTCCGTCCATGTGCGTGCCTTTAGGTTCTGAGAGGTGATTGGGACAAGTAGGACAACGACCGCGAGGGTACACACTGACATGGGCTGTGGCTCCTGTGGAAGGTGGATAACCGGGAGTTCGTCGCAGTGATTTTAGCAGAGTTGGCGCTGGTCTGCTCGGTCGTAACGATTCTCACGGTCTCGTCGATTCTTCGGGTGGTCTCGGCCATCCGGCGGCGCATTATCGATCCACAATTGCCCCGCATATCAACGCGATGCAAGGCGGGCGCCGATAGTACTCGCAGGGTTCTACGGTGGAGTCCACAAGAGATTCTCTCGCTCGGCGACCAGGCATGGAGGTCCGTTCGATGATTCGCATGCTACGGGCACGGACTAGCCTCACAGTCACAGTCGGCGCGGTCCTCTCCTTGTACGGTGTTGTCCATTCGGACGAACCGGCCAAGTTCCACCTCGCCGCGTCCGACGAGTTCGGCCCCGCGCTCGGCTCGCTCTTCGGCGACACTGACGGCGTTGAGTTGTTCTACAACATCGAAGTGACGCCGTGGTTCCACCTCACCGCCGATTTGCAAATCATCGACCAGGGTTTCGAGGGTGCGCCCGCGCTGGGCGTAAAAGATCCCGACCCGGCAGTGATCATCGGCCTGCGCGGCAAGATTGATTTCTAGCCGTTCCGGCGTAGGGGTCGGGTGGGCACTGCCCACCACCTTCTGTGTCGGGTGGGCACTGCCCACAACTCAATTGGTGGGCGATGCCCACCCTACCGCATTCACTTCACCTCGACCGTCACTTTGTGAATCCGGCCGGTGAACTTGTTGTCCCGTACTTTGTACTCTTCGGTGACCGGCGTTTCATTGTCCATGCCGACGTCGATGTCTTCGTCGCCGGAATAGGCGAAGGGCATGGTGTGTGGAACGCGGGCCTCGCCGACTTTCTTGCCGTCCACGCAGAGGCGACTCGTACCGCCGGAGCCGGGCTTGCCGCCGTCGTAGAGGAACTCGTACAGCACCGAGTGCCGGCCGGGCGCGAGCGACGCCGGTGAGGAGACGGTGGTGCGCTCAAGGCCAGCGAAGTTGTAGACTTCGTGGATGCGCCCGTCTTTCATATAGAGGCTCCAGCCGCCGAAGCGGCCGGCTTGGGCGATGATGACGCCGCCGGCGCCGTCGCGCGGCACTTCGATTTCGGCGGTGATCGTGTGCGACCGGCCCTTGATGTTGATGAACGCGTTCTCGGCGATGCCGGTCATGCCCTCGTACAGAGTGAGCGACGTGCGCGGGCCCATCAGGTCCGGCCGGCCGGCAAGTGCGGCGTTGAATCGCTCGACGCCGGTCGTCGAACGGGAACACGTGGTTGCGAATCGCTTCCGCGATGAACACGTCCTGCAACTCTTTGAGCTTCTGCGGATTCTTCGTCGCGAGGTCGTTGGCCTGACTGAAATCGTCGGCGACGTTGTAAAGCTCCCAGCGATCCTGGTCGAACGGCGGGAGTGGAACATTCAGCCATGGGATCGAGTGGCGGGTCGCGGCGACCCAACCGTCGTGATAGATCGCGCGGTTGCCGAACATCTCGAAATACTGCGTCGTGCGGCGGTCTTTCGCTTTGGCGTCGTCGAACGTGTACATCATTGAGACGCCGTCCATTGGGCGCTGCGGCGTGCCGTTGACGGACTTGGGCTGGGGCAGCCCGGCCGCTTCGAGCACCGTCGGGGCGACGTCTATGACGTGATGGAACTGCGAGCGGACTTCACCCTTCGCTTTGATCCGGTCGAGCCAGTGAATGATCATCGGGTTCCGCGTGCCCCCGAAGTGCGACGCGACTTGCTTCGTCCACTGGAACGGCGTATTGCCGGCGTGTGCCCCACCGATCGAAAAGTGCGGGAACGTGTTCGGCCCGCCCCACTCGTCGATGTGGGGCAGTTACTCGGTCGCGGCGGCCACACCACTGTAGGTGCGAATGGCCCTGTTCAGGTTTCTTTACACATCGCCTCCCCATCCCACTCGCCTTAACGAGACCACCAGGGCGTTGGATCAGTCGCATCTACGGCTCAACCCGCTCAAGCAACGCGGTTTACGCATCCTTCATTCAAGTTGACAGATTTACCACCTTCACTATAATCGGCCTGGAAATGTCAAACTCAGTAAACTCACAAGAGTTTCCAGTCTTACTTTGGAACATGTCGGCTGCCTGAGATGAGGGATTGAGCGGCGGGGATGTGTCGCTCGTGGTTCTAACTAGAACTGAACATGGATGCCTCGGGTCGGATACCACGCAGCGGACGCGTGGGACCGGTTCGAGGGGAGCCTAGCCCCTACGGCTAGATCAGGGTGGACACGATGAAAACCGTTTTTACGACGGGCGAAGCGGCAAAGATCTGCAAGGTAAGCCAACAGACGATCATTCGGTGTTTCGACTCGGGCCAGCTCAAGGGTTTTCGAGTGCCCGGTTCTCGTTTTCGCAGGATCCCCCGCGACTTGCTCTACAAGTTCATGAAGGAGAATGGAATCCCGACCGACGCTCTGGAGAGCGGCAAGCGTCGGGTTCTGCTTGTGGACGACGACGAGGAGTTGGTGGAGTTGATCACCGACGTGCTCAAGAGCGACGGCCGTTTTGAAGTACGAGTCGCGACGAACGGTTTCGCAGCGGGCATGGTCGTCAAGGAGTACCGGCCCGATATCGTCGTGCTGGACGTCATGCTCCCCGACATCAACGGGCGCGACGTCTGCAAACTCATTCGGTCTGACCCCACGCTCGAGGGCGTCCGGATCATTTGCATTAGCGGCATGGTCGAGCAGGACAAGGTGCACGAACTGAAGCGGGCCGGCGCGAACGACTTCGTACAGAAGCCGTTTGACGTTGAGGACCTCATCGACCACATGTGCAAGCAACTCGACATGGAAACGGCCAAAGCAGAGGCCTAGACCACAAAACCTGTTGCCGGTAACATCCCGTCGCAACAGGAGAATG
The DNA here is from genome assembly GCA_036758585.1 of Planctomycetia bacterium. Lineage (GTDB taxonomy): Bacteria > Planctomycetota > Planctomycetia > JALXBF01 > JBGPMX01 > DAIOWH01. The sequence goes on from DAIOWH010000039.1 coordinate 13,983, forward strand.
GGTCGCGGCACTCCTCTCTGCTGCCGTGCGGGGTGTGCCTGTCGTAGGGACGGCCAGTGGCAGGCGCATCCACTTTGTGTGGCTTCCAACGAATGTGTGCTGGTGGCGTTGGTGTTTCCAGGTTCAGACAAGACTTCGGGTCAAGGACGACGACTTGGTACTGTGCCACATTGAATTGGGTCTGAAATCGGCTTCGGTCGTTTAACCCGCAGCCGCAGGCAAGGCACAACAAACGCCAGCCATGCCTCGCCTGCGGCTGCGGGTTAAACAAACCCCTTTCAATGTGGAGCAGTACTTAGGAGCAAGGATCGTGCTTGGAACGAGCATCCTCACGGACCTGCGGCAACTCGGTCAGTTGCCGCTACGTCGCGAATCGGTTCACCATCTCGCCTTGGGCCCGCACGCGGCCGACCCTCCGGCACTGAACCGGTTGGTAGCGGTCGATCCGGCGTTGGCGCTGGCGCTGTTGCGGTTGGCGCCCCGCCCGCTGCGTGAGGGCAAGATTGGCGTCCCGCAACTGGTTCGCTTTGCCACGCCTGCTGCGCTGCTGCAACTGGTCAAGCAGACCATGGCCAGTCCGACGCAGTGGCTGCAACCCAATGCGGTTGTGGATCAGGTGTGGATTCACTCGCTGGCGACCGCCCACGCGGCCCGATCGCTCAGCCGAGCGCGACGTTACGATCACCCGCAGACCGCATTTCTGGCCGGCCTGTTGCACAACGTCGGGCTGTTGGCTGTCGCTGCAGTCGCGCCCAACGCACTCGCGGAACTGCTGGGTCAGAAGCACGACGCCGGAGATCCGCTGGCGGCCGAGAGCGATCGGCTCGGCGCAACGCACACGAGTATCGCCAACCAGCTATCGGCGCGCTGGTGTTTGCCCCAGTGGCTGCACGAAGTGATGTGCTGGCACCATCAGGGCGAAACGAGCATGCCCGACGGGTTGTCCGACCGCGCGCTGGTGGATCTGGTCCACGAGGCCGACTTGCTCGTGAGCGACTGCGAATTCGGACTCCGTCAGATCGTGAGCCCCGAGCCGTGGGCCTTGCCGTGGAAAAACGGCGACGCCGTCTCGGCCGCTGTGTCGCGCGGCGTGCGGCAGGCGACGACTTTTCTGCAGGCCCACCCGCTGAACGACGGCGGCCAATCCACCGAGATGCTGATGGCCCGTGCGGTGGAAATGGCCAGCGAGATCGCGACTCGCCAGGCCTTGCACGGCTGGCGGAGTCGCGCGTGGGACTCGCGACTCGTGTTGCCGCCCGACGCGGCGCCGGCGGAACTCACCGCGCTCGTGGCCGAGACGTTCGCGCACGCCCTCGGAGCGCTCGGCTCGCTGTGTTACGTGCGAAACGCCGACGGCACACTAGCGGAAGGCACGTTCTGGTGCGACACAGCTCGCCCGCTCAATTGCAAGTTGACTCCCGGCGACGTGAAGCCGCACCCCGATCAGGTTGTCGCGCAGTTGCGTGCCACCTGGCAACAGCGCCCCTACCGTCGCATCGCGCTGGCCGCTGCTGAGGAGACAATCGCCGAGGTGCTCGTGTGGCTCGACGAGTTTAGACCCGTGCCCGACGCCGAGACCGAACAGCAAGCGATCGCTCTGTGCAGCACCTGGATGGCACAGGGCGCCCACCTCGCGCGACTCGAGTCGCAGCTTCACACGCTCGCCGCCTCGCTGCGCGAACAGGCGGCTCAGGCGGCCGATCGGCTCGAAGACGCTAAGCTCGCCGCACTGGCCGAAATGGCCGCCGGCGCCGGCCACGAGATCAACAATCCGCTCGCGGTCATCTCCGGGCGCGCCCAGTTGCTCATGGTCGAGGAGTCGGACCCGCGGCGCCGCAAGTCGCTCGAGACGATCATCGCCCAGGCTCAGCGCATTCATCGCATGATCGTTGACCTGATGATGTTCGCCCGGCCGCCCGAACCGAATGTAAAGCCAACGGCGGTAAGCGAGGTGATCAACCGCGCCGTGGCCAAGGCGAAGGCCGACTGCGCGGAGGCTGAAGTAGCCGTCGAAGTGGCCCCGGGCGACTCGCTGTGGGTGCAGGGCGACGTCGATCAGCTTGCGCTCGCCGTCGAGTGCATCGTGCGCAACGCGATCGAGGCCTCATCGCCAGGCGGCGCGATGTGCGTTTCGGCATCGGGCGGCGACCGGTCGAGCGTGGCGATCCGAGTCACCGACGCAGGCGGCGGCATCAGCGACGATCAGCGGCAACATATCTTTGAACCGTTCTATTCCGGGCGCGAAGCCGGGCGGGGCTTGGGCATGGGGTTGTCCAAGGCTTGGCGCATCGTTCAGAACCATCGCGGCGAGATACTGGTCGAGTCGAAGCCTGGGGCGGGCACCACGGTCACTCTCAGCCTGCCTGCGGCCCCCGCCGAGGCCGCTCGCGCCTGTGCGTGATCGTCGAACGAGTTCCCGTAGCTACGGAGGGCGGGCGGATGACTCGCTCGGGACTATTGCCAGACCGCCATGAGGCCATGCGTCGCCTACTTTGGACGATCGTGGCGATCGCTGTAGTCGTCGCGGCGATAGACTATGGATTCAAGGCTGCGGGTTCTGCCAGCGCGATCGTGAGGTGGCGCGGCCTGATCGAGCTGCTGGTCCAAGGCAAGAACGTCTACAACGAACCGGGCGTCGATGGTTCGTTCCCCAATCCGCCGCTCGCTGCGATTCTGCTTCGCCCGCTCACCTTGCTGCCGCCCGTGCCGTCGGCCTTGCTGTGGTTCGCGATCAAGCTCGCGATGGCGGCTGTCGCGCTCCATTGGTCGGTCCGACTCGCGACCGGCGACGCCTTCCGACTATCGACGCTGGCAACGGCCGCCCTGATCTTGCTTGTCGCCCGGCCACTGCTCAGCGATCTCGATCACGGCAACATCAATATCGTCATCTTGTTCATCGTGACGGCCGCACTGTGGGCGTTTGGTTGCGGTCGCGACGGGGCCGCCGGTCTGGCGATCGGCTTGGCCACGGCGCTGAAAGTCACGCCGGCGCTGTTCATTCCCTATTTCGCGTACAAGCGCCAGTGGCGTGTGGTCGCCGCGGCCCTCGGTGGTCTCGCGTTGTTCCTCGTGATCGCGCCCGCACCGGTTCTCGGCTTCGATCGCAACTTATGGCTGTTGCGATCGTGGTGCGGCGCGATGATCTGGCCCTATGTCATTGAGGGGCAGGTCGAGACGATCCAGACAAATCAATCGCTTGCTGGCCTGGTGATGAGGCTTGTCACCGACAGTCCGGCGATCGAGTGGTCAGGCGGCGCGACGGAGCGAGCCAATCTGCTGAGCCTCGATCGCTCCGCCGTGCTGGTCCTTATTAAGACGTCGTTCCTGGCGATCCTCGGTGTCGTCGCGTGGCTCGCGCGCACGCCGACGACCGATCGCCGGGACTGGCGGCTGGCGTGTGAGTACTCGCTTGTCTTCATCGCGATGTTGCTCGTCAGCGAGCGTAGCTGGAAGCATCACTTCGTCACGATGGCCTTGCCCTACGCGGTGCTCGTGGCGTATTGCGGCCGTGCGACATGCCCGACGCAGAGGCGCCGGCTCGTCTGGGCGGCTCTCGCGGTCGCGTTCGTTTTGATGGCGAGCACGTCGAGCGAATTGGGCGGTTGGCTCGCGGACGGAGTCGGACACAAGTACGCTCAAGCGTACGGTGCGTTCACCGGCTCGGCGATCGTCGCGTTCGTCGCCGTCGCGTCGCTGCTGGTGCAGCGGTCGATGCCCCAGCGGGCCGCCTCGGCCACGAGCGCGTCCGTGTGCGCCGCGAGCTGCTGAAGGACAGGCAGCGCGTCTGGCGATTGCGAGTTTCCCAACACGATCGCCGCATTGCGACGCAGACCGTTCAACCCCGTGCGAGTGAGCGTCGTGCCGCGGACCAGGCGGCGCAGTTCATCGTCAGACATCGCCGCGATCGCCCGCGCATCGACCACGCCGCCCGGCGACCGTGGCAGGTACGCCGCCTCGTATCCTGCCGGGGCCTTGCGGTTCCACGGGCAAACATCCTGGCAGACGTCGCATCCGAACAGCCACTGCCCCACTTCGCTCCGCAGGTCGTGCGGGACCGCGCCGCGCAGCTCGATCGTCAGGTAACTGATGCACCGCCGGCTGTCGAGTTGGTGTGGCCCGACGAATGCGTCGGTCGGGCAGGCGTCGAGGCAGCGAGTACACGTGCCGCAGTGGTCGGCGGTGTGCGGCTGGTCGTAATCCAGTTCGAGGTCGGTGAGCAGCGCGCCCAGAAAGATCCAACTGCCCAGCCGCTTGTTGATGAGCATGGTGTTCTTGCCGATCCAACCGACGCCGGCCAGTCGCGCGAAGTCGCGCTCGAGCAGCGGTGCCGTGTCGACGACGGCTCGCGTACGACAGCCGGGCGATGCATCGTGCAGGAAATCGCCGAGCCGCCGCAGTCGGTCCCTCATCACCGCGTGGTAGTCGTCGCCCCAGGCGTAGCGCGAGATGCGCCCGTCGAACGGACCGGGCGGCTCTGGGTCAGCCGTGCGATAGTTCATGGCGACCACGACAATGCTGCGTACGCCGTCAAGCACGTGACGCGGATGTTCTCGCGCGGCGACATGGCGATCCATGTAACGCATCTCGCCTGCGAACCCGCGATGGAGCCAATCGCTGAGGTGCGTCACGCCCTCTGGCGTCACCGCCGGCGCCACGCCCACGAGTTCGAACCCCAACTCGCGGGCCTTCACCTTCAGTCGTTCGGTCGGCGTCATGGTCGTGAGTGGAGATTCAACCACCAAGGTCGCTGAGTACTGCTCCACGTTGAAAGCGTCCGATTCGTTTAACCCGCAGCCGCAGGCGAGGCACAACAAGCGCCAGCCATACCTCGCCTGCGGCTGCGGGTTAAACCACCGAGGCCGATTTCAGACCCTACTTAATGCGGCACAGTACTGAGAGCACAAAGGCCAGAAGAAAGGGCGGACCCACCGCCCGCGTGGAATGCGATTGGCAACGGGTCCCTCGTTCCCTACCCCTCCCTTTGTGTCGCTTGTGGTTCAAGTTCCGTTCGATTCAGCCCTGCTTCCGTCACTCGGCCTTGTGCTGCATCCGGATGCTCGCCTGGTACTTGCCGAAGACGGTGACGACGAGCGTGCCCTGCCGCGTGCCTTCGTCCAGATCCTTCACGGAAAGTCCGACCGGCTCGGAGCCGCCGCTGTCGGTCTGAGAGAACTTCGCGTCGACCAGCGGCTTGTCTTCGTAGCCCCAAGCGTACAGCCGGTAGTCGTCGCCAATCTGTCGCACCGAAAGCAGCAGCGCCTGTACCGGCCGTGCGGCCCCCTCGTCGTCGATGAACTTGATCTCGCGCACGCGGCTGTCGTCCGCCACCTTGCCGTCGACCACGGGAGTCAGCCGGTACGTGAACAGAATGGCCAGCGGTGCGCCCTTTTCGGACTTGAACTTCGCCGCGAGTTCTTCGCTCTCCTTCAAGTCTTTCTGCGGCACGACCAACATTCCGGCCTCGCCTGGTTTGTGCAGACCGTAGGCCTTCGACAACTCGGCCTCGATTTTCACCTGCGGCTTGTCGAACTTGGCAGTCTCGTCGATCAGCCGCTTGCCGACCTTCTCAATCAACTCGGCCGGGATCGGTTCCAGTGGGTCATCGACTCTTGCGGCCGGACCCGCGGCGAACACGACGCACGCGGCCATCATCGCGATCAGTGCTTTCATGAAGGTTCTCCTGTGAAACAAATCTGAATTTCGCCCTGCCCACTACAGGGCCGTAACAGCCTCACTTCCGCCCTGCCCCGCTCCCCTTTGTGCTCTTCGTGTCCTTTGTGGTTGAACTCGCCGGTTGGATTCGCCGGCGTCCCCCGAGCGGTCAAACAAACTCGGCCGACCACTCGATATCGAGTTCCGCGAGCTTCGACCGATGGGGCAGGCCAGTCTGCCGGTCCCAGCCCATCATTTCATAGTAGTCGGCCAGGCGATTGTGGAACTGGTCAGGCTCGATTCGTTCGCCGGCGAGGGCCCCATTTTCAAGTGGCTGGAACATGCGCGCGGGCAATCCGTCGGCCGGCGTCGCCAGGCCCTCGCGATGGTTGTAGATGCGGAATAGCGCGGAGCTGCGCTCGGCCGCCTTCAGCACTTCCCACAGACTCAGGTCCCATCCGGTGACGCCGTTCATGTAGCGGACGAGCGTCTCGGTGTCGAGCTTGCCAATCGGCACGCCGACGAAGCAGCACATGCCGACGAGGTTGTAGGCGCTCCAGAGTTTTTGCGCGTACGTGAACGCACGGACCTTCTTGGGCGTGAAGTCGAGCATGTCGACGGGTTCGACGAGTCCGAGCGGCGCGAGCGGGTGCGGGCCGGCGAAGAAGCCTTCGTAAAGCGGATCGTGCGGCGCCTCCATGTGGTCCGCGCCGGTCGGGCTGGTCGCGTACGCCAGCGCCAGGCTCTTCTTGCCGCGCGGCTCGTGCATCGGGATTTCCTGGCCCCGCACGTGCAACGCGAACGCCTCGGCCGCCGGACCGAGCCGCTTGGCCGCGCGGGCCACGCCGTCGGCCAACAGATCGCCGATCCCCTCGCGCCGCGCGATCATTGGAATCAACCGGTTGGCCAGGTCCGGGTCGCCGTAGTCGAGCGCGAGGCCGCCGGTGTCGGACTTGGCGAGGATCCCTTTCTCGAACGCCTCGATGGCGAACGCGATCACCGCTCCCGTCGAGATCGTATCGAGCACGTACTGGCTGCAAAGCTGGTTCGCCAGCGCAAGCTTCTTCAGGTCGCCGACGCCGCACAACGAGCCGATGGCGGCCAGTGTTTCATATTCCGGGCCGCCGTACTTGGGATCGACTCCAAGTTCCTCGACCGTCACCTCGCGCTTGCACGCGACGGCGCAGGCGTAACACGTGCCGCGCTTCGTCAGAATCGTGTCGGCCATGCGCTGGCCCGATATGTTCTCAAAGTCGTCGAACGCGCCGTCGCGGAAGTTGCGGGTCGGCAAGATGCCCTCGGCCTGCAGCATCCGCACGCCACGCGCGGTGCCGAACAAGTGCATCGCGTCCTTGGTGCGGTCGTAGTTCTGCGTGTAGTGCCGCATCATATCGCGGGCCAACTCGCCGTTCGCCGGCGTAGTTTTCTGCTTGCCGCCGACCGCGATCGCCTTCAGATTCTTCGCCCCCATCACCGCACCCAGCCCGCAGCGGCCGTGGAAGTGCTTGCAGTTGTTCACCATCGCGGCAAAGCGGACTCGATTCTCGCCGGCCACGCCGGTCTGCAGCACGATCACGCGACGATCGCCCAGATCGTCCTTGATGCCATCGTCGACCTCGCCGGAAAGTTGACCCCAGTACTTCGTCGCATCGTGAAACTCGCACTGGCCGTCCCAGATCGACAGATAGACCGGTCGCGTCGCCCGACCAGTGATGATGATGCCGTCGAAGCCCGCCTGCTTGAGCGCCGGACCCCAGAACCCGCCCGCCTCGGTCTCGCCGAAACCGCCCGTGAGCGGACTTTTGGCGATCGCCGAGTATCGGTTCGCGCCCGACAGCGACGTGCCGTTCATCGCGCTGGTCATGAACAGCAGCGGGGCGGCCGGGTCGTACGGATCCATTCCGGCCGGCGTTTCGCGCAGCAAGTAGTACGCGCCGAGCAACCCGCCGCCCAAGTAGCGGCGCAACACGACGTCGTCGATCGGTTCGACACGGGTCGTGCGGTTTGTCAGATCGACTCGCAGCAACTTACCGGCGAAACCTGCGGGCATTGGCGGCTCCTGTGCGTTGGTCGATGTCGTCGCTGATGAAACCAACAGCTTGGAAATGTTACCCGCGCAGCTTGGTCGAGGATAGATCGCAGCGGAATTGGTCGGCGGGGACCTCGGCAAAGAGCGAGCGATGCGAGTTGGGAACGGCGATGTCGCCGAGCGTGATCACGCGGCCGAGACGATTGCGGCGGCACGCGACCAGAAACCTGCAGCCGTTTGCGGCGATCTCGGCGAGCGCTTCAGTCATGAGTCGTTCACCTTCGCCTTGCGGCCGGCGCAGGTCGCTGGCGTCGCCTGGCTGATCATAGTACTTCGGCTGCACGATCCGCTCGGCGGTGTCGGCGCCGACGACGAACGTCGTGCCTGGCAGCAGCCGCGCCTTCTCGCGGAACGTGGCCGCGCGGGTCAGTTCGACCGTGGCGTGCCAGGCGAATGGACGCAAGCGGCGCCGCAGTTCGGCCGAGTCAAGCGGCGGCTTGTCTACGTTGGTCGCCGAAATCTCGAACGACACGCGACCACCGATTATTGAGCCGGCGATGCGAGCCAACTCGTCGTGCCCGGCGTGCAGCGGATTGAACGACCCGGCGAGCACGCCACGCGGCACCGGCGCGTCGACCAGACAGGCGCCGTCGGGCAGCACGGTCAATCGCTCAAGGTCGCCGGCGACTAGTTGGGCGATCGCATCGCTCGGCTGCGCGGTGTGGCTGATCCGGTCATTGGGGCCAAGCACCCGTTCGAGCGGAAGGTCAGCGGCCGCCGCGACGCCGGCCGCTCGAGCTAGGATGATCAGGATCGCCTCGGTGAGCAGCGATTCTTCGATTGCTCGGTCGCGGCCACCTTGATCGAACACGACACACCACGTGCGAATCGACTCACCGTCGGCTACGGCAATGTGGCCACGATGTTCGCCGCGTTTCGGTCGGTCGCTCGCCAGGCTGGCGGTCGCGCCGAGTCCGATCGCCGGCCCGCTGCGCGAACTGAGCCAGCGAGTCCGGTCGCGGGCCTGCTCGGCCATCGCCATGGCCGTCTCCCGGCTGCACGCCTGTTGCGGCACGCGGCCAAGGAACTCGACCAGCGCGGCAAAGTCGTACGGCACCACCGCCTCGACCACCGACCGCGACGCGCCCGGCACCCGCAACAACTCGGCAATCGCACCGCTGCCGCCTCCCGTGACGGCAATCGCCACTTGGCGCCCCGAATCGTGAATGGCCCTGATCAACGAGTTCCATTCGACCATACCGGCGTTCCGATTCTTTGCAGCTCCGTGGTCACGGATCGATGGCGAGTAGCGCCACGAACAAGGCCGTCAGCAGGCCCGATAGGAACAAGCTGACCCAGCTCACCGTTCGTGTCCAGCCGCCGCTGCTGCTGACGAGGCCGATCACCGCTAGGACCAGTCCAACGATCGGAGCCCAGAACAGCAGCAGGCTGGCCAACGCGATGAACTTGACGACGAACGACACGTTTCGTGCAAGGTACAGATCGAGGTCGCGAGCGGTGTACTGGTCAATCTGGTCGATTCCAACTTTTGACTTCAATTCGAGTCCGCAGGCGCCGCAAGTGACGATCGTCGCGGTGACTCGCTGAACAAGTACCAGTCCGTAGAGATAGAACCGCTCGGTCTGTTGGCGTGTTTGCGCGGGGACGTTCATCTCGCCGCAGGCCGGACAGTTTATCTCTGCGTCCGGGCCGGCCAGTACCTCGCGCGTCGACGTGATCGAAACGAACATGGCTCCTCCGCGCACTCGGGCCGCGATTGTCCCGTCGCGCGCCGTCGCAAGATATCAAGGTCGAGGGCTTGCTTCCAGCGTATCGTTCGAAAAGTAGTCGTAAGCCGCGCGGGCGACGCGGGCGCACAGCAAGTCGCCGGCGTTGTCGGCGGTCCAGCGAGCGTCTTCGTTCTCATCGGTTAGCACGCAGACGGCCACCGGCCCCGACTTGGTGTAGATGATGCCCGCGTCGGTACGCGAGCGATCGACCGAGCCGGTCTTGTGGGCGACCACCGTCCCGCGCGGCAGTAGGCGTGGGAACTTGTCGCGATCGTCGCAACGTTTCAGGTGCTCGATCATCGTCGCGCGGTCCGCCTCGGCGATGCGGTCGCCGTGGTGGATCGCTTCGACCAGGCCGATCATCTCGCCGGCCGTCGTCGAGCCGAGTCCAAACTGCCGGCTGCGTTCGGGAAACAACGACGTGTCGCGACGAAAGACCTTCGAGTGAATCTTGGTGTTCGGGAACCCCCACGCCTCCATGCGAGCGGACGTCGAGGCAATGCCGATCTTGTCGAGCACCAGATTGGTCGCCGTGTTGTCGGAGTACGCGATCATGAGCCGCACGGCGTCACGCAGCGGGATCGACGCGCCCGCCGAGAAGTGCTGGGTCAAGATGCCCGATCCGGGAACCTTGTCTTCGTCGCGCAGCGTGACCGGCTCTTGCAGTTTGATCTTGCCCTCGGCGGCCTGCTGATACACTTCGATCATCACGGCGAGCTTGATCAGGCTCGCGGTCGGCATCGGCTCGTCGGGGCGGCAGCGAAAGCCGGCGCCACTAGTCAGGTGCTTGATGGCGACGGCGACCTTACCGCGATGTCCATCGATCAGCGGCTGGACGACGGCCGCCAGCGGCGAGGGCGGCTCCTGGCCGACCGGTTGCACGCCCCACCCGGCCGCCGCCAACACCAGTGCCGCAATCCGCGAAGTTCGCGCCATCGCATCAAGCTCCGTTTCGACAGTAGACGACCTCGCCCTGGACGATCGTACGCAGCACGCCCAGGCTGCCTGTCGCTTCATTCCATTCCACGATGGTGAACGTGGCGTCGGCCCCGGGTTCGATCGCGCCGACCCGCGGGAAGTCGCCGAGCATCCGTGCGGGATGCTCAGTCACCATACGCACGGCGTCGGCCAAGTTCACGCCCGCGAATCGCACGACATTCTCGACGCCGCGCCACAGCAACAGGCCCGAACCCGCGAGTCGCGGCTGGCCGACGACGCCGATGAACCCGTCGTCGCGCACCTCGATGTCGCAGTGGCCCCACGGGTAGACGCCCGGCGGCAGCCCGGCCCATTGGGTCGCGTCGCTCACCAGGATGGTGCGCTCCGGACCCTTGGCGCGAACGAAGATCTTCACCAGTTCGGGCGGCAGATGATGGCCGTCGACGATCAGGCTGGCCCAGAGTTCGTCGGCGGCGAGTTGGTAGTAGACGTAGTTGCGGTGCCGCTGCAATTGATCGTGTGCGGCGTTGCCGAGGTGCGTCGCCATCGTGGCCCCGGCGGCGACCGCCTCGCGGATCGCGTCGGCCCCAGCGGCCGTGTGACCGATCGACACACGCACGCCCGTGGCGACAAGCTGCTGAATGAAGTCGATCGCCCCCGGCCGTTCGGGCGCCAGCGTCACGAGCCGGATCAACCCCTCGGCCGCGTCTTGCAGGCGGCGGAACTCATCCCAATTCGGGTCGCGCACGTGCGCGAGTGGATGAGCGCCGCGCGGTCCGTCGTCGGGCGAGAGATACGGCCCTTCGAGGTGAATGCCCAAGATCGACCGGCCGGCCGGACTCTCACGCTTCGCCCGAGCCAGTGCGGCCAGTCCACGCGACAGGCTGTCGAACGACTCGGTGATCAGCGTGGGGAAATACAACGCCACGCCCGTCTCCCAGAGCCGCTGTGTGACCGTCTCGACTTGGGGAGTCGTCAGCGCTGGATCGTTGAACGCGATGCCGCCGAGGCCGTTCACCTGAACGTCAATGAACCCGGGACATGCGACGGGCAAGCCGACGGCGAACTTGGCGGTTTCGATCGACGAGACTCGGCCGTCGCTCCAAGTGACGGTCGTCGAACGCGTGCAATCGGGAGTGACGCCGGAGATTCTCGACACAACTGTGGCCCTGTGGTCAACGATGCCGCCTGCCCCAGCCGATCGAGTGGAGTATAAGGAGCTGCCCACGGCCGTGGTAGCCTGACATTGGGTCGGTTGTGAGGACCTCGCGCCTGCTTGGGCACACATCCCTTCCGCGGCCACATCCGCTACGTTCGCTGCCTAAGAGCCAAGTGCGTCGTGTACCCAGGGTTTTTGATCCGTCAGACACGCTGCAATAACCCTCGCGCGATCCGAAACACGTCGTCGAACATGCGTTCGGTCAGGCGACCCGTGAACGTGTTCTGTTGACTGGGATGGTAGCTGCCGAGCAACCAACGTTCCTCCGCGAGTTCCACTCGTGCGGCGTGGCCGAACCGGGGTGACGGACCGGTTAGCCAGCCGCGGCGCCGCGACTCGTCCAGTACCGTCCGCCACGCGATCTGACCGAGCGCGAGGAATACGCGCACGGGCAAGAGGTCGATTGTTTCTTGCAGCCAACCGCGACAGTGGGCGATTTCGTCCGGCGTCGGCTTGTTGGCGGGTGGTGCGCAGTGACACGCGGCCGTGATGGCGCAGTCGTTCAGTTGCATTCCATCGTCGCGCGATTGCGCGGCTGGGCGGCTGGCGAGGCCGACCTTGTGCAGCGCACGATACAGCCAGTCGCCGCTGCGGTCGCCGGTGAACATGCGGCCTGTGCGGTTGGCGCCGTGCGCGGCCGGGGCAAGTCCGACGATCAGCAGCCGTGCTCGCGAGTCGCCGAAGTTGGGCACCGGGCGGCCCCAGTACTCCCAATGGAGGTAGGCCCGCCGCTTCTCTGCGGCGATGCGCCGGCAATGCTCGCGCAGGCGTGGGCAGCGGTCGCACGAGACGATTCGGCGGTTGAGTTTTTCCCAGAGAGTCATCTGCTCAATACCACTTCGCCTTGTTGACGACGTTGCACAGGGGCTCGCCGGCGACGAAACGACGAATGTTGTCGAGCAACACCGCGAGATGCCGCTCGGCGATGCGCGGCGAGCAGCCTGCCACGTGCGGCGTGATGATGACGTTTTCCATGCGCCACAGCGGATGTTCGGTCGGCAACGGTTCGATCTCGAACACGTCGAGTCCCGCGCCGGCAATCTCGCCGGACCGGAGCGCAGCGGCCAGGTCGGCCAGGTCGACGATCGCGCCGCGCCCGATGTTGACGAAATACGCCGACCGCTTCATCTGCCGGAACTGGGCGCGTCGGAACATCTTGACTGTATCGGGCGTGTGCGGCGCGGCCACCACGACGAAGTCGCTTGCCGCGAGCAAATCGGGCAGGCGGTCGAGCTTCCAGAGCGATTCGACGCCATCGGGCGCGTGTGTTCGTGTCGGGTCGACCGCCAGCACGCGCATGCCGAACGCCAGCGCTCGCCGAGCCACCTCGCCGCCGATGCTGCCGAGTCCGACGACGCCGATGGTCGCGTCGGCGAGATGTATGTGCGCCCGGTCGATGCCACTGACCGTGCTCGGCCCGGCCGAGAACGTCGACCGTTCGGATTCGCCGCCCACCGGCGCCCAGTGAGCCGACCCCTGGTAGCGGATGTAGCGGTGCAGGTTGCGGGCGAAACAGATGATGTAGCCGAACACATGATCGGCGATCACGTCCGAGTACAGCCCGCGCATGTTCGTGAGAGTACAGGGATAGTCGACAAGCTCGGGGAACATGTAGTGTTCCAGGCTGGCGGTGGCAGTCTGTACCCAGCGCAGGCGTCGCGCGACGACGAGCATCGGCGGCGTGATCTTGCCGAAGAATGCCTCGGCGTCGGCGATCTCGCGCACGGCCGCCGCCTCATCGGGCGCGTTCACGATCGTGAGGCCGCCGGCCGCGGCCTTGATCTTGTCGAGGCGGTCCGGTTCGACCGGTGGATGTAAGACCATTTTCATGCTGCTGCCCTGTCGCGCCCTGCCGCTGGGTGGTCGACTCGCGGGTTGCGATTCTATCAGCTTTCGTGGGTGCATACCCGTAATTGCATTCGTCGCTCGCTTAACCCGCAGCCGCAGGCGAGGTCGGCATCGTGCGAATTGCACGGATCAAACACGACCTCGCCTGCGGCTGCGGGTTAAACGAGCGAGGCGCAGCTACGGAAATACACCCAGCTTTCGTGGGCGTGTCGCTGCCGCTACACTCACACGGTTGATACCCAGGAGCCTGCCATGCCCAAGCTGCCGTCGAGACGCCACCTCGCCCTGAAGGCCGCCATGATGCCGCGCGACACCAACCCGCACGGCACGATCTTCGGCGGCGTGATCCTGAGCTACATCGACCAGGCCGGCGCGGTCGGCGCGCGGCACGAAATCCGCCGCGCCGGCTGGCCCGACCAGCGACTGGTCACGGTGGCGATGAAGAGCGTCGAGTTTCACAAGCCGGTGTTCGTCGGCGACGTCGTCAGCTTCTGGACTCGCGTCGTCCGCGTCGGCGATACGTCCATCAGCGTCCGGGTCAGCGTCGAGGCCGAGCGCGACGGCGAGGTACACCAGTTGACGCAGGCAGATGTCGCGTACGTCGCCGTCGAATTGATCGACCGGATTCCGCAGCCTGTGCCGATCCGAGGGAAAGCGTGACCTGCCGGACATCGGAGGTATGATTGCCGCACAGCGACGGAGAGACCATCGATGTCCGAATACACCATGTCGAACGACCCGGACTGGATCATCGCCGACGCGGCGAGCAGCGTGGGCAAGTCGCCGGCCGAGCGAATGCAGATGTTTGCGGACCTGCTGCGCACGGTCGATGCGATTTGGAGCCACCTGACGCCCGAAGAACGCCAGCGTCGCATGCGAATTGCCGACGAGATTCACCGGCGGCCGGAGCCGTGGTGGAAGAACCTACGCACCGAGGCGATTCCAGATTCCCCATGAAGGAACTCCTGACACTCATCGAGAGCCTGGCCGCTCAGTAGTCCCCGAGTCGCTCGCGGCGTCAGGTCTGTCGCGCGACAACAGCCACAGCGCCACGATCGCCGCGAGGATCGGGACATTCTTGGTCAAGAGGCCGAACGGGTGAGACAAGATCGTCGGATGCGTCACTGGGATGATCACCGTAAACAAGCCGACGACGCCGGCCTGCACTACGCAGAGCGGCCGCAGCCAGACGCCGCAGGCCACGAGCACGCCGAGCAGGATCTCGAGCACGCCGAGGCCGCGAATGAACGGTTGCTCGATGCCGTTGGGTACGAGGCCCGATGCGGCGACGACGGCCCGCTCCATTTCGGTCAGCGGCGCCAGCAGCTTGGGCACGAGTCCTTCGTAGATCCAGATGAACGCCAAACCCGCTCGAAGGGTCACGCTCGCCCAGTGAACTCGTGCGTCCGCGGCGCTCACCGCTGCTCCATCGATTTCTGACCGTTCAAACGGGCGGAACGTAGTCGCCCCGCATGAAGCCCGAGTCCGCTGGCGGCCCGTAGGCAATGTCGAGTTCCGGCGTCTCGATGCGCACGTGGTCGCGCACGCGCGATTCCAAGGCAGCGTCCAGAATGCCGCCGGTGAGCACCGTGCGCTCGACCGGATACGGCGGACGGCCCGCGGCAAAGAATCCTTCGATCTTGGTGGTGATCGCCTCAAGGAAGGCCGCGCCCGGCGGGGGCGGCAAGTAGAACAGCGTGGCGACCGGGTCGCGCTGCCCGGCGATACGAGCGGCGAACGTCGTGTCGTCGACGTGGCCGCTCAGGATGAGCACCGTCGCACGCAGGCCGTCGCGATACTCGACGACAAACGCCACCGGGCTGACCACGAACTTCAGATTGCCGGTGGCCGGCCTGAAGTGCCGACAGTTCTCGCGAATCTCTCCCACGTTGCGCGACGGACTGCGACCGACCGCGTGTGCGAGCAGTTCCCACGACCAGACGCCCGCGTCGCCGGCCTTCCAAACCGCGTCGCCCTCAAGGCACGTCACGGCTCGAACGCCCTGGTCGCCGCGCGTGCGACGCTCGACCATGCACTGCAGTGATTCGATCGCGTGGATGCCGAAGATCTCGAGTTCGCCGCGCGATGCCACCAGCGCCTGCTCGATCTTGACCCCCACGGGCAGTTCCAGCTCCGGGCGACGCCACGTCACGGGCAGGCTGGAGCCGGCCATGAGCGGAAAGCCCAACTCGCGGGCCGTCGCCGCCATCTCGCGGGCCTGGCCGCGATCGTACGACAGATGCTTATCGCAAAACACCGGCACACTGCGGCCCGACCGACGAAACACCTCGACGATCTGCTGGAACAATTGGTAACGCGGGTAGAGCTTCTGACCCTTGGCGTTGTACGGGTAGTCGCCGTGCTCACCGATGAGCAATACGCCATCGACGGCGAGCCGGTCGCCGCCGTCGGTCAGGGCCGCCGCTGGCTCGCCGTACAGTTTGAAGCCGTGCTTGCGGGCGAGTTCGCGACTCAAGTCGCCGTCGCCCTGCTGCGCGACGAACATGCCGGCGATCGCCAGGTCGCTGTGATGGTATTGCCCGCCGCGAGCGTACCCGTACAGGATCCGGCCGCAGATGTGGTAAGCGTGCGACAGGTAGTAGTACGCTGTCGTCACCACGGCGATCTTCTTGGTCGCCGGCGTCGTTCGCTGGGGCGGATCGAGCGGCGGCGGACCGGCGGCGATCGCGCCGAGAGTTCCTACGGATCCCGCCGTCAGCGCGCCCGCCGCGCCGCCAAGCATCGCTCGCCTCGTGACCACCGATGAAGACGGTTGCATCGTTGCTTTCCTCGGAACTGATCGGGCAGGATTCTAACCCACGGCACCGGCTTGCGGAACCGCCAGGTTTGCGTTGTTCGATGCCGTCGCATACAGTCATCGCCATGAAGATCGTGCGCTTCGAGACCTTACTGGCCAACGCGGGCCTGCGGAACTACCTGTTCATTCGACTCACGACCGACACGGGCCTGACGGGCGTGGGCGAGGCGACGCTCGAGTGGCAGGAGTGCGTGCCAGTGGGCCTTGATCGCGGATTCACGATCGGTGGAGTACACGACGCCTTGTGCGCCATAACCGAGAACCTGTTGCAGGCAGATTGCGTTCGTCGCACAATACTGTCGAGCGTGTCTCTCAAGTTCTTGACGCAAGTAGAGCATGAGCAACCAATCGAGTTACTCGGCCGATGTTCGGCAATACCTGGTCTTGGACGGCCAGCGCCTAGACGTTGGCCAGTGTGTTGGCAACCGGTGTTTCCTGCGGCAGTCGATCGACCACCCGCCGTGCGACGCGGAGTTGGTAATCGTAGTCGATGGCGCCGAGCGTCGCACGCAGGTTTTTCTCGATCAGGGATTGTCGCGGACATCCACGTGGGTGCAATACTCCGCGCCGGTCGCGGCCGGCTAGACGGCGGCGGGCTGTTTTGCCGCGAGGCGGTCTTGGACGTGTTTCCACCACTCGCGACTCGGTAGACCGTAGGGGCGAAACTTCTCGACCTCGGCTAGTTCGTCGCTGAAGTAGATCGCGCGGTACAGCCCAAGCTTGCTGGCGGCGGGCGAATCGATCAGCGTGCTCGAGTCGCCCGCGCTCATCTGGAACAGCACGCGCATGTCGAACTCGCGCGTCGTCTGCCGATCGAACGTGCGGTTCAGATTGTTCAGGCTATCGCACCAGACGATCGTATGTACGCGCACCGCCGGTCCGTCGCGCAGGATGGCGCCGAAACGCTTCGCTGGGCTGACGACCTTCTCTTCGCCGCGGCGTGAAAACCCAAAGTCGTCGTCGGCCTTGCGCAGATCGCGAAACCGCTGAACGTCGTAGACGAGCAGGAAGATGGGCGGTAGCTCCTGTTCACCCGATTGCTGACGCCGCTCGACTTCGTCAGCGACGCTGCCGATGACCGCCGCGACATCGGGTGCGGCACCGACATTGATCGGGTGCGGAACGACCTCGGCAAGTTTCGCGAGCATGCCACGGTGCGGCGAGTCGATCGGCGAGCCGTCGAGCACGTAGAAGCGTACGCCGCCGGCCGCGTCGTCGGTCGCGGGCGGATGCTGAGCGGCAAGACTGACGACCGTCGAGAACATGATGCCGATCGCAGCCTCGGCTTGTTGACCGACCATGAGGAGGTTGCTGCCGCCCTGCGGCCGGAACGTCGCAGCGGTCGGGTCCTTGATGGCCACGGCCTCGCCCATCCAAGCGTACGACACCTTCGTCGCCGCCGGCCAATCGTTACGATCGAGCAGTCGATCGAGCAGATGGTTCTTGCGGACCTCCGACGGCGCATTCCCCTCGAAGACGATCTGCGGGGCCGGCGGCCGGTATTGTTTCTGCTCGGCCAGTTGCTGGATGCGACGCAGATACTCCTCGCGTTTGTCTTCCGAGAGCCAGACGACCTGGAAGAAGTTGTTGCCTTCGATGAGTCCGTTGGCGTCGTTGTAGATCGCCTCGCCCGGCCGCGACAGCAGGCGTGCGGCGGTGTTGTTGTCGCTCAGGATCAAGTGAGCGTCCGACTCGCTGCACTGCAGTGCGATGCGCACGGCCATCTGGCCGAGCGTGCTGCGGGCCAGCGAGTAGGCGCCGCCCAGGGTCTGCGAACCAAGCTGAATGTGAATGCCGAACGCGCGGCCCTGCCGCACCAAGCGGTCGAGCAGCAGCGTCGCCTCTTGAGCGATCTTGTCGTCCTCGACGAAGAACTCCTGGAACTCGTCGACGACCAGCAGAATGCGCGCGAGCGGCTGGTTGCCGTTCGACTCGCGGTACGACGCCACGTCCTGGGCGCCGAACTGGCGAAACAGGTCGCCGCGCCGCTTCAACTCGGCGTCGAGCCGCTGCAGCACACTCAGGCCGAACTCGCGCTCGCTCTCGACCGCGATAACCCGCGCGTGCGGCAGCTCATAGCTGGCGTAGGTCTTGAACTCGACGCCCTTCTTGAAGTCCACCAGGTACAGCTCGATCTCCTCGGGACTGTAGGCGAGCGCGAGGTTGGTGATCAGCGCGTGCAGCAGCGTCGACTTGCCCGATCCGGTCTTACCGGCGATCAGCACGTGCTGCGACGTGCCCGATCCGAGCCGCAGGAACTGGCGTTTCGTCGCCCCCGCACGGCCGAGCGGCACGGCGACGCCCTTGTGGCTCGCGCCGGTCCAGTACTCGGCCGGCGACGGCGCGACGAACTCGAACGGCACCTCGACGCGGCTGGCATCCTTCGCCTTGCGGCCGACGACGCTCAGGATGCTCGTCACGGTGTCGGGGTGCGGCGGCTTGTCGAGCGTCAGGCTGAACTGTTCGAAGTCGGGGTCGGTCCAGACGAACCGCTTGTCCTTCCACGCGAGCTTGACCGCGTTCTGTTCGAGGTCGGCCAGTTGGAAACTCGACGGCAGCGGCAGACGCGTGTCGACGCTGATCAATGTGAACACGCCGCACCGAGCGCCCGAATTGGCGATGCTTAACAGGCGGCGGGCCGACGATTCGCTGAAGTTTGCCGGGAAGTTCGCCACCACGACGATGCGAAACGGCTCGGCGACCTCGCCCGCTTCGGCGTTGTACTGCTCGATCGTCTGAAACTCGTTGCGCAGGTACTTCTGGATCACGTTTTCCATGTGTTCCGTCAGGTCGACGAGCCGCTGTTCGATGTGCTGAGGCTCGGTCCAGATGCGGTTCGTGACCAGTTGTTCGTCATGGTCGGCCAGGTGCATGAACGCGGCGAAGTTCTCGCCGAGGCCGGTCGGGTCGATGATCGTGAACCGCACCTTGCCCGGCGGCACGCAGGTGAGGAACCGCAACATCGCGAGTTGCAGGGTTTCGATCGCTCGCGATCGGCCCTCATCAGACGACCGCACGACCATCGAGCAGCCGGCGGGGAACGGCAGCAGCGCGGGCAGGCTGAAGTCGGGCGGCAGGCCCACCGCCAAGCGGCTGTCGTCGGGCAGGCCGTGAGGGATTTGACTCATCGGGACGTGGAAGGCGCCGAAGCGGATCGCGGGCGGGAGCGTCTTCGGCGCCGCCCAGTCGCTGGCGGCCACTGAGCGCCAGTCGGGAAAGAGGCGGCCGCACTCGGCGACCACGGCGTCTATCTCGGACTGAACGTGGTCGCGTCCGGTGCGCCAAGCTGTGGCGAACGCGTCCCACTCGCGCTCGTAGGTGGCGCGACTCTCGGCGAGCATGCGCGGATAGGCCTCGGTGACCGCCTTTAACTCGGCGTCGAACTGTTGCGCCAGCTTCGCCAGCAACTGCGGATAGCGACGGTCGGCGTCGGCACGCGTCGTGTCGCGGCGCTGGCGAATCTGGTTGAGCAGGGCCGGGTACTTGTTTTTCGCGTCGATCGTGGCGTCGTCGAGCCTTTGGCGGAGTTTCTGCTGGCCGACTCGCGTACGCTCCTCGATCTGAGCGACTTCGCGGTTCAGGCGTTGCTGTATCTCGTCGCACTGCCGTTTGTGTTCGGCTTCGACGCGGGCGAGATGAAACTGGCTCAGGCGCTCGCCGTCCGATATCGCCTGGCAGAGTGGATTGTGTACGCGGTCGACCAGTCGCCGGGCCAGCGCGACCAGCATAAGGCGGCCCAGCCAACCGACGAGCGGCATAGCGATGGTCACGCCCGCCACGATGGCCAGCCAGCGATCGCGCCAAACGACGGCCGGCGTGAGGGCAACCAGCCACAGGCCGAGGAGGATCCAACGCAGCCGGCGTCCGGCGAGAAGTCGGGGCGACCGCAATTGCGCGAGTTGACGCAGCAGCGCCTCGGCCTGGCCGATGGACTCGCCCGCCTTGCGGTGCACGTCGTCGGCGTTGTCGCTCGGATTGTCGCCCAGGTCGGTCGGCGAGTAAACGCTCCGAAGATTCCATTGGTCGAGCACGCGGATGGCCTCGTCTTCAACGCGTCGCAGTCGGTCGAGGCCGGCGTTGATGACCGTCTGCACGGTGGCGAACTGCTCCTTGGCCGCGGTTCGCGCGGCGTCGGCTACGGCGGTCGCCTCCCAGCGCGCCTCATCGCACTCGCGGCGAGTCCTTTCGACATCCGTGTTGTAGGCCGTCTGAGCCTTGTCCAGCGTCGCCGCAAACTCGCGTTCGGCCGCGCTGGTCTCCGATTCGAATCTCAGGTTCGCGTTGCGGCGGACGTCGTCGTACTCGGCGCTCGTGGCGTCCCGGTTCCGCTGGAACGTGGCGGTGATGCGTTGCTCGGCGCCCTGAAACTCGGCCTCGGCCGCGCTGTTGCGCGCCGCGAACTCGGCCTCGACGCGCTGCTGCGATTCCACTCGCTGAGCGGCCAGGCTGGCGAGGTTTCGAAGTATCTGACGCTCGCGATGGATCGGGTTCGATTCACTCACAGTCTTGCTCCGCCTTGTTGAGCACCTGAGAAAGCGTGTTGATGGCGTTCAGGCTGGCCATGAGTTCCATTTCCAGTTCGGCCCAGACGTGAGCCTCGAAGTCGTCGCGCACCTGATCCTTCCAGTCGTTCTGCGTCAGCTCCCACTGGGCGCGCAGCGCCTTGAACGAAAACGCCAGCTTGCCGGAACCGGTGCTGAGACTCATGGCTGCACCTCCGCCGGCCGAGCGGCGCTGGCGATTGTGTCCGGTCGGTCCGGCGCCGGATCAGCCTCGCGAGCGGCGGGGGGCGCGACCGGTTCTGCGGCCGGCCGGGCCATCGACGGCGCGGTCGGGGGAGCGGCACGTTCGACCACCGGCGGCGCGACGGCGAGATACGACTCGAGCGAGTCCAGCGCGCGGTCGATGAACAGCACAGGCGGCGGCGGGTCGCCCTCCACTAGTTCCAGAAGTCGTTGCGCTCGGCCGTCGAAATCGTCCACGGCCCGCTGCGCCACATGCCGCCACTTCTTCACAAGCTCGATCTTCTCTTGAGCTTCCTCGACGCGCTGTTTGGCGCGGGCCAGCGCCTTGCGCTGCTCAATGTCGTCGGGGTGCCGATCCTTGCCGCCGGTAAGCCGCACGCGGAACAAATCTTGTTGTGCCTGGGCGACCTCCTCCTGACGTTCGCGCAGTTGGCGCTCCCAGTAGCGCGGCCGATCGTAGACGACCCAGTCGAGCACGCGGCGGCTCTCCATCTGAACGGCACAGATCGCGTCGCGCGCGGCTTGGCAAAACGAGCACATCGCCTCGCGAAAATCCTTCAGAGCATCTATCGACGTCACTCGAACTGTCGGCCCCATACGGGCTCCTTACCATTGGTCGTCGTTGCCCACACGACGGTCACGATTCAGATGCGGCGGCGGTCGAGCCGGCTGCTATCTTTGCTGCAGGTACTCGTCGGCCCGCTCGGCCTTGCGCAACAGAAACGGGATGTGCTCCTCGGTCGCCTCGACGAATCGATTGATCGCCTGCAGTGTATGCTCGAACTCCTCGGAAAACTTGATGTGTTCCTGGTCGCGCCAGGTGGCGCCGAGTCCGATGAGTTGACCGTGCAGCACGCCCATTTGGTTCTGCAACTCCAGGTTAAACTGCTTCAGGCTGTGGGCGAAACGTCGCAGTTCCTCCGGATCAACGATGGCCTGTGCCATGGAACTATCTCCACGAAAGCGTCTGTCACGGGCGTTGGTGCGAGGCACTCTCCCCCGACGAACTCAGTACAGTGCCGCATTGAATAGGGTCTGAAATCGGCCTCGGTGGTTTAACCCGCAGCCGCAGGCGAGGCATGGCTGGCGCTTGTTGTGCCTCGCCTGCGGCAGCGGGTTAAACGAATTCGGACCCCTTTCAATGTGGAGCGGTACTCAGTGTAGGCACTGGCCGCCGAAACGTAAAGCACGGTGGGCGTTCCGGAAGGTGGGTCAACGTCGCCAAGATCTGGTCGGGAATTGTTCGAGTTCCTCCGGCGGCGACGTTGACTCAGCCTACCTACTCTTTGAATCACACCCTTGGCCCCCGACTACGGCCGCTTCTTGCAAAGCCACGACTTCTTGCCGATCATTTGGACGTCCTGGGAATCGAACGCCGCGAGTGTCAAGCCATGAACGCACCGGGAACGCCGACCACCGAACGTCTCATATCGCTCGACGCCTACCGTGGGTTCATCATGCTGGTGATGGCTTCGGGCGGGTTCGGCTTCGCGGCGGTGGCGGCGAAGATCGACGACGCCAGCCGCTGGACGGGAGTGTGGGATGTGCTGGGGTACCAGTTCAGCCACGTCGCATGGACCGGCTGCTCGTTCTGGGACCTGATTCAGCCGTCTTTCATGTTCATGGTCGGCGTAGCACTGCCGTACTCGTACGCGAGCCGCGTGGCAAAGGGCCAAGCGCGCGGGCGAATCGCCGGCCATGCCGCGATCAGGGCCGCGGTGCTCGTCGCGATTGGCGTGTTTCTCAGCTCAAACGGTGCGACGCGCACAAACTTCGTGTTCACCAATGTGCTCGCCCAGATCGGCATGGGCTATTGCCTGCTGTACCTCGTGCTCGGCCGTGGGCTTGCGGTGCAGGTGGTCGCCGCGGCCGTGATACTGGTTGGCTACTGGCTGCTGTTCCGTCTGTATCCCGTACCACCCGACGACTTCGACTGGAAGACAGTCGGCGTGCCCGACGATTGGGAACTGTTCCTGGGTACCGCCGCGCACTGGAACAAGAACGCCAACGCGGCCGCGGCGTTCGACCAGTGGTTCCTGAACCTGTTCCCGCGTGGTGAGCCGTTTCACTTCAATGACGGCGGATACCAGACCCTGAACTTCGTGCCGTCGTTGGCCACCATGATCTTCGGCGTGATGGCGGGCGAACTGCTCCGCAGCGACCGCGAACCGCGCTCGAAGCGCAACCGGCTGTTCGTCGCCGGCGGCGCGTGTCTGCTCTTCGGCCTCGTCGTCGACCATACGATCTGGCCCAATCGGCTGATGAGCGCGGTCGAGTGGCTCGTGTGGCGAGTTTCTGGGCCGACCAGCTTCGTGATGGATCCTGCGTGGACCTTGTGCCCGATCGTAAAGCGCATCTGGACGCCGTCATTCGCCGTCTTCAGCACAGGCTGGACGCTGTGGATGCTCGCCGCGTTCTACTGGGTCATCGACATGGAAGGACTGCGTCGCTGGTCGTTTCCGCTCGTTGTCGTGGGCATGAACTCGATTGCCATGTACTGTATGTCGCAACTGCTGAAGCCGTGGGTGCGTAGCGCGCTGCGGACCCACATTGGCCAGCACATCTTCGCCGGCACGCTGGGGCCGATCATTGAGTCGGTCTCGGTCCTGGTCGCCCTGTGGCTGGCGTGCTGGTGGATGTATCGCAAGAGAGTGTTCGTACGGATTTGAGCCGCTCGCCGTCGCGGTTCACAACCTGCCGTCGAGGCCACCCGTCATGAGATTCAAAGTGACGCTCATCGCTCTGG
Source organism: Planctomycetia bacterium (assembly GCA_036758585.1). Taxonomy (GTDB): domain Bacteria; phylum Planctomycetota; class Planctomycetia; order JALXBF01; family JBGPMX01; genus DAIOWH01. The sequence continues at coordinate 37,769 of DAIOWH010000039.1, forward strand.
CTGCAACGTGGCCCGTCGCGGTTGCCGGGCAAGACGTCGCTGTGGACCTCTCCGGCTATTCGCCGAGTTGCGGGGTTGCGCTGCGCGTCGATGGCGACCTGTTGCATGTCGGGTGGCCGATGACCGATGGCGAGTTCGGACGTGTCGAGCTTCAACTGCGAGCGGGCCGGCCGCTCATCAGGAGCATGCGGACCGCGACAAGCACCAACGATGCCGGCCGAGCGATCGTCGAGAACGTCGAGCCGACGACGTTCGTCACGGTGGGCACGCGCCAGCCGCCGCCCGGCCGACCGCCCGAGATGAGCATCTGGAACGTGTTCTTCGATACGCCGGCCAAGCGGCCGTTTGCGACCTACGCGTCGCGACTCAACCTGCGCCGCGTGCGCGTGACCAGCCAGGGGCATCGTGCATCGGTCGCGGTGGGCGACCTTGCGATCGGTCCCATGGCGGGCGAACTCGTGTTCACGTTCTACGCCGGCAGCCGGCTGGTTTACGTCGAGGCGGTCGTTACCACTCAGGAGGCCGATCGGGCGATCATCTACGACGCCGGCTTGGTAGGCGACGCGGCCGGCTGGCAGCACATCGCCTGGATGGACACTGAGGGCAAGTTGCAACGTACCGTGGCGGCGAGCGAGGCCGCCGATCGGCCGCTCGCGGTTCGCCATCGCGCGATCGTCGCCGAGTCGGCCGATGGGTCGCTGGCCTGCTTCCCGCCTCCGCACCAGTTCCAGTTTCCGCGCGATCTGACCACGAACCTGAAGTTTGTCTGGATGGGTCGTGGACATCACGACCGAGCGGTGCCGTTCGGATTCGGCGTGCGACAGAACCCCGACGGAGGCGGCAATTGGGTGCCGTGGTTCAATGCTCCGCCCGGCGCAGCGCACCGGCTCGGCGTGTTCTATCTGCTGACCCGCGGGCGTGCGGAAGATGCGCTCAGCGAGACGCTGCGCTACACGCGCGGCGATCGGTTCGCGCCGCTCGCCGGCCACATCACATTCACCAGTCATTGGCACATGGCGATCGCGGTCGCGGCGATGGCCGAACGCGCCGCCGGCCGCGAGCTTCCCGTCCCTGATTTCGTCCGCATGTTCAAAGACATGGGCGTCCAGGCCGTGCATCTCGGCGAGTTCCACGGCGACGGCCATCCGAACGATCCCGGCCCGCTGCGGCTGCCCGAGATGGAGTCGATGTTCGCCGAGTGCAAGCGGCTGTCGGATGACGAGCTGTTGTTCATTCCGGGTGAAGAGGCGAACAAATATCTGGGCCTTTCCGAACCGGGCAAGCACCCCGGCCACTGGATGAGTCTGTTTCCGCGGCCGGTGTACTGGACGATGCAGCGTGAGCCGACTCAACCGTTTGCCGAGCCGCATCCGCAGTACGGCACGCTGTACCGCGTCGGCAACCGAGCGGACATGATGGAGCTGATCCGTCGCGAGCGCGGCCTGGCGTGGGTCGCACACCCGCGGATCAAGGCGTCTAGTTGGACGCCCGACATCTTCCGCCACGAAGACTTCTACCTCGCCGCCTTCTGGCTCGGCGCGGCGTGGAAGGCGATGCCCGCCGACCTGTCGCGCGAGCGGCTCGGCGAGCGCTGCCTCGACCTCTTGAGCGACATGGCCAATTGGGGGCAGCACAAGTACATGCCGGGCGAGGTCGACGTGTTCAAGATCGACCACACCCACGAACTGTTCGGCCATATGAACGTCAACTACCTGCGGCTCGAGCGCCTGCCGCGCTACGACGAGGGTTGGCAGCCGATCGTCGACGCACTGAGCGCCGGCCGTTTCTTCGTGACGACCGGCGAGGTGCGCGTCCGCGACTTTCGCGTCGGCGGCCGGCAGAGTGGCGAGACGCTGACGATTGGATCCGGCGAGCGGCCCGACCTGCACGCGACGATCGACTGGACCTTCCCGCTTCGGTTCGCCGAGGTCGTCTCGGGCGACGGCACAAGAGTCCATCGCGAGCGAATCGACCTAGCCGACACCGGCCCGTTCGGCGAACGAACGATCTCGCTGCAGCCGAACCTGGCCGGGCGCACGTGGGCGCGCTTCGAGGTCTGGGACATCGCCGCCAACGGTGCATTCACGCAGCCGGTATGGCTGGAACGTCGTTAGC
>DAIOWH010000040.1:0-39776 GCA_036758585.1 Planctomycetia bacterium
TGCTCCCTCGCTGGCGCGTCGGGCTACTGTCCCAGAATCGTGCAAGGCTATTCAGTGCTGGTGCCCCGCGTGCGGAGCAACTCCGCCGCCGGTCTTGTTCTTGATCGCCAAGTGAAGCTGATACGCGCCGGTGACCACGATGTGCTCGCCGGGGAATACGCTGCCGTCGTTGGCGAGCACGGCGGAGCGCTGGTCCTGATATTCGACGTGGACTGTGCGTCGCTCGAACAGATCGCCATTGCGCTGGAAGACGAACGTCTCCGCGCCCTCTTGCACGACAGCTTCGGCCGGCACGACCAGTCGGTTTGGCCATTGCTCGACCGGAACGAGCAGTTGGACTCGCTGCCCGGGTTTGTGTTTCCATGCAATAAACCGGTGACCTTCCTCGGTGCGCGAGTCGCGCACGACTTCGTTCTGCAGATCGACGTAGAAATGGAACGCTCGGCTGTCGCGGTCTACTGCGTTGCTGACGTAAACGATGCTCAAGTCCTCGACGATTTCCGTTTTCGCCGTGCCGCTTTCTAACGAGGCCGCAACCTTCCAGTTTCTTGCCAGCGCGTTCGTGATGAGTTGTGCTTCGCGCTCAAACGCCCGGCCTTCGACGTAAAGCGAAGTGTGGTCGCCCAGTTTGCACAGCGGCTTGCCTACCTCGACATGTTGGCCTTGATCGACAAAGAGCTTCTCTAACTCGAAGAACCGTCTCGTGCGGGGCGGGACCAAATCGGTGTGCTTGTCCTTCTGCGGATCAATCGCCGCCGCTTGAGTGACTTCCTTTTCGGTCGAGGCCGCTTCGATGGTCTTCTTCAGGGTCGTTTCGTCGCCGTTTTCCGATGAGTTTGCCCGGCTCCTTTTCGGTTCCTTCACAACATTACCGGGCGCAAAGACAAGCACCTCCTGCAAGAGCTTGCGATCGTTCAAGATGCCCAGAACCTGTTCTTCGGACAGCCCGTGCAAAACCAACGCCTGAGTCTGGGCGCGTTGCACGGCTGCGAGCTTCTGCTGATCGTACTGGCGTTCCACTTTCGTTTTGCCGGGGATCACGCCCTCGGTGATCTTGTCGATCCGAGCGATTTCGCGCGAAACGACATCCAACTCCTCCGTCGTCTTGAGCAGGTCGGCCTGAGCCTGCACGATTTCTTCGTGCGTCAGCCGCAATCGAAAGAGCGGATCGCTCGGCTCGACCGTCTCACCTGGCAGCGGGTACACCTGCCTCACGACGCCGGCTATCGGGGCCGTGACTTCGACATCGCTGTGCCCCGGTTTCTCGACGACAATCCCTGGCACCGTGATCGTTCGCGAGAACGTCGCCGGATCCAAGCTGATCGTTTCCAGGCCGATGTTCTGCTGCGCCTGCTCGCTCAGTTCGATGCGGTTTTCATCATCGGCCGTCACCTTGTCATGAGCGTGATCGTGGCCATCCGATGGGTGCGCCGGATCGAGCCAAACCGCGACGGCCGGTCCCCAAGCCGGACGAGTGACGATGAGCAAGGCGACGACGCCGACGATTGCAACCGTCGCGATGATCCTCGCGATCAGATTTCGTGTCATGACGTTCTCCTTCTGGGCGGCCCAGTCGTAACCATTAGACGCGAGATCTTCTTGAGCATTGTCGTTCTCCTTCCGTGGGAAAAAGTCTGGGATCGGCGATTGACCAGCGCACCGGCCTTGTTTTCGAGCGCGCGCCGGCGAATGCAGATTCAGCGAATCGGCAAAACGACGATGGCGTCAGAAGGGTTTGATTAGACGAGCAAGACTTGGAGTTGCAGATGAAGTCGGACATGGCGGCTGCTCGCGAATCGCAGTTGGGCATCGCCACGGTTGTGGGGAGCGACAAGTCGAGCACGGTCGGCCGCGGCGGACTGGTCTGAGTTGTCGACAGTGCGCTCAGGCTCAGGTTCGCTGCTCGCCTTGCTGCGGACAAACACGCAATGCGCTTGTTGGCAATTGCCGTGCCCCGAACCGTGCTGATGTCCGCACGGTGCAGAGCTGGACGTGTGCGCTGAAAATGAGCCTGGACAGCCGCCAGCGGACGGCAAGCCGACCTCCGTCGGATGCCCATGATGCGAGCCGCACTCTGTCACAACGTGAAAGAGGAACAACCCGGCGACCAGGAATTGCAAACTTTCGCGACGCATTTGAAAGCCTCTTCCGATCGAGCCCGATCGAGCCACTTGTGAGAATTATCGACCATCTCGATACTTTGACTCAACTCCAGTTAGTCACTTCCGCCCGCCGCCGATTCCGCACCAGACGATCCCGACTCTCGTGAGCGTAGTGCAGGCGGCCCGCCTGCAATGTCGTCAAAGGAAGCCGCAGGCGAGCCGCCTGCACTACGACTTCCTTGGGAGACTCAAGTTGAGTCGCACCTCATTCGCTGAACCGTTACTTTTCATCCTGCTTGATTTCGGCCTTTCGCATGTTGTCCTCCGGCGTGGGCGGCTCCTTGCCGTATTTGGCTTCATACCGGGCCGCGAACTTCTCGAATCGGGCGGGGCTGCAGATGAAGCACTGCGACTCGGCGCAGTCGTGCTCTCTGCACCAGTCGCCTTTCCTTTTGAATTCGGCAGCCGCCTTGGTGCTGCACATGCTGCACTCTTCCTCGGGCACGCCGTGTTCCGGGCACCACCAGCCGCTGTGATCGCCTGCGGTGGCGATGCCGGTATCTTTCGCCGGTCCTTTGTCTTTCTGACCGGTGCTGTCCGACTGGCCGCAGCCGCTGGCAATCAAGGCGAGCCCGGTGAAAACTGGCAACAGGACGACTCGGTGCAATGCGCTCACATTCATGATCTCCTCCTTTGAAGGGGTCGAGGGGCGAGGGGCGAGAGTCCAGGGCCAGAGAAGAGTTGAGGGTCGAACTCGCCCTCGACCCTTGACTCTAGACTCTCGACCCTCTCCCCGATCAGCCATTCCAATTGTTCGGAGCTGAGTCCGAAAATGCGATTCGCCCGCCATCGTGGCATTGGCGATTCCAATGTCGATGATGTTCGCCTTCTCGGGCATGGTGCAGGTCGGCATCGCGGCCAGCCTGTTGAGCCTCGGCGCGATCGACTTCGGAATGATTGTGGACAGCTCGGTCGTCATGGTCGAAATCTGCGTACGGCGCCTGCAGGGGGTTCAGGGTTCAGGGTTCGGGGTTCAGGGTCAGCAAGCGATGACGGTTCAGAGTTCCGCCTCTGGCCCTCAACCCTCAACTCTCAACCCTCAACTCTCCGTCATTCGCGACGCCGCCGTCGAAGTGCGCAAGCCCACCATGTTCGGCGAGCTGATCATCATGGTCGTTTATTTGCCGATTCTGACACTCGAGGGGATCGAGGGAAAACTGTTCCGGCCAATGGCACTCACTGTGGTTTTCGCCCTGGCCGGGTCGATGGTCCTGTCACTAACGCTCATGCCGGTGCTGGCCAGCCTCTTCATCCGGCCCTCGACCCCTGACTCACAACCCTCGATCCCGCTGCTTATGCGGATTGCTCACCGGATTCACAGCCCCATCTTGCGCCTCTGTATGGAGCACAAGTGGGCCGTGCTCGGGATCGCTGCCGGCATGCTCGTAGTCGCATTTGGAATGATTGCTCCCTACTTGGGTGCTGAGTTTGTGCCGCGACTTTCCGCCCGCAAATTGCCGAGAAAAGCAAACAGCACTGCGACGACGAGCAGGCCGCCCTCGAACAGGTTCTTTCGCACCGTGTCGATGACGTGATCCACTAATTCCGTCCGGTCGTACACGGTCTCGACGTGAACGTCGGCAGGTAGCGTCGCCTTGATTTCCTCGAGCTTTTCCTTGAGAGCGCGGGTCACCTGGTGGCTGTGCTCGCCCATGAGCATGAAGCCGAGGCCGAGCACCGCCTCGCCCTTGCCGCCCGCCGTGACGGCGCCGCGGCGGATTTCGTGGCCGGTTTGCACATCGGCTACGTCGCTCACACGAATCGGCACACCGTTGCTTGCGGTGATTACGATTCCTCTTATCTCATCCAAGTTCACCGTTCGCCCGATGCCGTGGACGAGCAGCATTTCGGCGCCGCGACGAATGCTGCCACCGCCGACATTGCGGTTGTTCGCTTCAATGGCCTGCACGACTTCATCGAAGGCCAGATCGTGCTTGATCAAACGATTGGGATCGATGCGAACCTGATACTGCTTCTCGTAGCCGCCCCAGCTATTGACCTCGGCGACGCCCCTGACCGTTCGCAGCTTCGGCTTTATGACCCAATCATGAATCGTGCGTAACTCGGTAAGTTTGCGGACTCGCTCATCGTCGGTGACTTTCGTGAAGTCATACCCCTTGCTGGTCACGATGTAGTGGAACACTTCCCCTAGACCGGTCGACACCGGCCCCAGCTTCGGCCGATCGATGCCCGGCGGCAGTTCCACCGTACCCACTCGCTCTCGCCATTGCGTCGATCGAAGCGAACTGAATTCGGCGACGATACGACGGGCACTTCGGATTGTTCTCCGGTCGTTCAATCAATTCGATCGCGCGCTCGACGCGATGCAGTTCGGCTTGAGACAGTTTGGCTGTTTCCTTCACTTGAGCCAGCTCGGGATTACAATGCGGACATTGATGGACGCCGTGTTTGCGACAGAAGCCGGCGTCCTTTTGGCCCGGCAGTCGTTCCGGCTTGCACTCGACGCAAATGGACTCGGGCACATCGTGCTCGTTACACCAATCGTCCGCATCGGCCTGTGCCGTCCCGCTCAGCTCCGAGAATCTTGGGAGCTTCCATTCCGTCTCATGGCCCCAGTAGCCCAGCGCAGCGAGTGCGGCCAATACGAGCAAGGTCGGCACAGTGCGACCGAGCCGGGCTAGCGTCCCACTGCCTCGCGCTGTCCTGCCATTTTCCGGCGAGGCTATAGAATCGGTTTGTGGTGTGTCCGCAGAAGCTGGCGGCGCGGCAATGCCGATGCTGTTCGGAGTGTTGTCCATCGCTACCTCCAATCGAATCGCCCTACTAGTCCTCAAACAAGCGAACTTTGGAGTGCGGTGGCTTGACACCGCTTTGGATTGCCTGAGCCTTCCGCGCGGATCGATCCAAAGCGGTGTCAAGCCACCGCACTCCAAAACTTCGCTCGGCCACGATGAATCGTCCTCGATTCGAGATTGGCCGAACGAACCTCGCTTGTTTGAGGACTAAATGGCTTTGCGTGATTCTGGGAGTCCGCAGGGACAGTAGCCCGACGCGCCAGCGAGGGACCGGGCCTGATTTCTTGTGATTTCGCCATGTGCTCCCTCGCTGGCGCGTCGGGCTACTGTCCCAGAATCGTGCAAGGCTATTTAGTTCTCCAGGCAGCGGCGAGCGCCTTGGTTGTGCGATGCAACTCACCAGGCGCTGGGATGATCATACTCTTCGCCGCATCATGCGCCATTGCGTCGGTGCATCATGCGTGACAACGAAGTGGGTGTCAGGTGCTAGAGCAAGAAAGACTGGAACAGCGCGCGCAGAGCAGCCCCTGTGCGGGCCGGCGGTGAGTCGGAATGGTCGTGAGTTGGCCAGTCGGCCGTCGGGTTGTTCGACTGGCCTACGAGGATCTCAGGCAGAGAAAGCTCGAACGCGGCATGCGTGACAACTTGAGTATCGTCCAGCGTTTCGTCACCTGTCACAGCCCCCCCGCAGAGGCAGCTTCCGCACGATCCGTCACAGTCGTGATCAGCCGGCTGGGGTGCATTTGGCTGAGAGCTATCGCTTTGCGGTGGACAACAAGCATCGCCGCAACCAGCAACCGCGATGGAACCGTTGCACGCGAATGGGCAAATGAGCACGTCCAGAGTGAGAATCAAGGCTATGATTGCTTGCCGCAGGTCGTTTCGCCTTACTTCAATCACGCCGTCCGACCAATGGTAGTCCGCAGTATCGCTTCGGTCAACATCGCCGGAAACACCATGATCCGGCGTGTGCGCCGCACTTTGCGCAGACGCTTCGTTTAACGCCGAGCCGAAGGCGACGGCACTATCTGGCCAACTGGCTGCCGTCGCCTTCGGCTCGGCGTTATTAAACGACTTGCGCGCGCCAAATCGCAAGCCGCGTCGTGCGTCCATGATCCGGGCCGCCAGCACAGCGGCCTGACTTCGATGTGCTGACCTTTGGTCTCCAATGAGATTCCCCAACTCGAAGAGCCGGCGCTCGCGGCGGAATACTTACTCGGCCGACTCGTCCATCGTGCCATAGCCCGCGGAAGCGGAACCGGCCATGCTCGCGCCGATGCCATCGGTCAGGAGATATCCGTCAATCGCCGTCAGGGCTCGGCGCAGGTCGGCGAGCGAGCGGACGTAGGCGAGCGTCACCTGGGTGAGCGTGCGCTGGGCGGTGAGTACCTGCACATAACTGAATTCGCCGCGCTGCCAGCCCTCGGTGGCCAAGACGAGGGCGAGTTGGGCTCGCGGCACGATCTGCGGATGGGCGTCGAGAGCCTTTTGTCGCTCTTCGCCTTTAAGATTCAGAATCCGCCGCGCTTCGTCGTCGGAGAGTCGCTGGCCGTAGCGTTCGACTTGGGCGAGCGCGTTGCGGTAGCGACCCCAGGCCGCCGCGAACCGATCGGCGAGCGACAGTTTCACGCGATCGATTTCTCGCCGCGCCCGAACCAGCTCCGACTCGGCCGCCATGATGTTTCCCTGATTCCTGTTCCAGATCGGAATCGGCAGGCTGACGCCGACGGTGGCGATCGGATCCTCGATGCCAAAGTCGTAGAGCGCGCCGGCCTCGATCATGACGTTGGGGATCGGCTCGACACGAGCGCGACTCAGCGCGGCGTCAGCGCGGCGCACCGTGGCCTCGGCAACCCGAAGCTCAGGATGCGCGGCGGTTACGCCCGCGAGCGTTTGCGCCTCGTCACGCTCGGCGCTGGCCGCCCGTAGTTCGCCCTTGAGCGTTTCGGGCGCCAGCTCCGGCTGCCCGGCCACGGCGGCCAACCTTTTCCACGCGGCCCGATGGTTGTTCGAGCTGCGGTCGGCCAGGATGCGGACCTGCTCCAATTCGATCTGCGCCTGCAACGTCTCGGCCAGCGTGCCCTCGCCTTCGCGTTCGCGTTGAGTCGCGACCTCGACGCCTTTCTCGGCGATCGCCGTCAGTTCGGCCGCGAGCTGCCTGACCGTCTGTGCGGCCAGGGTTTCGAAGTACAGTTGACGCACCGAGTTTTTCAGTCGCCACACTTGAGCTTCGGTTTCGGCCTCGGCCTGTTCGCGCTCGTGAGAGGCGACGGTGGCAGCGAACTCGAGCTTGCCGCCGCGCGGAAACTCCTGCCCGAACATGATTCCTTGCATTCCGGCCCGGCCCTCGGCGCCGATCTCTTCAGCGACGTAGCCGACCGTCGGGTTTGGATACAGGCCCGCCTGAATCTGGCGGCCAATCGCCGCCGTGACTCGCGACTGCGCCTGAGCGAGCGTTGGGTTGTTGGCAATCGCGAGCTGCTCGAACCGGTCGATCTCTGCGTCGGTCTGAGTGGAGGCGTGCAGACCGAACAGTGTGCCGCCGGCGTCTGTCAGTTCCGGGGCAGCCACGAGAATGACGTCGGCCGCGCGGCTGTCCGGTTGCTGCGCGTCGCCGCTGGCGGAAGGCGATCGCGGCGCATCGGTCGACCGATTCCGCGGTGATGCCTCAGGGCGCGTGTCGCCGCGTCGAAGCAGCTTGACGAGTCGGCGTCCGACCGACGGCTCTTCGCCCAGCACGTTGCCCGGGGCGGCCCACGCGAGACCTATCAACACGAGCTTCAGTGTGTGACGGAGAACCATGCTCATCGGTCGCTCCCCAGAGTCAGACGTTCGTTCAGGACGTGGCGTATCATTGTTTTCGACAGCGCCCGGCCGAGAATTGACGATTTCCGCTGGCCGCGATCGACTTTCACTCTTGAGATCTTCGCCAAGTTTGGGCAGTTTGTGCCCGGTCCCTGACCGAGCCACGCCGGCCGATTGAAGGTCTGTCGCACCGCAAGTGTCGTACGGCCTCGATCGTAGGAGACCTCGGTCACAGGCACGGCGGGTTGGGGAGACCCGCGCCGAACATGAGTAAGAATTGACGGTTCTCATCCGATGCGGCGGATCTCACTTTTTGATTGGAGCGCGGCGATGGGTTGTGATACAAGGTTCCCGCCGTCTGTGGGTTTCTTGGGACCGTTGCACAAAGGGGGACGCCCGTGGCCAGAGAGTTGCGTTTCGGAATGGTCGGTTACGCCTTCATGGGCAAGGCACACAGCGATGGCTACATCAAGACGCCGGTGTTCTTTCCGGAGATCAGCGCCCGGCCGGTGATGACTGCAATCTGCGGTCGCAACGAAGCGAAGGTGAAAGAGGCCGCCGCTCAATTCGGCTGGAAGGGCCATGAGACGGATTGGCGGAAGCTCGTCGCACGGCCGGACATTGACGTGATCGACGTGAGCACGCCGAACAACTCGCACGCCGAGATTTCGATCGCCGCCGCGCGGGCGGGCAAGCATGTCTTCTGCGAGAAACCACTGGCCATGTCGCTGAGCGAGGCCAAGGAAATGCGCGACGCCTGCAACCAAGCCAAGGTCAAGCACATGGTCGCGTTCAACTACCGTCGCGTGCCCGCGGTGGCGTTCGCCAAAAAGATGATCGACGAAGGCAAGCTCGGCACGATCTATCACATGCGCGCCGTCTACCTGCAGGACTGGATTCTCGATCCAAACTTTCCGATCGTCTGGCGACTCGACGCCAAGACGGCCGGCTCAGGCGCGCTGGGCGATCTGGGCGCTCACATCCTCGATCTCGCGTACTTCCTGGTCGGCGATATCCGGGCGATCAGCGCGACGACCAAAACGTTCATCAAGAACCGCAAGGAACTGGCCGGCGTCACTGACGGGCTCGGTGCGGCCGCCGGAAAGGGTCAGGGCGAGGTCACCGTCGACGACGCCTTCGTCGCGATCGCCGAATTCGCGGGCGGCGCGATCGGCACCTTCGAGGCCACTCGATTCGCCAACGGACGAAAGAACTACAACTGTTTCGAGATCAACGGGTCGAAGGGCTCGATCACATTCAACCTCGAGCGCATGAACGAGTTGAATTACCTGTCGAGCGATGAAGACGACGGCGTTCAGGGGTTCCGCAACATCATCATCACCAACGGTGCCAAGCATCCCTACGTCGGCCACTGGTGGCCGGGCGGTCACATCATCGGTTGGGAACACAGCCACATTCACCAGATCGCCGACCTCTGCGACGCCATTGGCAAGAACCAAATGCCCAGCCCTTCGTTTGACGACGGCTGCAAGAACCAGGCGGTGCTCGACGCTATCGAACGCAGCGCCAAGACGCGGCACTGGGAGGAAGTGGCCAAAGTGTGACGCCCGATGGCCCAGGAGCGGTGAGTGAACGGTGGCTGGCCGCATACGACCAAGATAAGTAGAATGCCGACATGTCCAGCGGCTACGGTTCTGGCCGGCGGGCCGGCTAACGTCTTGAGAAGGAGGATGCCATGTTTCGCAAAGTGTGCACGAGCGGCGCGGTGTGGCTTATGGTCGGATTGGCGGCGGGTGTGGGCCTGACGCTCGCGTTGCAGGGCCAGCCGTCATACGCCACGGCCACCGATCACAGCGATGACTTCGCAATTGCAACCGGACATCTCACGGGCGAACTTGAAGGAGTCTACCTGCTTGACTTCAAGTCCGGCAGCCTGCTCGGCACCGTGATGAACCGCCAGACCGGCAAGTTCCAGCAGTACTTTAGGCGCGAGTTGGCGGCCGACTTCGGCCTGAACCCGCGCACCAAGCCGAAGTTCATCATGGTCACTGGCGCGATGCAGAACGCTCAGGCCCAGGTTCCCATCAACCACGTGCTGTACGTGGCCGAGCTGAACTCGGGCAAGGTGGGAGCGTACTTCATGCCGTACCGCGGTGACACAGTTCGTGGCACCACCTCGCAACCGCTCGAGATAGCGGACCTCATGCCGTTCCGCCAGACCGCCGCCGTCCGGCCGCAGTGACCGGCAACTCACGAGCGGAGCGGAGGCTCGCCGTCGGCACGCGGACGCGCCTTGGGAGCGCGGACCACTCGTCCGCGCGATCCTCGGTGGAGTGGAGGCTCGCCGGCACGCGGACGCGCCCGTCGTCGCCGCGGGTCTTACGTCTCAGAACCAAGTAATCGCGACACCAAGTCCATCGGCAGGCCGACGACGTTCGAGTGACTGCCGCGAATGATCGAGGCGTACGGGTCGTCGTCTTGGATCGCGTACGCCCCCGCCTTGCCGACCCAGCGATCGCTGGCGAGGTAGGCGTCCAGTTCGGCGGCCGAGAGGGTTCGCATGCGCAGTTCCGTGATCTCCACGCCCCCGAGCCATACGTCGGTGGGCCGCTGCCACACGCATACGCCTGTCAGACATTGGTGCACGCTGCCTGAGAGCTCCGAGAGTATGCGACGCGCATCGACACAGTCGGAGGGTTTGCCGATGATCCGCCCCTCGAGCGCGACGACGGTGTCGGCGGCCAAGACACGGCCCTGCGCTACCTGGGCGGCTACCTGGCGCGCCTTGCACCACGCGGTGTGCACGACGTACGCCGCGGCGTCTGCGAACGCCTCAGTCGGCGGCTCATCGTCGCCGGGCACGAGCACGTCGAACTCGTAGCCGGCTTCGCGGAGCAGTCGCTCGCGCTGAGGTGATCCGCTGGCCAGAATCAGGCGGCTGTCGTTCATGACGCGGTCACACCGGCCAACGGACCAGGCCCTGTGCTGGTGCGTCATCGGGCGATGCGACGCGCAACCGCACCAACGACGTTTCCTGACTGATCCAGCCGATAAGCTCCATGAGTGCCTCGGGGTCGCGCTCGGGGCCGGACGCCTGCTGGCAGACGAGCGTGCCGCCCCCAGCGGCCGCGTGCAGTCGGCCGGTGGCGAAGATGCGTCGCCGGAGTCCCGCCGTGTCGCGGCCCGAAACCGCGCCCGCGGTGAACTCGTCGCCCGCGACGCCGACGTCGCCGCCCGATCTTATCGGGCGCCAAGATTCGATGCGGTGGTCCAACACAACGCCGAGCGCGAAGTGTCGTGCCTCGCGCTCCGCCGCCACGAACAGCAATCGAGTCATCGCTTCGGCGAGACGCAACGCGCCGTCGTCTTCCGCGAGGCCGTGGCCCATCACCCGGCGCACGGTCCAATCGAGTCCGATCGGAAAGATCGCCAGCGCCGCCTGGTCGAGCGAGCGCAGTTCCAAGCAACTCGGCAGCCGCCTGAGGAATTCGCGTTTCTGAAGCGCGGCGCGCACTGCCAGCGCGGCCGCCGCGGCGATCGGAGACTCCAGGGCCGTGAGGGAACGCGGAGAGCCCGCGTCGCGCCAAACCAGCGGCAAGTTGACTCCGACGAAATCGAGCACCGGCCGAATCGCTTCGCCGGTGCGACGCAATCCCTCGCCCACCGACATCGGCGACCGGTCGAACACGACGGCGAGCGCATGGCCTTCGGCGATCAGGCGAACGACGCGCGGCGTCAGTGCGGTGTGTACCGGGTCTGCCGCTTGTGGCCAGTGCCAATCGATGCGCAGGTTCGGCCACTCGCCGCGGTCGCGTTGAAAACGGCCGACTATTTCTTGGGCCACCGCGCCCGCGAACTCGTGGTTTGCTGTGCCAGGCTGTTCGTTGAACAGCGGGCCGGCGCCCAACTCCGCGTGCGCCCCGCCGCCAAGCCCGCCATACAGGTTTATCACGCAGTCGACCGGCGCCGACCGCAGCCGCGATCGCACTTCTTGCCAGAACAGTTCCGCCAGCTCGCCGGGCGCATCATGCGGCTCGGCCAGTGCGGTCAGCCAGGTCTCGACCTGGTCGATGGCAATGAGCGGTGCGGTGTGTTCGAGCGCGCGAGTCAGCCGCGAGCCAAGCTGGGCGATCGAATCCTGTGCAGCCCGCGACCGCCGCACCAACGCCGCGCAATCCACACACGACGCCGCCAACGTCGCGGGAGTTTCCAGGCCGTCGATGCGCAGCAATCCGCGGTGCTCGGCCTCGGCGACCTCGCGCGCGACAATCTCACGCAGCGAAAAGTCGCGCCATACACGCCCAGCCACCAGGCGATTTGCCCAAGTCACGCCGCCCGCGCTGGCCAGGTGCTGCCGCAATTCATCGACGTCGACTTCGATATGGGTCAGGCCGCGCAGTCGGTCGGCGACGCCGAATCGGACCAGTTCGTTGTTCACGAGTTCCCGAACCAAGTCGGTGGTCAGGCGCTCAAAGCGGCCCCTAAGGACCGCTCGCTCAACGGAGCTGGCGATCTCGCGCGATCGCCGCAGTTCCAGCTTCAGTTGCACCCGCAGCGACTGCACGATGGCGGACTTGTCCCACATCGACGTCTGCGGCGCGTCCGCCTGCGCCGCTCGCGGCGTCGAATACACCGGCAGCGAAGCTCGCGCCCACGCCTTCTGTCGGCGATAGCCCGTGTATGAATCGGCCAGGGATTCGTGGCCCGTCTCGCGCAAAGACTTGTCGGCCCAGTCGGCGACGTCATCCGTGGTCACCGGCTGGTCGGCGAAGTTGCTCGCCAGAAAGTGACGAACCATGCGCGCCACCTCGGCAACGGCGTCGAGCGGCATGGGCGGGGCGATCTCGGCCGCCGCCAGGTCGATCGACCGGCCGAGTCGTTCGGGGTCGAAGCGCATGACCTCGCCGTCGCGCTTGCGAATCCACTCGAGCGCGGGCGAGGCGGCGTCGGGCGGATTAGGTCCGTAGGAATTCAATCGGCGAAGTTCCATCCTGGAGGCTCAAGACTGAGGTTTGTGCTGTGGTTCGCTAAGCAGCGGCTGGGCCTCTTCGACAAAGTCGCTGGCATCCTTGAATGCGCGGTAGACCGATGCGAAGCGGACGTATGCCACGTGGTCGAGCTGTCGCAGGCGGTTCATCACCAACTCACCGATATGCGACGACTGCACCTCGGACTCCATGGTCTGGTTCAACTCGCTCTCCACTTCGCGAATGACCGCGTCGATCGTTTGGGCGCTGATTGGCCGCTTCTCGCACGCTCGCTCGAGTCCAACGCGAATTCGGTCGCGGTCGAACGGCACGCGGCGGCCGTCCTTTTTCACGACCTTCAGCGGTTGCTGCTCGATCCGCTCGTATGTCGTATAGCGCCGTTCGCATGCCAGGCACTCGCGTCGGCGACGAATGATCGTTCCGCCTTCGAGTGGACCCGTGTCGATCACCTTGTCGTTATCCTCGTGACAGTACGGGCACTTCATGGGCCAAGGCGGTTCCTTGGTGGACCAAAGGGAGATAACCGGTGCGTAATATAGCACGGTTCCAACAAAAATGCTTGACCACACGCCAATCGGCGCGGACAATCTGCTTGGTCGGAACTCCCCACCGGCCGCACCAACCTGACCGACGGCTCGTACCTTATCGGAAGCGGACCGACACAGGAGCGATGTTGTGAAGGGTCGCCCTATTCAGCGCTGGACGTTGCGCGAACTCATCAACGGTTCCGAGCGAGCCTGTCGCGACATCATCGAACACCTCAACACCGACTACATCCCAGCGGTGCGCGAAGCTGAGCGACTCCTGCGCCCCCACAAACACAGGCAGGTGGACGTCTCGGACAAGACCATCGCCAACGTGGTGGTACGCTTGGCCAAGGCCGAGCAGTACGCGACCGAACTGATCAACCACCTCGAAGAGGTGCTGAGCGCCGTGCATTCGCACGCCCAGCGGGAATCCAAGGTGTAGACTGGTCCCGATCTGACATAGTCTGACCAGGCTGACGGTCGGACGTTCGCTCTTCGATCGATCCCGTCGTTGACTATGCGCCCGCGCCGCACTATAGTGGGTCCGTCCCCGAAAGACGGGGACCGCAAGTCTCTGGCAGTCTGGTAGCGTGACTCGGGCAGTAGGCCCGCTGAATTGTGCGTGTCGTTGGCTGCATGGAGCGCAGATACTCTAGCCTGAGCCGGATCGATGGCCGAATTCTGGGCTGAGAACCAAGCTGAGTCATCATCGGCCAAGGTTCTGAAGTCGTCGAGCGACCCGAAACAAGTCGCCGGCAGCGCGGAACCGACACCGGACAATCCGCGCACGGTCATTTCATCATTCAAGCAACCATCGTCGCTCGGACCCCAGTCGCCGGTCATGCGCGCGACCAACCTGGCGGGCGAGATGCTTGGCCATTTTCGGCTCGATGACTATGTCGGCATGGGCGGCATGGGCGCGGTGTTCCGCGGCACCGATATTCGGCTGGATCGGCCGGTCGCCATCAAGGTGCTGCCGCCCGATCAGGCGGCGAACCCCGAGATTGTGGCCCGTTTCCAGCACGAGGCGCGGGCGGCGGCGCGGCTCGATCATGAAAACGTTGCACGAGTTTTCTACGTGGGCGAAGACCGCGACCTGCATTTCATTGCGTTCGAGTATGTCGACGGCGTCAACGTCCGGGATTTGATCCAGCAGTGCGGGCCGTTGCCCCCGCACGAGGTTGTCAACTACGCGTTGCAAATGACAGGAGCCCTCGTACACACCGCCGCGCAGGGCGTCGTGCACCGTGATATCAAGCCGTCGAACATCATCATCACGCGCAGCGGCCGAGCCAAGCTGGTCGACATGGGACTGGCGCGGAACTTCGAGCGGCGCGGCGACGGCGGGCTTACTCAAGACAACGTCACGCTTGGCACGTTCGACTACATCTCGCCCGAGCAGGCTCGCGACCCGCGCTCGGCCGACATGCGCAGCGACGTCTACTCGCTCGGCTGCACGCTGTTTCACATGCTCACCGGACGCCCGCCGTATCCCGAGGGCACCGTGTTGCAGAAGCTGCTCAAGCACCAAGGCGAGTCGCCGCCCGACCCGCGCATCTCGAACCGCCACGTGCCCGACAATCTGGCTCGCGTGGTCTTGCGCATGACGGCGAAGAACCCGACGAAGCGCTATCAAACGCCCGAAGAACTGCTGGCCGATCTGCTGGAGGTCGCCGCAATGTTGGGCATGAGATCCACCAGTCCCGAAGGGTTGATCTGGGTGGCCGACCAGTCGAAGTCGATCGCGAGCCGATTCGCCGGCGCGATTTGGTTTGCCGCGGCAGCGGCGTTGGTGATCGCAGTAATCGCGATGTACGGTCGGCCGGGCGCGGTTCCAAGTTCGACGGACAACGTCGCGTCGCCGAACCTGGCAGGCGCCCAGCCCGCATCGGTTGAGTCCGTCGCGACGGCGCCACCCGACGATTCGCCCAAGGCCACGGCTGGAACACGCGACGCGCAGCGGAGTGAGCCGAACGGGCCGAGCGACTCGGGGACCGCCGCCGGGGTACTATCCGCGCTCTCGCCGCTCGACACCGACCGCGGTGGAGAGCGCATCAGCGTTGACGAACATCAGGATCTGCGAGCGGTGCTCGAGGCCGCGCCATCGGGCGCGATCATTGAACTAACCGGTCGTCATCAGCTTCCCACCGTCGGCCGCCCGGATCAACCGGCGGGAATTCGCGTCGCCGGCAAGCGACTGTTGCTCAAGGCCGCGCCCGGGGCCAGGCCGCAGATTCATATGACCTATGACGCCGAGTCTGCGGCGGTCACCGACTGGACCTTGCTGGCGTTCGATCGCGCCGAGGTCGAGATCGAGGGCGTACACATGGAACTGGCGGCAGCGGGCTCGAAGTTGCCGCCGATGGCGTTGATGTCGCTCGAGTCTTCGCACGTCGTCATGCGCCGCTGCAGCTTCGCCCAGTCCTTGTCTCCGACTCCGCAACGCGACGGCGGCCGGCCGGACCTTTCGGCAACCTGGGTCGCCCAACTCGACGGTGGCATTGGTCTGGACGGTCAGGCCGTGGGAAGCCTCTTGGCGGCGGAGGAGTGCTTCTTCATGGGCGGCGACGGCGGCTTTTTCGTGGCTGGGCCGGCCCGACTGAGACTCGACGACTGCGCAGTGCTGCCGTACCGCGCGGCGATTGTGGTGAACTCGGCGGGTTTCCCACCGGCGCTCGCCGCCGACCTGCGACTGAACCACGTTTCATTCTTCGGTCACGGCTCGCCGCTGTTCGACCTGCAGTTCGCTCGGGCCGTCGTACAAGTTCGCCGCGTCGTGTTTACTCACCAGGAAGTCGCCGGCGTGCTCGCACGCACTGATGCCGAGAGTTCGCTGGAGTGGACCGGCAGAGACAACATCTATCACGGCGTCGATAGGTTCCTTGTCGTTCGCGACGGCGACGACACGAACCGGTTGGTCGGTTCGCTTGACGCGTGGAAAGGCCACAGCGAACAGATCCATGAACAAGGCTCGGTCGAGACCGACAAGTCTCCGTGGCGGGTCAGCCTGGCTGCCGCGGCCGACTCACGGTTCGGCGAAGTGGCCGATGCGTTCCGTATCGACTGGTCGCCACGTCAGCCGGGTGAGCCGCCGCCCGGGTCGCGGTTCGTGCTGCCCTGGGGCGCGTTGTACTCCAAAGCCGAAGCCGGCGAGTGGACGCTGCCCGGTCGAGGGCTTACGGAACTCGCACGGAACGACGGGCCGCCTCCGATGCCATCGCCTGCCGCCACGCCGCCACGAGACGACGAGCGGTCGGCCTCCGGCGCGAATTCACCTGGGGCGAACGAACCAGCCCCGCCGAAGATGCCCGACGTGAAGACGCTGATCAGTGGCGGTGCCGCGGGCGAATCCGCCAGCGGCGCCTCCGGCTCGCGCGGCGCATCGCCAAGTGGCGGCGAGTCGCCCGCAACTCCGCCGCAAGAGGGCGTGCTCGTCGTCGATCCTACAAATCGAACCGCGTTTCGCTCGCTTGCCGCGGCCGCCGCTCGGGCCGAGAGCGGATGGACGATCGAGATACGCTATTCGGGCGTGTTGCGTGAACCGCCGATCGAGTTGGCGGAGCGCCACGTCACGGTTCGTTCGGCGCCCGGATTCCGACCGGTGATCGAATTGGAGGCGAACCGTCTGGAGCAACAGGGTCGCGAGCAGCGACTGTTCGACGTGCGGCGTGGTAGTCTGACACTGCGCGATCTTGACATTCGCATGGTCACCGACGCCGAATTCAGTGAGGAGCAATGGACCGTCGTCGCCAGCCGCGGAGCCGACGTGCAGTTGGAGGGATGCACAGTGACCGTCGAGTCAATTGACGGACTCACAAATTCCCTCGTACGGTTCTTGAGCTACGAAATGGCCGAGCCGATGAACGACGCCAACCCGGTCCGGCCGCAGGTTCGTTTGCGAAACTGCCTGATCGTCGGAGCAGGCAACCTGCTGCGAGTGTCGAGCGGTGTGCGAGTGCGTGGCGAACTGAGCAACTGCGCGGTTGACGTGCGCGATGAGATCGTGGTCGTATCGGGCGGCGCCGAACGGCCGGCGGTCGCCGCTCTCAACGAGCTCGACATGCGCCGCTCAACGATCAAGGCGCGGCGCGGCCTGGCAGTGTTGAGTGGCAGCGACGCACGGCCGTGGCTGCCGCGGCTCGAAGTCTACGCGGCCGACGACGTTTTCGTGGGCGGCGCCGATGCGGCGTGGATTCAGTTCCGCAGTCCCCGGCCGATCGACGAACTTCGCGGCCTGCTGCGATGGAAGGGCGCGAACAACAGCTACGCCGGACTCGAAACCGTCTGGCAGCTCGAAAGCACCAGCGGCGGCAGCACGTTCGAAAGTTACGACTGGGCGACCTGGCAGGCGACCGTGATTGCTCCGGTGCGCGACGAAGTCCGCGCCGACCGTATGCGACTAGAGTTCCCCGAAATGACAGACGGGTCGCGCTCAGGATCTCGAACGCGTCACCACTTTCAGCCGCTACCGACGTCGGCCAGTGCTGGCTCTGCCGCCGACAACGCCTCACGCGGAGTCGACATCACCCTCATCCCGCCCGCACCCGGCGAACGCTAGGCACGGCCGTTGGCGAGGCCTCGCGCTCCCGAATGGCCGCTCAATCGGCTCCGTCGGCACGTCCGTCGCGCCCGGAGTCGGCGGCGGGCGTGGAACTCGTGTATACTTCTCTGGAGTTCACGTCGGCTGGCTGGAGTTGCCTACGCCTTCCGGCTGTCGCTGTTCCGTCCGTCCACCTGGTAGTCGCATGCACGAAACCTGGCTCGGAATAAAAATACTCGCCCTCGGCGCGCTGCAGGGCGTCACGGAGTTCCTGCCCGTATCGAGCGACGGTCACCTCGTGCTCGCTCAGCACCTTTTCGGATTAACCGAAGACGAACTCGCGTTGGCGGTGTGGCTGCACCTCGGCACGCTCGCCGCGACGCTGGTTGTCTACTGGCGTCAGGTGATGCAGATAGTCAGTGGCGACTGGAAGCTGGGTTCGGCCGTGCTCGTGGCGCTGATCCCGGCGGGCGTGGTGGGGATCACGTGCCGCTCATTCTTCGCCGACATGTTCTCCAGCGTAGCCGCCGTCGGTTTCTTCCTCTGGATCACGGCGGCCGCGCTGTTCCTGGGCGAGTGGCTGTTTCGCGGAAACTTCGTCGAGCGCGAACAGGTGACGTTGTGGGATGCGACGATCGTCGGGCTGGCGCAGGTGCTGGCGATCCTGCCGGGCGTTTCGCGATCGGGACTGACGATCTCGGCGGGACTGGTGTGCGGCCTAGGGCGGGAGACGGCCGCGCGGTTCAGTTTCCTACTCGCCATCCCGACCGTAGCCGGCGCGGTGCTGGTTCAGGGGATCGATACGATGCAACATGGCATGCCCGCCTATGATCCGCTTTGGCTCGCCGCGGGTGTGTTTGCGTCGTTCGTCGTCGGGCTCGCCTCGCTGAAGGCGCTGCTGGCGCTTCTACGCCGCTACCGTCTGTATGCTTTTGCCGTCTACTGCCTGGTCGTGGGCGGCGTTGTCGTAGCAATACAATTCGCGTAACAAGCCATCCAGCCGCGCTGTGTGTCCCACGCTCAACGAACCATCGCCCGGTGTCTTGTCGTATGCCTACTACTTGAATAACTTCGGTACACTCGCGATGGATGATCGAGCGATGGTGAAGAAACCTGCGAAAGTGGCAAGTCTGGTGTTGCTGTGCGCTTGCGGCGGCTGCAAGCCGCCGGCTGCCCCCGCGCCCAAGAATCCTTTTCAAGGTGTGACGATTCGAGTTGCCGGCGCAGATCGCCCCGAGTTGGCCGCGTGGGTCAATAGCCAGCGCGGCGAGTGGACGGCCCAGAGCGGCGCCCAGGTCGAACTGATTGCGTCCGACCCTGCAGGTTCGACGCCGGCGACGATCGACGCCGACATCATCATCTTTGAGTCCACTCGCATGGGCGCGGTGGCTGGGTCAGGGTCGGTCGTGCGGGTGCCGAAGGGGTTCCTGAACTCGGTCAGCTACGAACCGCGCGACCTGGCCCCGATCGTTCACGAGCATCTGATTGTCTGGGACCGGCAGACGTACGCGCTGCCCGTATCGGCCGACGCGCTCGTGGTGTACTACCGCACGGACCTGATCGCCGACGAAAAACACCGAGCGGGATTTGAACGGCAAGTTGGCCGGCCGCTCACGGCGCCAAACACGTGGGGCGATTTCGACGCGATCGCCCAGTACTTCACAGGCCAGGACCTAAACGGAGATGGCGCCGCCGACCATGGCGTCGCAGTGGTAGGCGCCGCCGACGCACTGGTGGCTCGTGCCGCGGCACTGGGCAAATCGCCGCTGAACCTGAGCTTCTACTTCGACGTGAACACCCTAGCCCCGCTCGCCGCGGGGCCGGCGTTCCGTGAGGCGGCGGAACAGTGGACGAAGGCGGCCGGGTGTCTGTCCGGCGCGGGTGACGATGATCCGCAGCTTGCGACGTTCGCGGCCGGCGCCGCGACGCTGGCCAGGCTGTGTTCGCGGTCGGTCAAGAATCCGAGGAAGTCGAACGCCGCATCCGCGTGGCTGCTCGACGTCGGCACGGCGGCGAGAGTGCCCCACACCACAGCCGCCCTGTTGGGCGAGTCCGCGAGTGTACCTGCACGACAAGCAAGCGTGGCGCGACCTGCCGGCCGACTCGCCCAACAGGGCGGCTGTGGTGTGGGGCACTCTCGCCGCCGTGCCGACGTCGAGCAGCCACGCGGATGCGGCGTTCGACTTCCTCGGATTCTTGACCGACCGCGAACACAGCCTGGCCAGCGTCGCGGCGCCGAGCTATGGCCTCACGCCCTATCGGCTCAGCCACGTCATCGATTCGGCCACGTGGCTGGGGGCGGGTTGGAGCGCCGCTGGGGCCGAATCGTACCTGACCTCTATGCGCGAGACCCTCTCCCAGGCCAACGCCGTCTCAGTGCTTCGCATCGGACACGCCGACGAGTATCAAGATGTGCTTGACGAACAGGCTCGTGCCGTGGTCAAGAAGGCAGCGACGCCCAAAGCGGCGCTCGATACGGTCGCCAAGTCGTGGCAGTCGATAAGCGAACGCCACGGACTGGACGCGCAACGCCGCCACTATCGCTACTCGGTCGGCATGCCCGTGGTCTACTGATTGTTGCTACACGACGCGGGCGATGAAGCACTTGAGGTAGTCCGTTTCGGGGCACGACGCGGCCACCGGGTGATCGGGCGCTTGGCCGAGTTGGGCAAGGAACTGAACGGATCGGCGCGACTGGGCGGATGCCGCAGCGAGCACGGTAGTGAAGTCGTCGCGCGAGACATGTCCGGAACACGAACATGTGACCAGGATGCCGTTCGGTTCGAGCAGGCCAATTGCGAGCAGGTTGGCCCGCAGGTATCCGCGCAGAGCCTGGTCGATGGCTCGCGTATGACGCGCGAACTTCGGCGGGTCGAGCACGACCATGCCGAACCGCGATTCGGACTGGCCGCTCGCGGCAAGCCGCTCCATGAACTCGAACGCGTCGGCGGTTTCAAAACGTATCGACCTGATTCCATTGCCGACGGCGTTGCGCTGGGCAAGCTCGGTCGCTGTGCGGGAAACGTCGACGCCGACCACCTCGGCCGCACCGGCCCGGGCCGCTGCCAGGCCAAAGCCACCCGTGTAGCAGAACACATCGAGCACCCGGCGTCCCCGCGCAAAGCCCGCGGCGTGCACGCGATTGTCGCGCTGGTCCAGGTAGAATCCGGTCTTCTGGCCGGTTCGGATGTCGATATAGAACTGCAGGCCGTTTTCCGTCACGGCGACCGGACCGTCTGGCGCTTCGCCCCAGATTGGGCCGTCGGCAATCTCAAGCCCTTCGGCCTCGGCAATGCCGCGTTCGGTGCGCAGCACAATGCCGCGCGGGCGACAGCGTTCGACCAAACAACGCACGAGCATGTCGCGGCGTCGAGCCATCGCCAGGCTCGTCAGTTGTAATGCAAGCCAATCGCCGTAACGGTCGACCACCACGCCCGAAAGTCCGTCCGCTTCACTGAACACCAACCGACAGGCACCCGACGGCTGGTCCAGCTTGAGAACGTTTCGCCGGAGTTCGATTGCTGCGTCGAGTCGCTCGCGCCAGAACATCTCGTCCAACGGCCGGTCGTCCCAGGCATAGAGTCGTACTCGGATTTGGCTCTGGGCGTTGTACAGTCCGCGTGCGATGAACTCGCCGTCATGCGAGTACACGCTGACTTCGTCGCCGTCGGCGGGCTGACCGTCGATGCGTTCGACGGCGCCGGCGAACAACCATGGGTGGCGTGCGAAGAAGGGTTGTGCGCGGCGGCGCCTCACGATCACGCGCGGCCGCCGCTGGTCGCCGGGCTGCGGTACCGCCGCAACCGCGACAGAGTCTCGATACTCGGTTTGAGCCATGCGAACACTTCACTGGGCAGCAGACTCGCCCGCCGACCGCACGGATTGGAGCGATGGAACGGCCGTTTGTCCGGCAGTCTGTGTGTCGCGAGTGATCGTCACGAAGCCGGAGTACAAGAACAACGCGCCGACGACGACGGCTAGCAAGGCGAAGAGGAGTTTGAGCGGCCACGTGATCGGCGCCGGCGGCGTTCGCTTGAGATAGTCGGCGGCGGAGCGGACCGGTGCTTCCGGCGCGACGTCGTCAAAGTGATCGTCCACCCTCACTCGACCTGACGTTCCGGGCATAGATTGCGCTCTCGTGTACGGCACTCACTCGCGGGCAGTATAAACACACGCTATCGCTGCAATCAACTCGCTTCGTGACGTAGGGCGCAAACCAGTTCGGCCGCTCGGCAATCCCTCGCGTCAGCAAGCAAATCACGGCGGGATCACCGCAACGTTTGCCGCCAGGCTGCGTGCTGACTTGCAGTAAGAAAGGAAGCTGGGGAACTAGGATTCGAACCTAGACAAGCAGATCCAGAGTCTGCTGTGCTACCGTTACACCATTCCCCAGTAAGGGCTGCGCCAGGTTGCGGCCGGGTTTCGGACCGACGCGCAAGGACGTTCACAGCGCGGAGGAGGCCAGGGCGTTCGCCAAGTAGCGAACCACGTCACGAATCGAGACTACGCCCGTCGGACGACCCGCCTCGGTCACGGGCAAGTGACGGTAGCCGCCTACGTCCATCTTGTGAATCGCGAACGCGACACTGTCGTCTTCTTCTATCGTTTCGGGGTTCGCCGTCATCCACTCGCGAACCATGTCGCCACCGACTTCCGCCTCCCGGCCGGCGATGTTCATAAGCACGTCGCGCTCGGTAAATATTCCCACCAGTTCCGGGCCCTCGGTCACGAGGACACAGCCGATCTTGCGCAAGATCAACGTGTCGATCACCTCGCGGAGCGGTGTGTCGCCGGAAACACAGATCGGCTGCGGCGGCTCAAGCACGCGAACGGTTTGCTCCATGAGCATCCGCTCCACCTCGGACCTAGCGGCCGTGGCAGGGTCATCGAGGTACGTTAGGTCCTGCTTGCAGTGGGCGCATTCATCGGCGCCCGGAATGTTGTCGTGGCCGCAGTGTGGGCATTGCATGGCTACACCATAAAAGCGTCTTCGCTATCGTACAACGCTGCGAGGTCCCCTTCTCCCTTTTGAGCGATGGCCTTGGTCACCTGCTCATTGACTAGTTCTTCGTAAGAGCGTTTTTCGACCGCACGGAACACGCCGATCGGTTCCGGAAAGTCAGGCTGCTTCATGCGGCTGAGCAAGTAGGCCAGCGTCGGCTCGGGCGTGCGTTCGTCGTGGAACAGCAGGTCGTCCTCGGTGATACCCTTGCCGAGCGTCACGACTTCGGGGGTCGTACCGTTGAGGCGGATACCCTTGTCGCGGGACTTGCCAAAGACGAGCGGTTTACCGTGCTCGAGGCTGAGCGTGGTATCCGCGCGGCTCTCCTTTGCTTCAGCGTACTCGAAGGCGCCGTCGTTGAACACGTTGCAGTTTTGGTAGACCTCGACGAAGGCAGTGCCTTTGTGTTTGGCGGCACGTTCGAGCACCATCTGCAGGTGGGCAACGTGAGTGTCCACCGACCGGGCGACGAACGTGGCCTCAGCGGCAATCGCGACGCTGATCGGATTGAGAGGATTCTCGACCGCGCCCATTGGAGTGGATTTTGTGACTTGTCCCTGGGGCGATGTCGGCGAGTACTGGCCCTTGGTCAGGCCGTAAATCTGATTGTTGAACAGCACGAGTTTCAGGTCGACGTTGCGACGGATGACGTGCATGAAGTGGTTGCCGCCAATCGATAGGGCGTCGCCGTCTCCGGTGATGACCCAGACGGTCAGGTCGGGCCTGGCGACTTTGAGCCCCGTGGCAATAGCCGGGGCGCGCCCGTGAATCGTGTGAAAGCCGTACGTGTTCATGTAATACGGGAATCGGCTGGAGCAACCAATACCCGAAACGAACACGTACTTCTCACGCGGAACGCCCAGTTTGGGCAGGACCTTTTGCACCTGGGCGAGAATCGAGTAATCGCCGCAACTCGGGCACCAGCGAATCTCCTGGTCGCTCTGAAAGTCCTTATGCGTCATCACCGGCATTGGTGTCGAAACGCCCATCGGTCGAGTTCCTCGTATCAATGTGTCAGGCTTCAGCCTGACTGGCCCATTGTTCCAATTCCTTGTTCCATTTGGCGTCGGCCCAACGGCTGACGTACGATCACTTCAGCATCTCGTCGATTTTTGCCGTGATTTCTCGTTCGCGGAACGGGTAGCCGGCGACTTTGTTCAGGCCCTCGGCGTCGATCATGAAGCAGTTGCGGAGCAGCATGCGCAGTTGGCCGAGGTTGAGTTCTGGGACGAGCACTCGTTTGAACCGTTTCAAAATGTCTCCGACGTTTCGCGGCACGGGATTCAAGTAGCGCAGGTGAATCGATGACACCTTCTGGCCTTTCCTGCGGGCCGCGTCGACGGCGGACGTGATGTGGCCGAACGTGCCGCCCCAGCCGACGACGAGCAGGTCGCCTTGTTCATCGCCGTGTACGGTTTGCAGTGGAATGTCGTTCGCGATGCCGGCGATCTTCGCCGCTCGCGTGTTGATCATGTGTTGATGGTTCGCCGGGTCGTAGCTGACGTTGCCGGTGACGTCCTGTTTTTCGATGCCGCCGATGCGATGTTCGAGGCCGGGCGTGCCGGGCAGCGCCCACGGCCGAACGAGTCGCTCGTCGCGCTTGTACGGCAGAAAGCCTTTGCCGTCGTTGTTCGACACGGCCGGATGTGAGATCTCGATTCTCGCGAACGATTTCGGATCTGGAATCATCCACGGTTCGGCGCCGTTGGCGACGTAGCCGTCGGAGAGGAACATGACGGGCGTCATGAATCGGACGGCGATTCGTACCGCCTCTTGGATCATCGCGAAGCAGTCCGCGGGCGTGGCCGGGGCGACGATGGCGACAGGAGATTCACTGTTGCGGCCGAACATGGCTTGAAGCAGGTCGGCTTGTTCCGTCTTGGTCGGAAGCCCGGTGCTTGGCCCGCCGCGTTGCACGTCAATGATAACGACGGGCAACTCCGTCATCACGGCAAGTCCGATTGCCTCTGACTTAAGCGCGACGCCGGGCCCGCTCGTACCAGTAACGCCAATGGCGCCACCGAACGACGCACCAATCGCCGCACCGATTGCCGCGATCTCGTCCTCGGCCTGAATCGTCAACACACCGAATTGTTTGTGTTTGGCCAGCTCGTGAAGAATGTCGCTCGCGGGCGTGATCGGGTACGTCGCGTAGACTAGACTCTTTCCTGCGAGCTTCGCGGCCGTGATGAGTCCGAACGCCGTGGCCTCGTTGCCCATGATCTGGCGATAGCGGCCGGTCTTGTACACGGTCGCCTTCGGAACACGGTAATGGACCGCGATCGCCTCGGTCGTCTCGCCAAAGTTGTATCCCGCCTTGAGCGTCCGGACGTTTTGCTCGACGACGGCCGGCTTCTTCGCAAATTTTTCCCGGATGCCGCGGATCGTCGGATCGAGCGGCCGCTGATACATCCAGAAGACCAGTCCGAGCGCCCACACGTTTCGCGACCGATCAATATCCTTGGGCGAGAGCGCCTTACCGTCCTCTTTGCGCAGGTCGTCGCCCACAGCCTCGCGGTTCCGTTTCGTGATCGGAACACGCACGAGCCGGTAGCCGTTCAGGCTGCCGTCATCGAGCGGATTCGACTGATACCCTGCGAGCTGCAGCCCTTCTTTGTCGAAGTAGTCTTCATCGACGATCAGGTAGCCGCCGCGTTTGAGATCCTTCAGATTGGTTTTGAGTGCGGCCGGGTTCATGGCGACGAGCGTGTCCACTTCGTCGCCGGGCGTCATGATGTCCTTGCTGGAGAAGCAGACTTGGAAGCCGCTGACGCCCGCGAGCGTGCCTTGTGGCGCTCGGATCTCGGCCGGGAAATCGGGCAACGTGCTGACGTCGTTTCCGAGGATGGCCGACACGGTCGTAAACTTCTCGCCGGCCAATTGCATGCCATCGCCCGAGTCGCCGCAGAACCGGACAACGACCGTCTCAAGTTCTTGGATCGGCTTTTCGTGCATCGGCTTTGCTTTAGGTTCGGCCGCCTGGGGGGCCACAGTCGAAACGGACATCGCCTTCATTCTCCTTGTTGCTCAGGGACGGGAACGCTACGCCCCATCGCGATCGGCTTGCACAGGTTTCGATACGGGCGCCACGTTGTACACGGCGGCCGGGAAGTGCTCGGCCAAGTGGTGTACCAGGTTCCGCACCGTCACACAACCAACGACTTCGCCCGCCTCGTTGATCACCGGCAGCCGGCGATATCGGCCCCGATGAATCCGCTCGATCACGCTGGCGATGCTCTCGGTCGTACGCACGGTCGCCGGGTTTAGGCTCATCAGCTCGCTGATGGGTGTTCCGAGGTCTCGCTTCTGACCGATCACCCGACGCAGGTAGTCTTGTTCAGTGAAAACGCCCACGAGCTTGTTGCCGTCGCACACGAGAGCGCATCCCGTGCGACGCTCTTGCATGAGCATCACGGCGTCGCGCACTGCAGTGTTCGGACTTACACGCAGACCGACTGGAGGCTCCAGTTCGGCAACCGTCTCGTTTCTCAAGTGTTCTTGGATGTCCTTGCTCATGACGCTCACTCCTGGATGCACAGAATATCGCAAGGGGCCGAGCGGCAAAAGCTCCGTCTTCGGCAGTCCCACAAGACCCGCCCTATTTACCCGATTGTGTCATGCTTTGCGAGAGATTTATCACCGGCGCGCAGGTCGCTCGTTTCGTCACTTCGCGGCAGGCGTAACGGTGATCCACAACGGCTCGCAGTACGTCATTTTCATGACGAAGTTCACTGAAACGTGAGCCATCACGGGCACGAGTTGTTTGTCCGCCGCAGGGGCGTCGGCGGCCGCCTTGAGTGTGATGTGGCCCTTGGTTTCCTCGCCGGTCAACAGCGTCTTCGATGCCCCCACGTCCACCGTGACCCCTTTGGGCAGGCTGTTGCCGAAGTGCTGTTCGAGGTGCTGGTACAGCACGTCGAGTGTGACGTTCTGCTTCATGTCGGGCGCGCGTTCGATGGCGACGTCGATCTTCTGCGATTCGCCATGCTTGAGTGTCACCGCCTGGGTGCTGAGCTTGAGCGAGCGAATATCCATCGGCTCGGCGACGCAGGCCGTGTGCATCTCGACGGGGTAATGCCCGCGTCCGCCGCCGGGCGAGTAGTACTCTTGCATCACCCGCGCGACGGCGGCGAGTTGCAGCGGCTGAGCGTCCTTGACCGGGTGCGATGCCGTGCCGGTGATGCGGAGGTTCTCTGCGCCGGCGGGCGCGTCGGAGGCGGCCTCGAGGATGATGCAGCCATCGGCGCCGCCCGCCAGAATCTTGCCGCACACGGCCGTCACACCGGCCGGCAGGCCGTCGACGGCGAGTTGCACCTCGCCCGCGAAGCCGTTCTTGCGCACGACCTTCACGTAGAACGGCGCCTTGATGCCGGGCGCGAGCAACGTCTTGTCGGTGTCCACCTCCAGCGTGTAGTAGAGCTGGCTCGGCGTGATCGACAGCGCATAGGTATACTGCGGCCCGCCGCGCTGGTGCAGATCGCGCACCTCGGCGGTGTACTTGCCGTCGGCCGGCGCCGTCCAGTTCTCAATCAGCGAATCCTGGTACATGACGCGCCCGCTCGTCAGGTCGTCGGCCTCAGAGACCGCCGCTCCCTTGTCGTTCAGGATGCGCAGGTAGCAATCGAGCTCCGATTGCGCGCGTCGGGCAATGACCTCGAACGTGAGCTGCTGGCCTGCCTTGGCTTCAAACGTGAATCGGTCGGCGTCGAGCGGTTTGTCGATGCGGCCGTTGATGATCGCTGGAACACTGATCGGCTGGCCGACGGGCGTTGCTGGCGCCCCGGCGGCGCCGCCCTGCGCCGGCGCCGACACGGCCGCCCCGGCCGGCCCGGCCGGAGTCTTGAGCACCACGGGCACGGAAGCGACGAACACCGCGACCGCGTTCACCGGCTGGCCGCCAACGGCCGGCCCGACCCAGCGCAGGCCCGGCGGCGCATCGGCCGGGACGGCGATGGTCGCTGTTGCGTCGGCCGGCAGATTGAAGCCGACCAGTGAGAGTTTCGACTCCACTCCCGGCGTCACCGACACGGGCATGACCTGTGTCACGAACGGCCGACTGTTTATCTCGATCGCATACACCCACTCGGGGTTTCCCTTGTAACGCACGTCGCGGATTTCGAGCACATACTCGCCCGGCTGGTCGAACTTGTGATGCAGCAGCGGATCGCCCGCGTAGTGATTGTCGTTCGTCGCCAGCGTGCCGCCCGTCGCTCCGCGCAGCGTGATGATTGGGTCAACGTGTTCCTGCAGGTCGTGGATTCTGTTTTCGAGAAGCTGCGACCGCACGCAGAAAGTCAGTACCGTCGGCTGATCGAGCTTGAACTTGAAGCAGTCTACGTCCTCAACCTTTTCAATCGCGCCGCACACAGTCGCCGGTAGCGTGATCGTCTGAGCCTGCGCGGCGGTGTTGTTATCGCCCGTTTCGTTTGCGATCGGGTCGCGTACGACGACGAGTTGACCGACCGTGCTTGCCCCCTGCGGCGTGATTAACCGAAAGTCGCGCGGACCTGGCACAGCGTCGGCGGTCGCCGTGAACCGCAGCTTGGCGCGCGGCACATTCGGTTTCTTATCCGGCGGCTTCTCGCCTTCTTTCTTTTCCGGCTGTACTACCTCGCCGGTCACGCCCTCGCCCGCGACCAGCACCATGTACGCCCCGTGCAAGTTGTACCTCGCCGACACCTCGCACTCCGTCACCTGGCCGACCTGCACCGCCACCGGCCGCAGGCTCATCAGCATGGGGTACGAGTTCTGAGTCTGGCCGCGAACCTCGGCAAACAGCAGCGCCACCGCGATGGATAGCCCCGCCGAACACAACGCAACCCTCGCTGAATAGCGTAGTTGACTCGTCATACGTGCTCTCCGTGTGGGTTGAGCTTGCAGCCAAAACCGTTCACGTGGTCACGATTCTATCCGATCGGCGGCACTCCGGCAGCGCGGACAGTCGCCGAGTTCCCGCCCCATGCCTCGACTACCTCGTTTTCATCCACCAATCGGCATTTGCGACAATGGCGCAGCGATCGGTCGAGACGCTCGACCGATTGGACGGTTTCGCGACGTCGGGGGCGTTTGCGACCGACCGGCGGGCTCAGGCTGCCAGCATCGGGACATCTCACAGA
Organism: Planctomycetia bacterium; assembly: GCA_036758585.1. Classification (GTDB taxonomy): domain Bacteria; phylum Planctomycetota; class Planctomycetia; order JALXBF01; family JBGPMX01; genus DAIOWH01. Next base: position 28,858 of record DAIOWH010000040.1, read on the forward strand.
GTTGAGTTGCACCAAGCCGTATTCCCGGCTAGTTCCATCTCCCGACTCTGTGGTATATTTCCCCCCTTCCGAACTGATGATGCACGCCGATCGGCGCGCCAGTTTTGGACCACCGCGCGGCCTCGTGGCCGTGCCAAGATCTGAGTGAGTTTATGGTTGATCGAAACCTATTGCGGGAGTTTGATGTTGCCGAAGACGAGTTGCGATCCGAGATCGAGTCCGCGCTGGCTCTAGAGAACGTGAACGACTTGACTGGCCTGTTCGAGACGAGCGGCCAGGTGTTTGAAGTGGGTCACATTGTGAGCGGGCGCGTGGTTAACGTTGTGGGCGACAACGTCGTCGTCGACGTGGGCTATAAGAGCGAGGGCCTCGTGCCGCTGCACGAGTGGGAAGGCGAGGAGCCGCCGAAACCCGGCGAACCGCTCGAAGTCTTGCTCGAAGGCATGGAAGATGAGGGCGGCGAGATCATCCTCTCGAAGCGCAAGGCGTCGCGCATCCGCGGCTGGGAGCGAGTGACCAGCGAGTGCGAAGAGGGCGACCTCGTCAGCGGCACCGTCACCCGCAAGATCAAAGGCGGCCTGTTGGTCGACATCGGAGTCAACGTGTTTCTGCCCGCCAGTCAGGTGGACATCCGGCGGCCGAGCGACATCGCCGACTTCATCGGCAAGCCGATCCAGTGCAAGATACTTAAGATCGACGAGAGCCGCCGCAACATCGTCGTCAGCCGCCGCAAGATGATCGAAGAGCAGCGCGAGGAAATGAAGCGAGCCTTGCTGTCGGAAATCAAGGTGGGCGACGTGCGGCGCGGCATGGTCAAGAACATCGCCGACTTCGGCGTGTTCGTCGATCTCGGCGGCCTCGACGGTCTGCTGCACATCACCGACATGAACTGGGGCCGCATCGGGCATCCCAGCGAGATGGTTCAGATCGACCAGGAGATCGACGTCAAGGTGCTGCACGTCGACCACGCCAAGGAGAAAATCGCACTCGGCCTCAAACAGCTCACGCCCAGCCCATGGGACAAGGTGCCCGACAAGTATCCGGTCGGCACGCGCGTGAAGGGCGAGGTCGTGAACGTGATGAGCTACGGCGCCTTCGTGAACCTCGAAGAGGGCATCGAAGGCCTGGTACACATCAGCGAGATGAGCTGGACCAAGCGCATCAACCATCCCAACGAGATCGTCCGCGCCGGCGACGAGGTCGAGGTCGTCGTGCTCGCGATCAATCGCGACAAGCAGGAAATCTCGCTCGGCATGAAACAGACCCAGTCGAACCCGTGGGACCGCGTCGCGCAGAAGTACCCGACGGGCACGATCGTCAAGGGCGTCGTCCGCAACCTGACCAATTACGGTGCGTTCGTCGAACTCGAAGAGGGCATCGACGGCCTGCTGCACGTCAGCGACATGAGCTGGACCCGCAAGATCAGCCATCCCAATGAACTGATCGAGAAGGGCCACGAGATCGAGTGTCAGGTGTTGCAGGTCGATCAGGACAAGAAGCGTATCGCGCTGGGCCTGAAGCAGCTGCGCAAGGACCCGTGGGAGACGGATATTCCCTCGAAGTACCAACCGGGCGACATGGTCAAGGGCAAGGTCACGAAGCTCACCAACTTCGGCGTCTTTGTCGAACTCGAGGCCGGGCTTGAAGGCCTGTTGCACATCTCCGAACTGGCCGACCACAAGGTCGAGAACCCCGAGGACGAAGTTGGCGTGGGCGACGAAGTCGAGGTGAAGATCCTGCGCGTCGATGCGGCCGATCGCAAGATTGGCCTCTCACGCAAACGGGTTCAGTGGGCCAAGGAAGGTCGCGGCGACGAAGAGACAGCGCCCGCAGCCGCCGAATCCAAACCCGCCGCCAAGCCCGCCCAACCGCTGAAGGGCGGCGTCGGCAGCGAGTCTGGCCCACTGATCAGTCCCGGCTCCGTATAGAAGTCAGAGGTCACACAAAAGAGCCAGAAGGATGAAGGAGGAACCAGAGTTCATCCTTCATCCTTTCTACTTCATCCTTCTCGCATGCGTTCCGTCGGTGTTGCACTTCTGGGTCTCGGCACGGTGGGCGGCGGCGTGGCAAAACTGCTGCTGGAGCACCACGATCGGATCGCGCGCCGCGTTGGGCTGTCGTTCGAACTGCGTCACGTCGTGGTGCGGGACGCACGTAAGAACCGGCCGGCCAGCGTGCCCTCCGAGATTGTCACAACTGACTACAACCGCGTCTGCCGCGACCCGCAGGTTGAGATCGCCGTCGAACTGATGGGCGGCGTTACGCCCACACGCCGCGTGCTCATGGATCTGCTGCAAGCCGGCAAGGACGTCGTCACGGCAAACAAGGCGTTGTTGGCCGAGCACGGACCCGAGATTTTCGATCAGGCCCACACGCTTGGCCGCTCGATCGCGTTCGAGGCGTCGGTCGGCGGCGGCATTCCAATCATCGCCGCCGTCGGCGAATGCCTCGTCGCCAACCAGATCGTCTCGATCACCGGCATCCTCAACGGTACGTCCAACTACATTCTCACGGCGATGACCGAAACGGGTGAGTCCTACGCGACCGCACTGGCCCGGGCGCAGCAACTGGGCTACGCCGAGGCCGATCCGACGCTCGACGTCGACGGCACCGACGCCGCGCACAAGCTTGCGATCCTCGCGCAACTCGGCTTCGGCTCGCGCGTCTCGACCGCGCAGATTACGCGTCACGGCATCGATCGGCTCGACGCGGTCGACGTCCGCTACGCCGGACAACTCGGCTACACGATCAAACTGCTTGCGACCGCCCGGTTGACCGATGGGGCTATCGGGCTGGCGGTCGCACCCACGCTCGTTCGTCAGCACACGCCGCTCGCCGAAGTGCGCGGCGCGTACAACGCGATCCAGGTCGTCGGCGACGCAGTTGGCGACACGCTGTTCTACGGCCGCGGCGCCGGCCAGATGCCCACGGCGAGTGCAGTCGTCGCCGACATCATCGATACCGCGCTCGGTCGCGCCGCGGTCACTTTCCGAACGCTGCGGCTCTGGACGGATCCCGACGTGTCCGCGCTGCCCGTCGCCACGCCCCAGAAAATCCACGGCCGCTACTACCTGCGGTTCCAAGTCGAAGATCGACCCGGCGCGCTCGCGCAACTGGCTCGCGCACTGGGCGACCACAAGATATCTATCTCCTCGGTCATCCAACCCGAAGCCGCCGAAGATCGCGAAGGCGCCGCCGTGCCGCTCATCTTCATGACCCACAACGCCGTAGACGCGAATGTGCGAGCCGCACTCACCGAAATCGACGGCCTCACTTGCCTCCGACTGCCGAGCGTCTGTATGAAAGTGGAAGGCTGATGAGCTGTCGGCCGTCGGCGCCCCGGCCGGCGTCGATGCCGATTTCCGACGGCCCATCGCTGAGAGCTTCTCGATGAAATACGCCATCATCATCCCCGACGGGTGTGCTGACGAGCCGCAAGCAAGTTTGGGCCGCAAGACCCCGCTCCAGGCTGCTCGCAAGCCGAACATGGATCGCGTCGCTTGCGACGGCGTCGTCGGCCAGTCGAACAACGTCCCCGATTCGCTTACGCCAGCCAGCGACGTCGCCACGCTGTCGTTGTTCGGCTACGACCCACTCAAGTACTACACCGGCCGCGCGCCGCTCGAAGCCGCCGCGATGGGCATCACGCTCGGACCGCACGACTGGGCGGTTCGCTGCAACCTCGTGACCGTCATCGACGACGTGATGGTCGACTTCTCGGGCGGGCACGTCTCCATTCCCGACGGCAAGGCGTACATGGAGAGTGTCCGGGAGCACCTGTACGGCGGACCGCTGGAGTTTCACGCTGGCGTGAGCTATCGCAACCTCATGATCTTCCGCGGCTCGCCCGCTGTGCCAGCCCCGTTCGCTCGCGAAACCAAGACCCAGCCGCCGCACGATATTCCCGACAAGCCCATCGCTGATCACCTGCCCGCGGGGCCGGGCGCCGAGCTGCTGCGCGACCTCATGACCCAAAGCCGCTCGTTTCTCGACGGCCATCCGCTCAACCGCACACGCCGAGCCCGCGGCGAGTCGCCCGTCACGCAGATATGGCTGTGGGGCCAGGGCCAAGCACCAAACCTGACTCCGTTCCATCAACTATACGGCAAGCGCGGCGCGATGATCACCGCCGTGGATCTGTTGCGCGGCGTGGCCGCGTTTCTCGGCTGGACGCGCATCGACGTGCCCACGGCGACCGGCTACCTCGACACCGACTACGCCGCCAAGGGCCGTGCGGGGGTCGAGGCCCTCAACGAACACGACCTCGTCTGCGTCCACATCGAGGCCACCGACGAGGCCAGCCACGAAGGCAAGGCCGACGAGAAGGTCAAGGCGCTCGAAGAGATCGACCGCCACATCGTCGGCCCGATGGTCGCCGCCTTGCAACGCCACGGTCGCTGGCGCATCTTGATATCGCCCGACCATCGCACGCTACTGCGCGAGCGAGTGCACGGTCGCGGCCTGGTGCCCTGGACCATCGCCGGCAGCGGCGTTGCCCCGAGCGGTGGGACCTACGACGAGTTCGCGGCCGTCCGCGGCCCACACCGATTTGATCGGGGCGAAGACCTGATGCGTTTCTTCCTTGGTGATTAACCCGCGGCCCGCAAGGAAGTGGGGTACGTTCCAACGTGCCACCTCTTCCTCAACGACCTTGGCACGTGAGAAACGTGCCGCTCAGCATAGGAGACCCACCCTTGCCCCTTACGGTTCAAAAATTCGGTGGCAGCAGCGTCGCCACCAGCGAACGTATCGTGGCCGCCGCGCGGCGAGCGATCCGTGCGAAACAGGCCGGCCATCAAGTCGTCGTCGTGGTCAGCGCTCGCGGCGATACCACCGATGAGTTGATCGAACTGGCCAAGCAAATCACCGAGCAACCGCCGGCTCGCGAGATGGACATGCTGCTCTCGACTGGCGAACAAATCTCCATCGCGCTGATGGCGATGGCGATCCAGTCGCTCGGCCAGCCGGCCGTGAGTCTGACCGGCGGCCAGGTCGGCATCGTCACCGATGCGTTTCACACCAAGGCCCGCATCAAGAGCATCTCGACCGACCGCATCCGTCAGGCGCTGGCCGCGGGGCAGATCGTGATCGTCGCCGGGTTTCAAGGCGTGGACGAGAGCGACAACATCACCACGCTCGGCCGGGGCGGATCCGACACGACGGCTGTGGCGCTCGCGGCCGCGAGCGACGCCGACGCCTGCGAGATCTACACCGACGTCGACGGCGTCTACACAACCGATCCGCGTATCGTGCCCGAAGCCCGCAAGATGACGTCGATCAGCTATGACGAAATGCTCGAACTGGCCTCGGCCGGCGCCGGGGTCATGCACAGCCGCTCGATCGAATTCGCCAAGAAATTCGACGTGCCCATTCACGTCCGCAGCTCGTTCAGCGACTCGGACGGCACCTGGATCATTCCTGAAACGGCTGAAATGGAAAACGTCGTCGTCTGCGGCGCGGCGATGGTGAAAGACGAGGCTCGCGTCACGATCTGGGGCGTCGCCGATCAGCCGGGCACGATCCACCGCATCTTCGCTCGCGTGGCCGAGCACAACATCGTCACCGACATGATCGTGCAGAACGTCGCGACCGACGGGTTGACGCAGGTCTCGTTCACCGTGCCGCGCGGCGAGCTGCACGAGACGCTGCACGTCGCGGCCGAGATCGCCCGCGAGATCGAGGCGGGCGGCGTGCACCACGAAGACAACGTCTCGAAGGTCTCGGTCGTCGGCGTCGGCATGCGCACCCACAGCGGCGTCGCCGACCGCATGTTTGCCGCCCTGGCCGCCGAGCAAATCAACATCAAGATGATCACCACCAGCGAGATCAAAATATCTGCGCTCGTCGACCGGGACCGAGCGGCCGACGCACTCCGCGCGGTTCATCGAGCGTTTCAACTCGACAAAGTGCCGAGCGCCGCGGGCGGCGCCGGACCGGTCGCCGCCGGTTACATCCGCAAGGCGGGCGGTGCCAGCACTGCCATGCGCAACAATTCGCTGGCCGCCGTGGTTCAGCAACTGCCGTCGATGGAAGCGATCGTCGTCAGTGATGTGGCGCTGAGCGAAGATCAAGCCCGCGTTACGGTCTTCGGCGTCCCTGATCAGCCCGGCATTGCGGCACGAATATTTGCTCACATCGCCAAGGCCGGCGCCGTCGTGGATATGATCGTCCAGAACGTGTCGACCGACGGACTGGCCCACGTCTCGTTCACCGTGCCGCGCGAGAACCTCGACGCCGCGGTGACCGCCGCCCGTGCGGTCACGTCTGAGATTGGCGGCGAGGTTGCGGCCGACCCGAACATCGCCAAGCTCACGATCATGGGGGTCGGGATGCGCACGCACACTGGCGTTGCGGCCCGCATGTTCGCCGCGCTGTCCGGCCCGCAAATCCGCGTGCTCATGATCAACACCAGCGAAGTGCACATCACCGCCGCCGTAGAACTCTCCCGCGCCCGAGAGGCGGCTGCTTGCCTGCGAAAGGCGTTTGGATTGAACGGCAGGTAGGCCTATTGCGCCACGCTCCCAGGTCGTCGATCGAGGCCAAGAATCGAACGGTGTGAGCCGAGGCAGTCGTGCGGGTCGCTGGCGAGAGGCCGCCTACTGTTCTTTCTCGTTCAGGCCGGTGAGGAAGTCGGCGAGTTCGTCTTCGCCCATTTTTTCGGCGCCCGCGGGTTGGGCGGAATCGTCCTGTACGAAGAAGTCGGGCATCGACTCGGCCTCGCTGGCTGCCGGCGGCTCGGCGGCGACCGGTCGCCCCTCGGCGGGCGGAGGTGAAGGGGCTGGTGCAGCGGTTGGGGCCTTCTCTTTTTTCTTGAAGAGTTTGGAGAACAAACCGCCCTTCTTCTTCTCTTCCTTTGGTTCGGGGGGCGGCTCAGCAGCAGGCTCGGTGTCCGCGGGTTCGGTCTGGCCGAACAGGTCGGCGACATTACCCTCGTGGATCGTATCGCCGTCCGCGGCCGCGTTCTCGTTTACGACGAAGTCGGCCCCGTCGCCCGCGGCAGCCTCATCGACCACGAAGTCGGCGCCCTCGCCGGCGGCAGTTTCATCAACAACGAAGTCACCGTCCCCTCCTCCGACGGCTGCCCCTTCATTCACCACGAAATCCGATTCCCCTTCGTCAGACACAACCTCGGCCGCCACGACCTCCTCGGCGTCGACCACGACGTCATCGGCGACCGCGGCCTCGTCGGCAACGACAAAGTCGGCTCCGTCGCCGGCCGGCGCCTCGTCGACGACGAAATCGTCCGCGTCCGCCGCAGCGCCAACTGGCACGCCACCCACCTGGACGATGAACGTCAGCGGACCAACCCCCAGCGTGTCGCCCGACCTCAGCTCCTTCTCTTTCACCTTGGTGCCGTTCACAAAGGTGCCGTTGGAGCTTCCGAGATCGCGGACCATCAGCCGATCGTCGGCCTGCGTCAGTTCGCAGTGCAGTCGGCTGACGAATGGCGACGGGATGCGCACCCCGCAGTCATTGCGGCGTCCGATGAGTATCTTCGGTGCGCCGAGCGGTATCTCTTTTACAGTGGTCTTGCCTTTGGCCACTACCAGCTTTGCGTCCATAGGCGTGTCTCGCAACTGCGGCCTGGACCCAATGGTTGCCGAAAAACAGCGGATTGACTATAGCACGCCACGGGCGCGAAAGTAAGCCCTCGGATAAAACCGAAATCGCGAAAGTTTCGTGCTTCGGATTCGTCAGCGGAGCGGATTGCCTGCCGGACGGTTGAGAGCGGCGGGGCCGATGAGCCGGGCGACCTCGAGATCGTCGACATAGATGTCGCCGACGCCGGTCAACCCGATCGTGATCGTCAGCTCATCGCTACGAGTCGCGTATCGGTAGAAAGTGAATTGCTTCCATTCGAGCGGTTCGACCTGAGACAGGGCCAACGACCGGCCGCCGATCGAATCGAAGATGACCGCTCCGTCGGCGCTGCCCTCGATCGGCGCGGGGACGCGCATCCAAAAGCGCACGCGAAGAACGTCGCCCGCCTTGATCAGGACTGGTTTGCTCACGAGCGCGGCCACTTGCGGGTCGAGCGACGCCGGCAACTCGGCCGCGTCGTCGGGCTTTAGTTGCAGGTGCAGCGATCGGCTGCCGCCGTGCGGGTTGTCTGACGAAAGGGTCGCGCCTACCTCGAGTTGTTCGTCGATCTCGACCGTCTGGCTCCAGCCACCGTCGGCCAGCGCCTCGGCGCTCTCGAAATCGCCGCCAGCAATGAGATTGCTGCTGAACTGGCCGGCGTCTATGGCACGGACCAGGTCCCAGTGGTGCGGCAGCGTATCGAATGCCGTCGTGTACAAGCTGGCGTGTGCGAAGCTCATCGGTTTCACCGCGCCGTCCCAGTGCGCCCGACGCAGCAATCGGAGCGATCGCATCGAGCGATGCGCGGCGACGTAGCTGGTGCGGAAGTCGCTGCGTTCGAGCGCGCGGCGGCTGACCGAAAGCTGCTCTCCGGCCGCTTGCAGCAGCGCGGCCGAGTCGGGCAGGGCGTGGCCGAGCGTCGCCAGTTGGGCATCGACGCGGCGAGTGCGCTCGTATTCGGCGCCGGCCAGTTCGGTCGCCCACAGGGCGGCGAGCGGAGCGGTCTTGGCGATCTCCTTGCGGAGCTGCGTGAGCGTGGCGGCGTCGGAGGTGACCAGCACGATCGCGGTCAGGTCGAACTCAGGCAGCGTCAGTCGCGTTCCGCCCGCTACTCGCTCGCGTTTCAGGCTTCGCAGTTCGGCTGGCGTCACGAGCCAAGCCTGGGCCGCGTCGGGGATCGCCGGTACCACGATGTTCAGATCGTTCGCCGCGAGTTGGCCAGGCACGAACTGCGCGCCCGGCCCATACCACACGGGCAACACGACAAGCCCGTAGTCGCTTCGCACCAGAGTCGCTTCGATGTCCTGTCGTTCGATATCGGGAACGACCTTCTGTTTCGGCAATGGAGCGAACCCGCCGCCGAAACCGCGCTTGTTGCCGAACATGTTGCGAGCGGGGGCCACGGTCGCGCCCGGACCGCGCGTCACCGGCACTGGCAACGTCTCCACCGGCGTCGTGCTGACGGATCCGGCCGACGCAAAGTACGGTTCGAGCAACTGCAGTTCGAGATTGAGCAGGCCAAGTTCGAGCAGTCGCTCGCGCCCCATGCCCGACTGGCCCAGCGACTGATCGGCCCAGAAGCCAAACCCGCGGCATCCGGCGGCGAGCGCGGCGTACGTCAGTAGCCGTACCTGGTCTGCGTCAGGCCCGAGGCTGTCGGCAACTTCGGGGTCGATGCTCGGCGCCGGAGCGGCCTGGACCCACGTGAAGAAATACGTGCCAGGCCGGGCCAGGTATCGACGCTGGCTGAGCCAGTCGCGATAGCGCCGGATGTCCATGGCCGTGCCGATTGGCAGACGGTGGGCGCCGACCATTTCGAGTTCACGCGAGAAACTGCGGAAGTTACCGGTCACGTCCCCCGCGACCGGACGACGTGGAGTGTGTGCGCGAAGTTGGCGTGCGGCCGCGATAGTCGACGTCGACGCACCGGGACCGATCTGAACGCCGATGTTCCAGCACAGTACGGACTCGCGAAAGGGAAACTGACCGAGAAGCTGACTGATCGCCGGCCCCGACACCGCCTCATCGAGCGACCGCGCCGGCAACTCGGGCATCAGCCACATTCGCTCAGTGACTGCTTGTTGCAGCAACTCCACATCGAGCGGCCATTCGACCGCCACGACGCTGAATCCGAACTCCTTGAGCCTGGTCGCCGGGACGCCCGGCGCTCGCATCGCTCGCAGCAGTCGCGGCCGACCCGCCACGAGCAACCGATCTTGGCTGATCTCGACGTCTGGCGCAATCGACTCGCCCGGTTCGCCGAGCTTGGCCGTGGCCGTGCGCGAGTGCGATTCGAAAGTGGGCGATACTTCCAGGTCGTCGATCCAGACGGTCGCGTCGCCTGGGCCGGTGAAGACGTTGAGCACGATGCGGTCGACATACGCCTCACGTGTGTCGACGTCGCGACCCAGTGATGCTCGCAGCAACCGTGCCTGGCGCTCGACCGCAACAACTGGTTGAGTCAACTCGAGCTGTTGCCAGTTGCCGGCTTGATCGTATACCGCGCCGGGCACGAGCGTGCCCAAGAGTTGCAGGGTGTCGGGGTCTCGCTCTCGCGGAAACACGACGCGGGCAAGCAGCCGCACGCCGGGGCGATCTCCCTTGAGCCACAACGACACCTTGAGGTCGTCGCAAACCAGCGCTCGCGAGACAGGGTAGCCGTAGTGCAGATGGCTGCCGTTGCCCGCCGTCAGCGCGATTCGCTCGGAACCTGCGCCGGTGTGAGCGATGTCGGGCGTGCGATCGTGCAACCGCACGCGATGACTCGCGTCGCCGCCCTCCGATACCCAGGCGACGTCGCCGTGCTCGAAGTCATCTCGGAGACTGCCCTCGGCCACCGCCCGATCGCCGGGGGGCGGCTCCTGACCGGTCGAACCGATCGCGAGCACGAGCAGGCTTACTACCGGAACGACCCACAGAACGGTGAGCCTTCTTAGTCGCACGAGGCTAAGCATCCGTGACAGCCTCCCAAGTGACGTTCCGACCGTGTGAGTTGTGGTACTCCCATCGTCGCGCCTCCACGCGACCGAAGGAAGTATAGCGAAGCCTTAAATTTGCGCAAAGGCGAGTACCGCTGCACTGGCGCGACGCAGCATCAGGTTTTCTGGCCTATCCTTGAGGTCGAATGAACGAACGTGCGCGCACCGCTTGGTATCGATCGTGGCCGGTAGACTTGGCCGTGCGCCTGGTCTATTGGTGTGGGCTTTTTGGCATGGTTCAAAAAGGTGTCAGGCACCGTTGTGCGAAGCACCCTTCGGGCCGTTCCGGCAACGGTGCCTGACACCTTTTTGAACCATGCCGGCTTTTTCATTTGGTGGGGTTGTTCCGGAAATACCTGG
>DAIOWH010000041.1:0-33634 GCA_036758585.1 Planctomycetia bacterium
CTGGCGCGTCGGGCTACTGTCCCTGCGGACTCCCAGAATCACGCAAAGCCATTTGGGAACGGACTGATCTAGAGCGCGAGACTGGCCGTTCCTGCGGAACAATAACGTGAACGAGAGGAAACCATGAGACGCACAAGCTTGAGACAGGCGTTCGGAGTGGCCGTGGCTGTGGCACTCACGTCCGCGCTGGCGACCGCGTGGGCCGGCCACCGCAAGAACAGCGACAAGGCGGAGGAGTACATTCTGTGTCTGCTCAGTCCGTGCCGTTGCACGCCCTGTCCGAAACACCCGGAGTGCCCGCAGCGCTGCCAGAACGATTGCTGCCACCAGCCGCTGCCGCAGCCCAAAGCCGTCGTGGCGTGCGAAGAAACGGATCCGTGCTGCTGCACTCGGGCGCAACGCGTCAAGGCCGCCCATGCGCTCGGCTCGTTCGACGCCTGCTGCGTTCCACAGGTTGTGCCCGCGCTCACGCACGCGCTGATGTGCGATCCGGCCTGGCAAGTCCGGGCCGCCGCCGCCCGAGCGCTGCGATGGAGTCAGCCGCTGCACTGCGACGACGCCGCGTGCGACTGCAGTCGCGAAGATGTGGTGGCAGCGTTGCGCATCGCCGAAAAGAACGACCCGTACTGGATTGTTCGCTCGGAGGCCAAGGACGCCCTCGGCGTCTTAAGCGTGTGTAACCAATGCTGCTACGACGAGATCATTGGCCAAGCCGACGTTATCGCCGGCAAGCTCAAGTCGATCTACAAGCCCGGCGGCGAAAACTGCCACGAAGTCCACGCGAAGTGGGAGGAGCTGCGTGTGTTGCTGCACGAAAACAAGCCAAGCTCCGCTGGAAACGTCGCGAAGCCTGCGGCCGGTCAGCCAGGATACTGATCGCCGGTTCGCTCAGATCAGAACTCGCTGTTGCCGATTTCTTCTTCCCCTTCCGACGGACGATAGCCTTCCAGACGACACGGTCTATCTCTTCCGAGACGAGCCGGACAGCGCCGGGCGCCGGCTGTGCGCCGATGGCGTCATGCTACACGTGCGAGTCATTGTGCCGCAAACTGCGAGGCTTGCGGGCTCCATCGGCAGCGGCCTGCGTGCCGACCCGTTTCACGTTTCACTTGGCGGCGGGCTTTGTCTGCACGGATTGTCCTTCCGTGAGCGAGCCGGCGTTGGCCTTGACGACCTCTTCGGTGCCGTCGAGCCCGGCGACCACTTCGACCAGCGTCCCGTCTGTAAGCCCGACAGTGATCGCTTTGCGCATGACCTTGCCGTTTTGGACGCAGCAACAGACCGTCTTGTCGGCCTGCCTGAGGATTGCACTGGCGGGCAAGGACATGACCGCTGCACGTTCGTCGACCACGATGGCGGCGTTCGCGTACATGCCGGGCCGCAGCTGGCCGTCGGCGTTCGGTAGATCGATCTCGGTACACAACGTTCGGCTCGTGCGATCGAGCGCCCACGCCGAGCGGGTGACGGCGCCCTCCACGGGCTTCCCGCCGGCGGACTGGACTCGAACGATCGCACGGTTCCCCACGCTGACCAGAGTCGCATCTTTCTCTGGTACATCGACAAAGACGCGCACCAGGTCGCTTCGGACGACAACGAACAGTGGCTCGCGAGCGCCGGCGCTTGCGATGAAGTGACGAGTGTGGACGTTGCGTTCGGTGACCACGCCGTCGAATGGCGCCGTGATCTTGGCGTACTGCAACATGGCTTCAGCGACACCGCGATTCGCCTCGGCCACGGCTACTCGAGCGGTAGCGGCCACGACGTCGGCTTGGGCCTTGGCCAGTTTCGCCTCGGCTTCCTTGTGGCCCGCCTTGGCCGATTCGATCTTCGCCGCGGCCTCGCCCCGCGCCGCGTCTGCCGCCCCAAGTTGACTCTCGGCCTCATCGACGACCCGATGCTGAATCGCGTTCTCAGAGGCGAGTTGTTTGATTCGAGCCAACTCGGCCTTCGCGCGAGTGTACTCGGCTTCGCTTCGTTTGGTCGTCGCCTCGGCTTCCGTGACCTTCGCCGCTGCGACTGCGACCGCCGCCGTCGCGGCTGCGACCGCCGCCTCGGCCTGCGCCACATCGGCGTTGGCCTGGTGCACCAGCGCCTCCTTGTGTTTCAGTTCCTGAACCATCTCAGGCGCCGACAACTCGGCCAGCACCTGTCCCTCTTTCACACGGTCGCCAATGTCGGCGTTCACGTGCTGCACGAAGCCGGATATCTTCGCGAACAGCGGCGTCTCCTCGAACGCCTCGACGCGGCCTGGCTGATCGCTCGTGCGCCAAATCGTCGTGCGCTCCGGCCGGACGGTTTCGACCTGTGCCGCCGTTCCCGCTGGTTTACCCTGCGCGCTGGCGATCTGTTGTTGGTTGCAACCCGCCAAGATCAGCGTGCTCGCCGCCAGCGGAGCGAAAATCGCACGCCGTAATGCAACCGGGACATGTCGCGGCCTGTTCATTGCGTTAACCTCGCATAGTGAGAACTCTCAGGGTCATCCGGATCAAGCGATGCCGACCGATTGGCGGCTCGGCCCTGCACCAGAGCGAAAACGCACGGCAGCACAAACACCGTGGCGAGCGTCGCCGACGCCAGGCCGCCAACGACAGCGCGACCGAGCGGAGCAGTCTGCTCGCCGCTCTCGCCGAGCGCCAGCGCCATCGGAAGCATGCCGGCCATCATGGCGAAGCTGGTCATCAGGATCGGCCGCAGTCGACTGTGCGCGCCTTCGACGACGGCGTCGGTCGCGGCCAGGCCGCCGTGTCGACCGCGCTCAGCGAACGTGACGAGCAGAATCGCGTTGGCCATCGCGACGCCGACCGCCATGATGGCCCCGATAAACGACTGGATGTTCAGCGTGGACCGAGTCAGGAACAAGACGGTGACGACGCCCAGTATGGCGGCGGGCGCCGTGGACACGGTGATCAACGACAACTTCAGCGATTGATAGTTGGCCGCGAGCAGCAGGAAGATCACGACAACGGCCAGGCCAAGACCGGCGCCAAGCCCCGTGAGCATTTCGTACATGGTGGGAGTCTGCCCGCGTACGTCGATCTGAGCCCCGCGCGGCGGGTCGCCGGCGCGAGTTAGTGCGTCGGCTACCTGGCGCGCCACGCGACCCAAGTCTACGCCCGCGATGTTGGCGGTCATGCTCACGGTGCGCCGCATGTTGTAGCGGTCGAATTGGCCGGGCATGGCGCCGCGACTGACGTGGGCCACGTCGCGCAACAGAAGCTGTTGGCTCGACGCGCGCTTCACGGGCAGCATCTCGATCTCGTCCATCGAGTTCATTTCCGACTGTGGGATCTCGACCTGCACCTGGTAGCCGATGCCGGTCTTCGGGTCGGGCCAGTAGTTGGGAACCACGAACCGCGACGAACTGGTGGCCGCAACCAGCGACCGAGCGACGTCGGCCGTGGTCACGCCGCTCATGCCGGCCCGCTCGCGGTCCACTTCCACGCGCACGGTTGGGTAGTCGAGTGATTGCACGAACTGCAGATCGCGCAGCGCGGCGATCTTGCCGAGTTCCGAGCGGACCTTTTCGGCGTACTCGCGGTTCTCGGCCAAATTCGGCCCGCTCACGGCCACTTCGATCGGCGTCGGCGATCCGAAGCTCATCACTTCGCTCACAATGTCGGCCGGTTCGAACGAGAATCGCACGTCGGGCATTTGCACCGCCAATGCGCGCCGAAGGTCCTCTTTGAGCGATTCGATGCGAACGCCGCTGCCTGGCTTGAGCGACACCCACAGCGTCGCCTCTTCCGGACCGCGCGACCAGTAGAACACGGTGTTGATCGGGTAGCTCGATGGGATCGAACCGACGTAGCCGAGCGTGATGTCGATGCTGTCGGCCCCGACCTGCTGTTTGATCGCATCGAGCACGCCGAGTGCGATTCGTTCGGTCTGTTCGAAGTGCGTGCCGTCGGGCGCCCGCAGCCGCAGTCGAAACTGGCCGGCGTCTACGGCGGGAAAAATCTCTATTCCGAGCCGACTGCCAAGCAGCCAGATTCCCAGACCGGCGATCACGAGATAGAGCGGCACGATCACAACGCGGAGGCCGACGACGTAGTGCAGAAGTCGTGTGTGGGCGTCGCGCATTCGCGCGAACAACGGTCGACGCGTCGCGGCCGATTCCTCGACATGGCCGACCGGTCGCAACAGCCACGCACACAGCACCGGCACCAACGTGCTTGACAAGATGTAGGAAGCCAACATCGAGCAGCCGACGGCGAGCGACATTGGCACGAACATCGCGCGGGCCGCCCCTTGCATGAACAGGGAGGGGATGAACACGGCCAGGATGCACAGCATCGCCAGCAAACGCGGTACGGCCGTCTCGGCCGCGCCGTCGAGAACTGCGCGGGCCAGCGTGCTACCGCCGCGGCGCAGATGCGTGTGGATATTCTCGATCGCGACAGTCGCTTCGTCCACCAAGATGCCGATCGCCAGGGCGAGACCGCCCAGCGTCATCAGATTGATCGTCTCACCGGTCAGCCACAGTACGATCACGGCGGTCATGAGTGCCAGTGGGATGTTCACGACGACGACTACCGCGCTGCGCCAATCGCGCAGAAACAACAGCACCATCAGCCCGGTCAACCCGGCGCCGAGCAACCCTTCGTAGCCCAGACCGAGGATAGCTCGCGTGACGTACGGCGATTGGTCGAACTCGAACGCGACCTTGATGTCGTCGGGCAGCACGGCCCGCATCTTCGGCAGCGCCTCGCGGACATTGCGGACCACGTCGAGCGTCGATGCGTCGGCCCGCTTGGTGACGAGGATGTACACCGCGCGACGACCGTTCACCAGCGCGTAACCGTTCGGGACGTCCGAACTGTCGGCGATCGATCCCAGATCGCGCAGGTACACCGCCGGGCTGACGCCGGACCGAATCGGGATGCCGCCGAGTTCGTCGATACGCGGCACGATCGAGTTCACGGGCACGATGGGATACTGGTCGCCGATGTGTACGTTGCCCGACGGACTGATCGTGTTGCCCGTACTGATCGCCGTGATCACATCCTCGGGCGAGACGCCGTACGCCCGCAGCCGGTCGGGATCGACGCGGACCACGACCGTTCGCTGGCTGCCGCCGAAAGGAGGCGGGGCCGACACGCCCGGCAGACTCGCGAACATCGGCCGCACTTTGAACAGCGCCTGGTCCTGAATCTCGCCGATCGTCTTCGTCTCGCTCGACAGCACCAGGTAGCCCACCGGGACGCTGCCCGTGTCAAATCGCATCACAAACGGCGACACTGTGCCGGGCGGCATGAACGCGCGCGACCGGTTCACGTAGTTGATTGTCTCGGCCATCGCCTGGGCCATGTTCGTGCCCGGATGAAAGACCAGTTTCATCAGCGCGACGCCCTGGATGTTCTTCGACTCGACGTGATGGATGCCCGTGATGTAGAGGAAGTGATATTCGTAGTAGTTGGTCAGAAACCCTTCCATCTGCGCCGGGTCCATTCCGCCGTAGGGTTGAGCGACGTAGATGACCGGCAGGTTCAGCTTGGGGAAGATGTCCACCGACATGCGCCGCAGCGCTAGACCGGCGCCGAGAACGATCGCGACCATCACGACAAGCACCGTGATGGGGCGGCGCATCGCAAAGCGTGTCAGGTTCATCAGTTTGCTCCACAAGCCGGCTCAATCGGCTGCGGCACACCGATACGGTGTTCCGTCAAACGTCGGCCCAACGATTGTACCGCGCTTCGGTGAAGGGTATAGGAAAGTTGTTCGACGACCGTGGTAAACGCCCGGCATTGTGAGAATCGTGCTCGCCGTGGGGTCCTGGCGCCTGGCGACGGCCCGACGGATCGCGGCGTTTATGCCGCACGCGGCCATAAATGAGACGTTTTCGTCAACGCCCAGCCGAAGGCGCCGGCAGAACATGGCTGGAATTGTGCATATGCGGTCGCCTGCGGCTCCGCGTTAAACGAGTCAAACCTGCCGCGTGCGGTATACAATCGGCTGCTGAACCTGATAACACGCCATCCAACACTAGGGAGGTCGGTAGAAACGGAATGTGGTCATCGCGGCTATTTTGGAAGTTGTACGTTTCCTATGCAGGACTGATCCTGGCTGCGACCGCCTTGTTTGCAGCGCTAATATCCGGGCGGCAGCGGACCCAGGTGGAGGATCACCTGCGTGAACGATTGCTCGACGACGCTGTTCTGGTTCGATCTCACGTGGTCCAGTTCTTCGGTGCGGAAAAACACGACGAACTCCAACGGCTCGTTGGCAGGTTGTCGAGCGAAACCAGAATCCGAGTGACGATCATCGATGAAGGCGGTCGTGTCCTGGCCGACTCGGAACAGGATCCGCGCCAGATGGAGAACCACCGCAGCCGGCCGGAGATCGAAATCGCCGCCCGTGAAGGTGTAGGCGCTTGGACCCACGTCAGCCGCACGTTGGGGATTCCCGTGAAGTATCTCGCCCTGCGCGTAGATCGTAACGACGTTTCGGTCGGATACGTTCGGGTGGCGTTGCCGATTCGAGAGGTCGAACTGCGAATGGCGGCAGTTCAACGGCTCGTTTGGGGTATCGGACTGGCCATGTGCCTGGCGGCGCTGATCATCACGTACGCGGTCGTTGCCGGTCTGGCCCGACCGATCCAATCACTGACGGCCGCCGCGCAAGCGATCGCGGGCGGAGAATACAGTCATCGCGTTCGAGTCGCCAGACGCGACGAACTTGGAACGCTGGGGGACACGTTCAATCGAATGGCCGACCAGTTGACGCGGCACGTCGCGCAGATCCGCGAGGACCGCGAGCTGCTCGCGACGGTGCTCGGCGGGATGGTTGAGGGCGTGATCGCGGTCGACGCGCAACAGCGAGTCGTTTTCGCCAACGAAACCGCTCGCTCGATGCTTGGCCTGACGGCGGAAAACCCGGCCGAGCGTCCGCTTTGGGAACTGGTCCGGCATCCGGCCCTGCACGAGACGCTCGAACAGGCGTTCGCTGCGGACCAAATCTGCCGCCGCGAGTTTGACCTTGCCGGGTCCAGTCGCCAGTCGCTCGTAATGCTCTGCCGCCGGCTGCCCGGAAATCCACCATCCGGCGCCGTGCTTGTGTTGCAGGATGTCACGGAACTGCGGCGACTCGAGAACCTGCGGCGCGAGTTTGTGGCCAACGTGTCGCATGAACTCAAGACTCCGCTCGCATCGATCAAGGCCTATGTCGAGACGTTGCTGGGCGGCGCGATCGACGATCCGGAAAACAACGTCGCCTTCCTGCGGCGCATCGCGGAGCAGGCCGATCGGCTGCACCGGTTGATCATCGACCTGCTGCGGCTTGCGCGCGTGGAATCGGGCCAAGAGGCGTTCGAGATCAAGTTGATTTCGCTCGCAGACGTGGCGACCACTCGCGCGGCGGAACACGAGGCTGTCGCGTCGGCGAAGCAAATCAAGCTGCAGACGCTGGCCGGCGACGAGCCAATTCACGTACTAGCCGACGAAGAAGGACTTCGCACGATCCTCGACAACTTGCTGGACAACGCGATCAAGTACACCCCCGACGGCGGCCGCGTCACGGTCCGCTGGCGCACAGAAGGCCCGATGGCTGTCATCGAAGTGGAAGACACGGGCATTGGCATTGCTCCATACGATCAGCCGCGCATCTTCGAGCGATTCTACCGTGTGGACAAGGCCCGCTCGCGCGAGTTGGGTGGCACGGGGCTGGGGCTTTCGATTGTGAAGCATCTGGTCCAAGCGTTTGGCGGCGCCGTTTCGGTCTTGAGTGTACCTGGTCGCGGCAGCACGTTCACCGTGCGGTTGCCGTTGGCCTCATGAAGTGCAGCGTCGGTCAGTCCGTTACAACTCACGGCTTGGCGATGTCCGCCGGATTCATCGGCGAAGTCGTGTTCTCCCCGCTCGCGAACGTGGTGAGTGAGCCGTGCGGCGCCGCACGGGGCGAGTCTGCGTTGCGCGATCGCGGTCCGTTCCATCTCGCGCCGCGTCGCGGTGCAGATCGATTGGGCACGTCGGCGAGAACCCGCCCGCGCTACACGGGCACGCCGAGCCGTTCACGTGGCTGCCGTCCTCTTGCAGATAACAGTAGCCTGGCGCCCCGTGTTTATTACAGGCGACTATTCTGGGCTGAACCATTGACAAGCAACCCGAAGTGACGATCCGTCCTGACAGTCGATCGGCCTTGAGAGGGCGTCAGCATAGCGACGAGCGAGACGGCGTAAAGATGCCACGCAAACATTTCATGCAACCTTAATGCAGCCTTCACGGATCTCGGCGATCATCCGCTGGTCGGCCGATCGCTGTGCAATCACCCGTTTCAGGTCATGTCGTGTCGCCTTCAAGCCGCCATAGGGTCGTGTGGGTATGGCTTCGCCTTTTCCTGGGTCTCGTCCAGATCACTAGCGCCATTGCCGCAACTGGGGATGCCTCGGCGACCGCACGTTGGGCCAATGATGTCGTCGAGCGGCAGAACGACTTGCTGCGCCGCTTCAGCCACCGGGCCAGCCGGTGCGTGCGGTCGATTCGCTGGCTGGTTGCGTAGATGGCGTCCGCTGTTTTCAAGACGAGTCGCGGCCACTTGAGCGCTGGATCCCATGCGTGACCGTGGTACACCAAGTAGCTCGCTCGGCCCACGCGCACCAGCGTCTCCTGCTGAACCGTCACACCCAGAATCGCCTCGAACCACTGACACGTCGGATCGTGGTTGCCCGTAAGCCAATCGACGCGGGCGTGCATCGAGTACTCGCGAATCGCCCGCAGCGCCGCGATGTGCCGTTCGTCGACGCCTCGCAGGCGCGAGTCCTCGAACAGGTCGCCGGCGATGACGAGCCGGTCCGTCTCAATCGCTTCAAGAAACCGCACGAACTCCTCTGCCCTCGAGTTGCGTGCACCCAGGTGAATGTCGCTGACGATCACCGTGTCGAATATGTTGTTCACCAGCCTCTCCTTTCGGTCCGGAAATCCAATTGTGTCGACGTCGCTTCTGCCTTCAGTATCGCCCGCCGGCAAGTCGAAACCGTGAACCCCAAAACAAGTTCCCAAGTTTCACCGCTTCTTCACAGCACCTTCACAATTCACCACGATACTTCCGAAAGATGAACGAGGCAGACAACCAGGCAAAGGAGACGACCCATGAAGCTTGGCAACGGAATCAGTGTTGCGTGTGTGTTTGGGTTGAGTGCGTTGGTAGTGCCGTGGACGATCGACGCCGCCGACCAGAAAACGGACAAGGAGAAGGGTAGTGCGACGGAGAAACTGGATCCGGCGCTGACCAGCTACAAACCAGTGAGCGGGATTTCGGGGAACGTGTCGAGCGTTGGGTCCGACTCGATGAACAACCTGATGACGCTGTGGGCCGAGGCGTTTAACAAGTTCTATCCGAACGTGAAGGTCCAGATCGAAGGCAAGGGATCGAGCACGGCCCCGACCGCGCTAATCAGCGGCACCGCACAGCTCGGCCCGATGTCGCGGCCCATGAAGTCG
Source organism: Planctomycetia bacterium (assembly GCA_036758585.1). Taxonomy (GTDB): domain Bacteria; phylum Planctomycetota; class Planctomycetia; order JALXBF01; family JBGPMX01; genus DAIOWH01. The sequence goes on from DAIOWH010000041.1 coordinate 9,435, forward strand.
AGCGAGGTCGACGCCTTTGAGAAGAAGTTTGGCTACAAGCCCACAGAGATTCGCACGTCGGTGGACGCCCTGGCCGTCTTCGTGAACAAGGACAACCCGATCACGTCACTGACGATGCCTCAGGTGGACGCGATCTTCTCGAAGTCGCGCCGTGCCGGATTGGGGAGCGACATTCGCATTTGGGGTGAACTGGGCCTCGCCGGCCAGTGGGCGACCAGGCCGATCAGCCTTTACGGTCGCAATTCGGCGTCGGGCACTTACGGATTCTTCAAGGAACACGCGCTCAAGAACGGCGACCTCAAAGACCAAGTGAAGGAGCAGCCTGGTTCGGCGGCTGTGGTGCAGGGCGTCACGGTGGACCGGTTTGGCATTGGCTACAGCGGCATTGGCTATGTGACCGCCGGAGTTCGCGCGGTCCCGCTTGCGGCAAAGGACGGCGAGAAGCCGGTCGATGCGACGGCGGCCAACGCCTACAGCGGCGACTATCCGCTCGCCCGTTTCCTCTACGTCTACATCAACAAGGACCCGCGCAAGCCGCTCGATCCGCTCACGCGAGAGTTCGTCCGCCTGGTGCTCGCTCGCGAAGGTCAGGAGGTCGTTATAAAGGACGGATACTTTCCGGTGACCGGTGAGCTGGCCCAAGAGGACCTGAAGAAGATCGGCCCAAGGAGCGTTGCGGGCAAATGAGTCAGGCGGTGCAGTCGACCCCAGCGGGCGCGTCCGAATCGTCGGGCCGCCCGCATGATTTGGCTTCTCCTCGGCGTGGCCGACGTCTGGCCACCGATCGGATCGCTCAGCGTGTCGTCACGCTCGGCGGCCTGGCGATCATCGCTTCCATCGTCGCGATCTTTGTCGTGATTGCTGCGGAGGTCTGGCCGCTGTTCCGCCCGCCGTCGGCCGCCCCAGGTGAGCCCGTTCAGGCTGCCGGGATAAGCGACACGATCGCCGTGTTCACGGACGAATACCGCGAGCTTGCCTGCATGGTTTCGCCGTCCGGCGTGTGGTTCATCTCACTGAAGGACGGCGGTGCCGTGACTGCCGCGGCGCTGAGCGGCCTCGACGGCGCGACGATCGCGAGCACCTCGGCCGTGAGCGGCGGCACGTTCGCGTTGGGCCTCTCCGATGGCCGCGTGTTGCCTGTCCGCGTGAGCTTCGCGGCCGAGTTCGGCGAGCATGACCGGCGAGTTGTCCCGGACCTCGTCGTGGGCGAACCGCTCAAGATCGACCTCGACGGCCGGCCGATCAAGGCGATCAGCCACGTGAACCGAGACGCCGGACACAACATCGTCGCCGCCGTGGCGCCGAATCGGCTGGCGATCGTGATGGTTGAGGAAAAGAAGTCGCTGGTTGGGCCGCGGACCAAACAGGAAACTCGTTTCGAGGTGTCACTGCCGGTCGAAGGCGAAATCGCGGCGCTGGTTGCGGACGCGCGTGGAGAAGACGTCTTCGCCGGCACTAGTTCCGGCGAACTGGTCTGGGTCAGCCTGCGCGGCAAGGGTGAGCCGATGGTGTCGCGGCCCGTGTTCGGACCTGAGCAGCCGGGCGTGGGTGTCACGGTGATGGGCTTCCTGCTAGGCGATCGCACGCTCGTCGTCGGAGACGCTGCCGGCGGGGTGAGCACATGGCAACTACTGGCCGACGATCAAACCAAGGAACTGACGCAGGTCGGCCGGTTCGCGGCGCACGCTGGGCCGGTGGTTGCGTGGGCGCCGTCGCAGCGCGACAAGGGATTCGCCACTGCCGACGCCGCCGGCCATGTGCATCTAAACTACGGCACAACCGGCCGCACGTTGCTTGAACTAGACGCGCCCACTCGACCCACGGCGATAACGATCACTCCCAAGTCGGACGGTCTTGTCGCCGTCGACGCCGCCGGCCGCTTGTCGCGGTGGACGCTCGCGAACCCGAACCCAGAGATCACCTGGCGCGCCCTGTTCGGCCGACTGTGGTATGAAGGTTACGGCGAACCCGATTTCGTTTGGCAGTCGACCGGCGGTACCGACGACTTCGAAGCGAAGCTCTGCCTGACGCCGCTTGTCTTCGGTACGCTCAAGGGAACCTTCTACGCACTGATTCTCGCCGTGCCCCTGGCTCTGTTTGCCGCGATCCACGCTTCGCAGTTCATGCACCCGTCGCTGAAGGCGGTCGTGAAGCCGACTGTGGAAATCATGGCCGCACTGCCCAGCGTCGTGCTTGGATTCATCGCCGGACTGTGGCTGGCGCCGACGTTGGAAGTATTCGTCCCGGGCGTGTTCCTGTTGCCGGTCGTCGTTCCCGTTCTCATCCTGCTTGCATGCGCTCTTTGGCAACTGATCCCGCAGACGGTGCGCGGTCGGATTAGGCCCGGTCTGGAGATTGTGCTTCTCATGCCCCTTGTGGTCGCTGGCGGCTGGCTCGCATTCAAGTTGGGTGCGGTTGTCGAGCGCCTGTGCCTCGGCGGCGACTACCGCGGCTGGCTGCTCAGCGCCCTGGGGCTGACGTTCGATCAGCGCAACTCGCTTGTCGTCGGCATGGCGATGGGGTTTGCCGTGATCCCGATCATCTTCACCATCGCCGAAGATTCGCTCTCGAACGTTCCGCGCCATCTGACGGCCGGTTCGCTCGCCCTGGGCGCAACCCGATGGCAGACCGCCGTACGCGTCGTATTGCCAACGGCCAGTCCGGGGATTTTCTCGGCGATCATGATCGGGTTTGGTCGCGCCGTGGGTGAGACGATGATCGTGCTCATGGCCACCGGCAACACGCCGGTGATGGACCTGTCGATCTTCAACGGCTTCCGCGCGCTTTCCGCGAACATAGCGGTCGAGTTGCCCGAGGCGCCGGAGGGCGGCACTTTGTTCCGCGTGCTGTTTCTGGCCGCGCTGCTGCTCTTCGTGATGACGTTCCTGATCAACACCGCCGCCGAACTCGTTCGGCTCAGGCTTCGGCACAGGTACAGGTACCTATGATCAAGTTTCTCAGGACCGGCGAACCGTTTATCTGGCTGACCGGCGGCGGTCTGGCGGTCGGCCTGGTCATGGTCGTCGGCCTGTTGCTGCTCATCATGGTGAACGGCCTGGGCTTTTTCTGGCCGAGCGATGTGGTCGAGTTTTCGCTGAGCGACGGCCGTGTGGTGCTGGGTCAGATCACGGACCGTGAGGCCATTCCGCAGACCGAGGCGACCGTCGGTTCGGTTCGCTATCGCATCAAGATCAAACAGGGCAACCGTGACATCTACGGCAACGATTTTCTCTGGGTCGACGAGTCGGATGTTTCGCGTCGCGAACTGCCCCTGGACGCAATCGTGATCGAACGGCGCGAGTGGGGCAATCTGTACGGAGCGATCAAGGCCGTCCGCGATGGCGACACCAAAGTGGCCGAAGGGCCAGCCGCTGGTTGGACCGCGCTAACGACGCGACACCCACGTGCACGGGCGATTTACGACGAGATTCGCCGTGTTGAGACTGTCCAGATTGGCGCCATCAACTCGGCTCAGGAAAGGTTACGACTGCGACTCCGTCGACTTGAAATCGGTGGCGTCCAAACCGGTCCAGAGGTTGATCGCCACCGACAGCAACTTGCACTCTGGCAGAATCGTTACGAAGAAGTGAGCGCGTCGCTGGAGGATCTGCGGGGTCGGCAAACCGAGAGCGTAGTTGTTGCGGTGGCCGGTGGCACAGAGAAGGATTTGCCGCTTGCTCAGATCGTCCGCGCCTACCAGCCCAATGCGATGGGAGTGTTCGCCAAGACCGCTTTGTACTTGGCCAAGTTCTGGGAATTCGTCGCCGACGATCCGCGCGAGTCCAACACGGAAGGCGGCGTATTCCCGGCGATCTTTGGTACGGTCATGATGGTGATGATCATGAGCGTTCTGGTGACGCCGCTGGGCGTCCTGGCCGCGCTTTACCTGCGCGAGTATGCCAAGCAGGGTCTCTTCACCAGCGCGGTTCGGATCGCCGTCAACAACCTGGCCGGCGTGCCGTCGATCGTGTTCGGCGTGTTCGGCGTGGGGTTCTTTATCTACTTTGTGGGCGGCACGATCGATCGCGTGCTATATCCCGAATCGCTGCCGACGCCTACGTTCGGCACGGGCGGGATTCTGTGGGCGTCACTCACGCTCGCGCTGCTGACCGTTCCGGTCGTGATCGTGGCCACCGAAGAAGGGCTGGCCGCGATCCCACGCGGCATGCGCGAGGCGTCGCTCGCGCTGGGCGCGACGAAGTTCGAGACCACGTGGCGCGTCGTACTGCCGTCGGTCATGCCGTCGATCCTGACGGGCTTGATTCTCGCCATGGCGCGGGCGGCCGGCGAGGTCGCACCGCTGATGATCACCGGCGTCGTCAAACTCGCCCCTTCGTTGCCAGTCGACGGCCACTGGCCGTTCCTGCACCTCGAACGAAAGTTCATGCACCTCGGTTTTCACATTTACGACGTCGGGTTCCAGTCGCCCAACGTCGACGCCGCGCAGCCGATGGTGTACACGACCACGCTGTTGCTGATCGCCATCGTCGTGCTGCTAAACTTGACCGCCATCGTGCTTCGCAATCGCCTGCGCCGCAAGTACGTCACCTCGGCGGTGTGATTCGCAAAACGGACCTTGGGGGGGGACGAGCCCGACGCAGGCTTCACGCAACCTTCACAGAATCTTCACGACGACCGCTTAGCTTGGGCGGTGTACCGAAGTCGTCCGCACGGAGAACTAATGATCGTTTCCTATTCCTCCATCATGGCCTCACGGGATCGCACGTCGCGTCCGGTTGTGGAGCTTGCCAAGGCCCACGACAAGATGGAGGCCCGCGGTTTGTCGTTCTATTACGGCGACAAACAGGCGCTGTTCGATGTGACGCTGCGTCTGCCCGTGCGGTGTGTGACCGCGCTCATCGGGCCGTCCGGCTGCGGCAAGAGCACGTTCTTGCGCACACTGAACCGCATGAACGACGTGGTGGACGGCTCGCGGTTTTTCGGTAAGGTGATGCTTGACGGGCGCGACATCTACGCCAGCGGAGTCGACGTGTTCGAGCTCCGCAAGCGAGTGGGCATGGTGTTCCAGAAATCAAACCCGTTCCCCAAGTCGATCTTCGAGAACGTCGCGTATGGCCCGCGCATCGCCGGCGTCCGAAGCCGAGCGCAGCTTGCCGAAACGGTTGAGCGATCGCTGGCGCGTGCAGCGCTGTGGGACGAAGTCAAAGACCGGCTTGGTGAGTCGGCGATGAACCTTTCGGGGGGCCAGCAGCAGCGGCTGTGCATCGCCCGCGCACTGGCCACCAATCCAGAGGTGCTGCTGATGGACGAGCCGGCCTCGGCCCTTGACCCGGCGTCTACGGCGCGCATCGAGGACCTGATCTTCGAGTTGAAACAGCAATACACCATCGTCATCGTCACGCACAACATGCAGCAAGCAGCCCGAGTCTCGGACCAGACTGCTTTTTTTTACAATGGCCGACTCATTGAGGTCGGGGCCACAGACGACATCTTCACCCGGCCCCAGCAGAAACAGACCGAAGATTACGTTACCGGACGGTTCGGATAGATGAGCAAACACCTGCAACGCGATTTAGAAAACGTGCAGCGCGAAATTCTCGCGCTGTCGGCGATGGTCGAAGAGACGATCGACAAGGCGAGCCGCGCGTTGTGCGAACGGCGAGCGGACTTGGCCGCTCAAGTGTTGCGCGGCGACGACGAGATCGATCGGCGCGAGGTCCGAATTGAAGAAGAATGCCTCAAGATGCTTGCGCTGCACCAGCCGGTCGCGGTGGACCTGCGGCGTATCGCCGCCGTGATCAAGATCAACTCCGATCTGGAGCGGATCGCAGACCTCGCGCACAACATCGCGGAACGGGCGGAGTTTCTGGCGACACAGCCGGCGTTTCCAATTCCAGCGAAACTGAACCGCATGGTTGAGATGGCCACAATGATGGTTCGCAACGCGATCGATGTGTTCGTCAACCTCGACCCTCGCGCGGCCCGGCAAGTGTGTGCCCTGGACGAGCAGGTAGATCAACTCAACCGCGAAATCATCGAGGAGCTCTATGATCTCATGCGCTCGCGGGCTGAAATGGTGGCGGCGGCAATGCACTGCTTCTCGGCCGTTCGCCATGTCGAGCGCATCGCCGACCACGCGACCAACATTGCCGAAGACGTGATCTACCTGGTCGAAGGCGAGATCGCCCGGCACCGGCATGACGGAGTTCATCTGCCCGTCTGACGCCGAGCGGATTCAACATGGCTAAGAAAGTGCTCGTCATCGAAGACGATCGGTCGCTGGCCGACGTGCTGGCCTACAATCTGAAGCGCGCCGGTTACGAAGTCCTGCTGGCTCGCGACGGGCAAGACGGACTGAGACAGGCGCAGCTCAAGCTGCCCGACCTGGTGATCCTCGACCTCATGCTGCCGGTCATCGAGGGCCTTGAGGTCTGCCGTCGCCTTCGTTCCGATCCCGCCACGCGCGACATTCTCATCGTCATGCTTACGGCAAAATCCGAGGAGTCGGACCAGGTTGTCGGCTTGTCGATGGGGGCCGACGACTACGTAACCAAACCGTTCAGCGTGAAAGTGCTGCTCGAACGGCTCAAGGCGCTGGATCGGCGCCGCGGCAGTTCGGCCGATGAATCCGATGTGACGACGTGTCGAACCATCACCGTCGATCGCCGGCGGCACGTCGCCTCCGCAGACGGCCGCACGCTCCCACTCACACTCAGCGAGTTCCGCCTGCTCGACACCTTGGTGCGCCAGCCCGGCCGGGCGTTCAGCCGCAACGACCTCATCACCGCTGCATTAGGTGATGAAGCCTTCGTCCTGGAGCGAACGATCGACGTCCATATCAGGGCCTTGCGGCAAAAACTCGGGCCGCAAGCCGATCTCATCGAGACCGTTCGCGGCGTCGGCTATCGCTTCCGCGAGGGATGATTCACCGTTGATTGATCGTCACACCAACTCGTGAACGACCTCGCCCGAATCGATTGCCGGAACAGGTCGGCCGGCATGGTTCAGGAAGCTGACCGTCGGGTCGACGCCAAGCACCTGGTAGATTGTGGCGTGGATGTCGTGCGGATGCAGCGGGCGGTCCTTCGGCGTTTCGCCCTTCGATGTGGTTGACCCCACAATCGTGCCGCCCTTTACGCCGCCGCCGCCCATGAGGCAGAACATGGCGTTGCCCCAGTGATCGCGGCCGGGCGTGCCCATCGACATCGGCGCGCCGCCGTTGCCGCCGTCGTTCATGCGCGGCGTACGACTGAACTCGCCGCATAGCACGACCAACGTGCGATCGTACAGGCCGCGACTCGTCAGGTCCTCGAACAACGCCGACACAGCGGCGTCTACCTTGGGCAGGTAGTTCTCCATGCCCTTCTGCAGATCCCAGTGGTGATCCCAGCCGCCGAAGTGTGCGGTGACGAATGTGCAGCCGGCCTCGACCAGCCGACGCGCGAGCAGCGTGCTCTGCCCCCACGTATTGCGGCCGTACATGTCGCGCACGCGCGGGTCTTCGCTGCCGATGTCGAATGCCTTGCGAGCGGCCGTGCCGGCGACGAGTTCGTAAGCCGCCTGGTCGAACCGGTCCAGAGCGTCGAACGTGCCCGATGCGTCCACGCTGCGCCGGAACTGATCGAAACGACGGGTCAGCCCACGGCGGTCTTCGAGCCGGTCGATCGTCAGCCCGCTGGCGAGGTTCAGGTTGTTCACTTGGAAGTTGGCGGCGTTCGGATCGCCGTCGGTCTCGAACGGATTGTGCTCGATGCCCAAGTAGTTCGCGCCGAAGTAACCGGGGCGGATGCCGATGCTCATGGCGTACGGCACCGCCACGTACGGCGGCATCCCTTCGCGACGCGGGCCGCATACCTTGGCCACGATCGAGCCGATGCCCGGATACTTGCTGGGCGTGTCCAGTCCGCTCGCGCCGCCGCGGCTCGTGAGCATGAAGTGGCCGCCGGTGAAGTGGTCGCCGTTGTCATGGTGCAGCGATCGAATGATCGAAAACTTGTCGGCACATCGGGCCTGAAGCGGGAACAGCTCGCTGATCTCCACGCCGGGCACGTTCGTGCGAATCGGCCGCCAGATGCCGCGGTACTCCGCCGGCGCTTCGGGCTTCAGGTCGTACAGGTCCATGTGCCCAGGCCCGCCGTCGAGCCAGAGCAAAATGATCGACGTATCTTTCTTGACGCCACCGAGGCTCGCCGATGCTTCCTTGGCGCGCAGCACACCGCCCAGCCCAACCGACGCCATGCCGGCGACGCCGAGCTGCAAAAAGCTGCGCCGACTCAAGCCATCGCAGTATCGTCCAGTCCTTCCCGCGTCGATTCGGAACATCGCGCATTTCCTTTCCAGGAATCTTCAAGGGCCACGGACTCCCGTAGCCGATGACGCATCAACATCTGTTGATCGACCAGATTCTAGGGCGGCTCTACTATTTCCGCAAGCGGACTATTCGCGAGGCGTGGGGCGGTCAGCTCTTGGGCATGGAGCAGAACTTCCGCGGAAGTCGTAAGACGTCAGAAGAAGGAAACACAGAGGCACGGAGGTCACAGAGGTGAGAGGATTCTTTTCCTTGTGAACTCCGTGCCTCTGTGTTTCAACGTTCGGCGATTCTAAGGACTTCGAAGGCGACGGCGATCGGCCAAGTCCGCGCGACCCACCGTCGCCTTCGGCTTGCCGTTAAACAAGTGAAATCGGGAACTAATTCCTGACCAAGTCGTAAGCCCAATCGGGAACTCCGATCCGCGCGAGCCACCGGCGGGGTAGTTGCCGACCTTGTGGCGGTCTTTCTGACGGTCGTTTTACGCGTCCGGCTCGGAATTGGGCAACCGCCAAGGGCACTTTGTTGATCGCCAGTTTGGAGCGTATCGTCTCACTGCGACTGCCGTTTTTTTCGTGCCATGTCCGTCAGCAGTCCGTACCATCTCCATGGATTCGCCGTCCCGACAAGCGGCGGAGATCGCCATGGATCCATCGCAATCGGCGTCTGGCCCTAACGCGCGTGGCGAACTGGACCAGGTCGTGGCGGAGTCGCCACCGAGGCGCAGGTCGATGTCGCATCGCTCGGGGCCGACGAGCGTGCGTACCTCGAGAAGCACGCACTCAAGAAACCGATGGGTGTGCCAACCAATCTGGGCGCTCAGGGTCGGCGTCGTGACGCGGCGGATGACCGCAGCGCCCGACGATGGCCGCCTGGCCCCTAGTCTGAAGGAGGTTCTAATGAGTTCCTTGCGTATTGCGACTGCACCAGTACTGGTCCTGCTCGCGTTGTTCGGCGTGGCTGCGGCCGAGGAGCGGAAACCGAACGTAATTGTGTTCCTGTCCGACGACGTCGGGTACGGCGAATACGGATTTCAGGGCAACAAGGAGATCCCAACGCCACACATCGACTCGATCGCCCGCGACGGCGTGCGATTCACGGCGGGTTATGTCTCTGGGCCGTACTGCTCGCCGACGCGGGCCGGGTTGCTGACCGGCCGGTATCAGACGCGGTTCGGCCACGAATGGAACGAAGGCCCGGCGACCGAGGGCGGGCGCGAGTTCGGGTTGCCGGTCGAGGAGAAGACGATCGCCGACCGAATGAAGTCGCTCGGCTACGCGACGTGCGCGGTGGGCAAGTGGCACCTGGGGCGCGGCCCGAATTTTATCGCGACGGCCCGCGGGTTCGATGAATTCTACGGCACCGTGGGGAACACGCCGTTCTTCAACCCGCCGAACTTCATCGACACGCGAAAGTCGCCGGAAGTGACTCCCGTGAAGGACGAGAGTTTTTACACGACCGACGCCTACGGCGAACGTGCGGTCGATTGGATCGGTCGCCACAAGGACCAGCCGTTTTTCTTGTACCTGCCGTTCAACGCTCAGCACACGCCGTTGCAGGCGACGCAGAAATACCTCGATCGCTTTACAGGCATCGAAGACGAAAAGCGTCGCACGTTCGCGGCCATGATGTCGGCGATGGACGACGCGGTCGGCCGCGTGCTGGCCAAGGTGCGCGAGATCGGTCAGGAGGAGAACACGCTGATCTTCTTCCTGTGCGACAACGGCGGTCCTACTCCGGTGACCACGTCGAACAACGGCCCGCTTCGCGGCGTGAAGGCGACTACGCTCGAGGGCGGCGTGCGCGTGCCGTTCTGCGTGCAATGGAAGGGAAGGATCCCGGCGGGCAAGACCTACGACCAGCCGATCATTCAACTGGATATCCTGCCCACGGCCGTCGCCGCGGCGGGCGGGTCGGTCGACGCCGCGTGGAAGCTGGACGGCGTAGATCTGATGCCGTACCTGACCGGCAAAAAGGACGGCGCCCCGCACGATGCACTGTACTGGCGGTTCGGCGAACAGTGGGCCATACGCAAGGGCGATTGGAAGCTCGTAGCGTCGCGACCCGACGGCAAGGAGCCGAAGCTCTTCAACCTCAAAGACGACATCGGCGAGGCCAAGGACCTGACGGCTGCGAACCCGGACAAGGCGAAGGAACTGCAAGCCGCATGGACCGCCTGGAACTCGGAACTGAAGCCGCCGCTCTGGAAGCCCGCGCCGGCGCAACAGCAGACGAAAAAGAAGAAGAAGGCCGCGGCGCCCTAGTGAGTCTTCAATGCTAGATTTGACGGGTTTGAGTGGCATGCCCTCAGCTTGGCGTGGGCATGCCGACGCAAAGCCGACGGCATGGCACCCGTCATTTCAGGTTGGACGGACCACTAGGATTGCGGAGAGCCGAAAAAGAAGAAGGCCGCCAGAGAATCGAAGGCGACCGGAGTCGGACGCCGCGCGATGCGAACTCAACGTTTCGCGGGCGTGCGCACGTCGGACGACGTTTTCGGCTGGCTGGCTCCCTTGACTTTGGGCAGCGCGGCCTTGGGGGCGTCGGCCGGTTCGCCGAATCGACTGGTGACGGTCCGCCAGTCCTTGGGCAGGTTCTTGAGCGGCCCGAACTGGTCCGCACGCAGCGCTGGCGTCACGTTCGTTTCGATCGATGTGAAATCCCAGTGTTGCTGGTTGCCGTTCGGTTCGATCACCAGAATCTCTTTCGGCAGGAACGTGGTGGTGTCGATCACGAGCTTCGTCAGCCTGAATTCCTTTTGATCGAACTCGGTTCGCGGCTCGACGTGGATCTCGGCGTACTGCGCGTTCTTTCGCGCGAATTCCTTCGCGAGCGTCATGTCGAATCGCCGCTTGGCCTCGGCCGCCGTCATGCCGTAAACAAAACTCAACGGGCCGGGCACCTGCTGGCTTGCCGCGTCGTGTTCGGGCAGCAAGTGGACGATCTGCTGCTTGCTCTTGAACTCGTACTGGTAGAGGGCCTGGCCGGTGTAGACAAACACCTGCGACCGCGACTGGTCGTCGAACAGATCGAGCCGGCCGAGAGACGGCTTGATGCCCCAGGCCTTGCCGGTCTCGACGTGCTCCTTCTGGAACACGGCGTCCTTGGTGGTCCGCCGAAACTCGCAATGGAAATCGCGTGTGCCGCGCGTCTTCTGTTCGAATCCTTTCAGCAGATCATCGAGCCGCCGCGGGTCGGGCCGCGGGGTGTTGTTTGCCGCTTGGACGGCCTTGGGCGGCGAACCGGGCTGAGCCGGGACGGTGGCGTTCTTGCGAGGCGCCTGAGCGGCGACCAACAGGCACGCGATCGGGGCCAACAGACCGGCCAACTGAATCATCCGTGAGTGCATCGACTCACCTCCTTGTGGTGTCTGCAACAGTGGTTCAAAAAGGTGTCAGGCACCGTTGTGCGAAGCATCCTGCGGGCCGTTCCGGCAACGGTGCCTGACAGCTTTTTGAACCACTGCAAACGGGGCGGGAGTATAGCAGCGTGCGAAAAACGCGCCCAGTTGGCATTCCCAATTTCCGTCGAGTCGCTATGATTCCGCCCCCTTCGGATGGCCGGGACCGTTTTCGCAACACGTCGGGAACATGGAGGAGGATCGCTGATGTCGCAGGCTGCCCTGAACACGTCGTTTGGCCCCACGATTCCGCTGCCGCAGACGGAGCCGGAAGCCGTCGAAGAGGTGGGTTCGGTCGGCATGCTGCTCAAGTCGCCGAGTCATTACGCGCGGCTTGTCGCTCAGGACCGCGTCGACTGGCAGCCGATGTTGATCATGTCGATGACTGCGTTGGGTTTCTTCGCGCTCTATGGCCTGGCGACCGGCTGTCTCGCCGGCGGCAATGCGCTCTGGCAGGCGACGCTGAAGACGCCACTGATCGTAGCCGGTTCACTGGCCGTGTCTGCTCCGTGCCTGCACGTGCTGCTGGCCCTGGCCGGTCACACGTTCCGCTTTCGTCAGGTTGCGGCGATCCTCGTGGGCGCGGCCGGAGTCGTGAGCGTGCTCATGGTGTGTTTCGCGCCGGTTGCGTGGCTGTTCGGCGTGTCGACCCGCAGCGCCGCGTTGATGACGCTCATTCACCTGGTGGTTTGGAGCGCCAGCCTGTCCGTTGGGCTGAGCCTCGTGACCCAGCTTGTGCCGGGCGGTGTGCGCGAGTGCAAGGTGCTGATGGCTTGGGCCGCCGTATTCCTGATGGTGTGCGCTCAGATGGCGACCTATTTGCAACCGATCCTAGGCGTGTCCCCAGACGGCGGATTCCGCGAGCGTAAGGGGCAGCTCTTTCTGCAGAACTTCGGGGACGCCCTGCGCGACGAAAAGCCTGGCGCGGCGCCGCAACTGAACATGCCCGTGTCGGCGCCCGCGCCGATGCCCGTGCCGTCGCCAAGCGACGATTTCATTCCCGCTCCGTCGCCGCAGCCGGTGTCGAATTGACGGCGGCGTCGGTCGGCTCGCGGTCGGCTCGGCGGTCGCGCCAGCTCGGCGGGCCGCACTGGTCGGCCGCATCGAGACCGACCGTGCGATCGACGATGTAGTTTGGCCGCCGTTTCACTTCCTCATAGATGCGGCCAAGGTACTCGCCGATGATGCCGATGGCGACAAGCTGTACGCCGCCGATCAGCAATGTCGCGCCAAGCGTGCTCGCCCATCCAATCTGCGCCCTATCGGTGAACAAGCGAAAGTACAACACGACCGCCAGATAGGCGAACGCGCACATCGAAGTTCCCAGGCCGAGCAAGGTCGCCAAGCGCAGCGGCAGATAGCTGAAAGAGAACAGTCCATCGGCGGCGATGCGCAGCAGCTTGCTCAGGCTCTGGCGCGGTTCGCCGTCGCGTCGCGGGCGTTCGTAGGTCACGGCCCCGCGCCGAAAACCAGCGTAGGCGCGTAGTCCGCGCAGATAGCGGTGCCGTTCGGGCATCCGCCGCATCACCTCGACCACGCGGCGATCGAGCAGCGAGAAGAGCCCGACCTCGCCTCCTTCATCGAACCGCGACATGCGGCGGAACAGCCAGTGAAACAGCCGGGTCGCCAGCCGGCGCGCGAATCGCTCGGCGCGCCGTGCCCGTTCGGCCACGACGACCTGAGCACCGCCCTGCCATCGCTCGATCATCTGCGGAATAAGCTCCGGCGGATCCTGCAGGTCGGAATCCATCAACACGACCGCGTCGCCGTCGGCCGAGTCGAGTCCCGCCTGCACCGCCGCCTCTTGGCCGAAATTGCGGCTGAGTCGCACACCTTTGACGCGATCGTTCGCCGCGTGCAGTTCCTCGACGCGCGCGAACGTGCCGTCGCGCGAGCCGTCGTCGACCAGCACGATTTCGTAGTCGTGTCCGGTCGGTTCCACGGCTGCACAGGCGCGGCGCACAAACTCGCCCACGAGTTCCGCTTCGTTGAACGCTGGGGCGACGATCGAAATCTTCGACATGGTCGTCTCGCCAAAGGAACCGCCTCGACCAGTTTACTCCGATCGGCCTGCCCGCGAAAACCCGCTCCGCCGTGCGGACCTGATGCCGCGACCGGGCGACCGATATAATCAGATGACCCGGAACGGCCGGTGAATCCGTCAAGTTGTGGCATGCCCCCAATCGGCTTGGCCAGGGGCATCGTCTATCGGTGACTCATGAGTGGATCGGAAAAAACTCGTCCGTGGCGCTGGGACGTCGCGGCCGAAGCCATCGCGGTGAAGATCCGCTGGTTCGGCGTCGTCGTCGGGTTGCTGCTGGTCGAGACGCGGGCGGGTTCACAGCCGCTCGCCGGCCCGACGGCCCTACGCGCCATTCTCGCGCTCGGGGCGTTCTACGCCGCGGTCGATACCTATTACAGCGTGCGAGGCCGCATCTTTCTGCAACGTCTGCCGTTGCTCGTGTCGCTGCTCGAGACCGTGTTCATCGGTCTGCTGTGTCACTTCGATCTGGGGTTCGACAGCCCGTTCCGCTTCTATTACATGATGTCGCTCTTGTCGTGTGCGATCCGCTACGATCGCGCGAGCACGTATCTCACGTGCCTGCTGCATTGCACTAGCTACGCGGCCCTGCTGCTGGAACGGCCGCTGCTCGCGCCGGGTCTGGAGTGGACGTTTCCGCTGACGATCATCGTGATGCTCTGGGTCACGTGGGCTAGTGCGTCGCTCGCCGAACTGTTGAAGCGGGCGCAGGGCGACCTCGAACGGCTGAACCAATCGCTTCAGGAACACCAGACGCGGTTGGAGGACCGCATCGCCGATCGCTCGCGTGAACTGCAAGAGGCCCAGGCCAGTCTGTTGCACCAGGAAAAGATGGCCGCGTTCGGCCTCTTGGCCGCCGGGATCGCGCACGAGGTCGGCAACCCGCTGACGTCGATCAGCTCGCTGGTGCAGATGCTCGCCCGACGGCACACCGACGAGTACACTCAAGAGCGGCTCGGCCTGGTCGAGGGCCAGCTCACGCGCATTCAGGGGACGCTGCGCGAGTTGGTCGATTTCTCGCGGCCCGCCCGACGCGAACCGGCGACGACGAACCTGAACGAAGCGATCGACGAGGCCCTGAACATCGCCAAGTACTACAAACGGACCAAGTCGAAGACGATCGAGACCGACTACGCCGCCGACTTGCCGGCGATCTTGGCTGTGCGCGACCAGCTCGTGCAGCTCTTCCTGAATCTGACCTTGAATGCGATCGACGCCACCGACAAGAACGGCCACATCCGACTCACGACCCGCCTGGTCGATGGTCAGATCGAGGCGAGCGTCGTCGACAACGGCCACGGCATTCGGACTGAAGACCATGCTCGAGTGTTCCAGCCCTACTACACAACCAAGGACACGGGCACCGGCTTGGGCCTGTTCGTGAGCCGCAAGATCGTGTCGGACTTGGGCGGCGCGATCAGCTTCGATTCGACGCCGGGCGCCGGCACGACGTTCATGGTCAGGTTGCCCGTGACCGCGCCGAAACCCGCAAACACAATCGCAGTGGCGCCGACCGATGCAACTCGGCCGAGCCGTGACGTGGAGATCACCCCCACACCAGTTTGAGTTCGATGCCTATGCCAAGCGTCTTGATCGTTGACGACGAGCAGATCATTCGCTCGACGTTGCAAGAGTTCTTGCGGCACGAGGGGTTCGAGGCCGAGCAGGCGGCCTCCGGCGACGAGGCGCTGCGGCGGGCCGGCCAGCACGATTTCGACGTCGCCATCTGCGACGTGCAGATGCCCGGCATGGACGGCGTCGAACTGCTCAACCGACTGCGCCAGATCAGCCCCGAGACGTTTGTGCTGATCATCACGGCCTACGCCACCGTCGAAAACGCGGTCGAGGCGTTTCAGGCCGGGGCGCACGACTATCTGATGAAGCCCGTCATCTTCGACGACTTGCTGCACAAGATCAGGCACCTGATCGAATACCGCGCGGTCTGCCACGAGAACGAAACGCTGCGCCGCCAGTTGCACCGCGGCGCCGAGACCAGCGGCATCATCGGGTCCAGTGCGCCGATGCTGGCGCTCTTCGAGATGATCCGCAAGGTGGCCGGCACCCGCTCCAACGTGCTGCTGGTCGGCGAAAGCGGCACCGGCAAGGAACTGGTGGCGCGGGCCATCCATGAGTCGAGCCCCGACAAGAACAAGAAATTCCTCGCCGTCAACTGCGCGGCGATTCCGCACGAGCTGATGGAGAGCCAGCTCTTCGGCCACCGTCGCGGCTCGTTCACCGGCGCCGACCGCGAGCAGGCCGGCCTGTTTGCCAGCGTCGGGGCCGGCACGATCTTTCTGGACGAGATCGGCGAGCTGGCGTTCGGCGTGCAAGCGAAGCTGCTGCGCGTGATCGAGCAGAAAGAGGTGTTGCCCGTCGGCGCCACCGAACCGGCCGCCGTCAACTCGCGAGTCATCGCCGCATCGAATCGCGACCTGGCCAAGGAGGTCGAGGCCGGCCGGTTCCGCGAAGACTTGTTCTACCGACTGAACGTGGTGAGCATTCCGATGCCGCCGCTGCGCGACCGGCGCGAAGATATTCCGGAACTGGTCGAGTTCTTCGTGGCCAAGCACGCACGCGAGATGGGCAAGCGCATCGCGGGCGTGGACAACTCGACCATGCGGCTGCTCATGTCTGCGTCGTGGCGCGGCAACGTACGGGAGCTGGAGAATGCCATCCAGCGTGCGGTGATCATGTGCGACGGCTCGACGATCACGGCCGCCGACCTGCCGCCGCCGCTTGGCGGGACGACGCCCTTGCCGTCGGTGAGCGACGACCTGCGCGGCGCGCTGCGCGGCTACGAGCGACTGCACATCGAACGGGTCCTGGCCCAATGCCCGGACAAGCGCGAGGCCGCCCGGCGGCTCGGTATGGGCCTGTCGTCGTTGTACCGCAAGCTGGAGGAACACGGCCTGAAGGGATGATTGTAACGCCCCTGCGGCCATGCGGTCGGCGGGCCGGGACTCCAAGGCGGCGGGCCGCTGCCTTAGAATGGGTTCATGCCAGAAGCCGTCGACACGCTCAACGAGTCGCGTTCACCTGCATCCGACCAGGCGCCGGCACTGTCGGTCGTCGTGCCGGTATACAACGAGGCCGAGAACCTTGCGCCGCTGTGTCGAGAGGTTCACGCTGCGCTGGGCGGCGTCGCGGGCGATTTCGAGTTGATCTTTGCCGACGACGGATCGACCGACGAGACGGCGCAGGTACTCGAGCGGCTCGCCGGCGAGTTTCCGCGGGTGCGGGTGATCACGCTGCGGCGGAACTCGGGCCAAACGGCCGCGCTGTCGGCGGCGATTGACCAGGCCCGTGGCCGCGTGCTGGTGCCGATGGACGGCGACCTGCAGAACGATCCGGCCGACATTCCGCGCCTGGTGGACAAGCTGCGCGAGGGCTACGACGTCGTGAGCGGTTGGCGTCGCGACCGCAAGGACCCGCTGGTGACTCGCCGGCTGCCGTCGCGCGTGGCGAACCGCGTGATCGCATGGCTCAGCGGAATGCCGCTGCACGATTTCGGCTGCACGCTCAAGGCGGTCCGCCGCGAGGTGCTCGACGGCGTGCGGCTCTACGGCGAAATGCACCGCTTCGTGCCGATCTACGCCGCATGGCAAGGCGCTCGCGTCACTGAGCTGGTCGTGAACCATCGACCTCGCACAAGCGGCAAGAGTAAATACGGAATCGGCCGCACGATCCGCGTCGTGCTCGACCTGGTGCTGATCCGTTTCCTCGAGCGCTACGCTCAGCGCCCGATGCACCTCTTCGGCGGGTTCGGGGTGGCGTCGCTGGTCATCTCGTTCATCGCGATGGTTGCCGCGGTGTTCTTCAAGGTGGTCAAGCTCGCGGGCGATCGCTGGTTCAGTCGCGACTTCGTCGCCGCGTTTGGTAAAGATTTCGTGGAAACGCCGCTCCCGGTCTTGATTGCGATCTTCTTCGTCACCGGCGTGCTCAGCATCCTGATGGGCCTGCTCGCCGAGATGGTGATGCGCACCTACTTCGAGTCCCAGGGCAAGACCACGTACCGAGTCCGGCGGCCCGGCTAAATGACCGTGCGTGAATCTGCGAATCGCCCAAACAACCCCTCACCCCAACCCTCTCCCCAAAGGGGAGAGGGAGAAAGACGCTCGGAACTCATAGACTGCCGAATGAAAGCGAAGCACAACCTTATTCTCCCTCTCCCCTTTGGGGAGAGGGTTGGGGTGAGGGGTATTCGCAAATTCGCGCACGGTGATTTAGTTAGGCGCGG
This sequence comes from Planctomycetia bacterium, assembly GCA_036758585.1. Classification (GTDB taxonomy): domain Bacteria; phylum Planctomycetota; class Planctomycetia; order JALXBF01; family JBGPMX01; genus DAIOWH01. The sequence goes on from DAIOWH010000041.1 coordinate 27,382, forward strand.
CTAGGCGCGTCGTGGGGCAGACATTCTTGCCTGCTATGCGGTCCGTAATGCCGCGGGATGCCGGCCCGCACGATCGGCAAACTGTGTGAGAACCCGCGGCAGCCGCGCGAACTTCGGCTTTGACAAGCTGGTGGGACTCTTGTAGCCTGATCGCCCGATCTGAGAATCTCGCGCGTCGTGGAGTCCGAGACCACTGCGCCGAACCACCTGGTCGCGGTAAGTACAGGATGTTTGACCACCTCGGCAAATTCGTATCGCGGCACTGGGCCTGGGTGCTGACCGCGTGGGTTGTGCTCCTGGCGGCGATCCTGCTCACGGCCCCACCCTGGGCGTCGATCAGCCAGGACGACGACATCAAGTCGTTTCCGGCGGACTTCGACAGCGTCGTCGGCTACGACCTACTGCGTCGCGCGTTCCCGAACGATGTGTTCAACAGCCAAGTCGTCGTTGTGGTCGAACGCAGCGACGGCGAAATCTCGGAACTCGACGTCGACTTCGTGGCCGACACGCTGGCCGCACGCCTCGCAACCGTGCAGCGCGGGGGCGAACGACGCGACGCTGAGGGGAACATTGTCGAGGACAAGTTCGGCCTGGGCGAGTTTCTGACGCCGAAGACCGCCGGAATGGCGAACCTGCTGGTGAGTCGCGACCGCCGCTGCGCGCTGCTGGTCGCGCCGTGCCGGCACACATTCATGGCCGAGGCCGTGATCGCGACGATCGAGGCGCTGCGCGCGGAACTCGGCACGATGCGCCAGCGCGGCGAAGTGCCGGCCGGACTGCAGGTGGCCGTGAGCGGCTCGGCGGGCGTGGGCGCGGACATCCAAATCGAGTCGATGCGCAGTCTGGACATTTCGCGCAACGTGACGATCGTGCTCGTGCTGGTGATCTTGCTGCTGGTCTACCGATCGCCGCTGGTCGCGATGATTCCACTCGTTACGATCGGCGTTTCGGTCGCAACCTCGATGGGGTTGATGGCCCTGATGACGCTGGTACCGTGGATGCGGTTTCAGGTGATGAAGATCACCGAGATCTTTGTGATCGTGGTCCTGTTCGGCGCGGGCACCGACTACTGCCTGTTTCTGATCGCGCGGTACCGCGAAGAATTGCAGCACGGCAACGACCGCCCGACGGCCTTGCGCCTGGCCGTGCGCAACGTCGGTGGCGCCTTGGCGGCCAGTGCGGCGACCGTGGTCTGCGGGCTGGGCATGATGATATTCGCCGAGTTCGGCAAGTTCCGTTACACCGGGCCGGCTGTGGCGATCAGCCTGGCCGTGGCCGTGATTGGCTCACTGACGCTGACGCCGGCATTGCTGCGGCTGCTCGGCCCGATCGTCTTTTGGCGACCGCGAATTCTCGAACGACTCAGCGCGAAGCGTTCCGAAGCTGCGGCCGCCGGGGCCTCGGAAGGCGACCCACACGCCAGCGCGTTTCAGCAACAATTCTGGGAGGACCTAAGTCACTGGCTGGTGCGACGGCCGGCGACAATCTGGATTGCCAGCATCGCCTTGCTTCTGCCGTTTGCGGTGTGGGGTTGGAACCTAACGCCCACCTACGACTTCCTGGCCGAACTGGCCGACTCGGCCGAGAGCAAGTTCGGCCTGCACCTACTCCAAGAGCACTACCCCAAGGGCACGCTCGGTCCGCTTACGGTGCTGATCGAGTTGCCGAACGACGCGAACGAAAGGCTGGGCGCCGATAAGGCGCGGGCCCACATCGAGGAACTGACACGGCGCATCCACGAGGGACGGTCCAAAACGCGGCAGTACTACGCCCCCGAACTCGTCGCCAGCGTGCGCAGCCTGACACGACCGCTCGGCGAACCGGTCGAGCACGAGCCGGCCGCGCCAGAACCGCAGGCCAATGAACCGGAACCGACGCCGAGTCCGTTCGGCAGGTTCCTGGCCGGGGTTGGCCGAATGAACAAGGAGAACATCGTCGATCCATCGCGCGAGAACCTGCGCAAACAGGCGCTCGAACATTACGTCAGTTCGGCCACGGACGGGCGCGTGACTCGGCTCGACGTCGTCTTCAACGTCGCACCGTTCTCAATCGAGAGCATGCATCTGCGCGACGGCGTCGATCAGCTCGTCCGCGACTTCACCGCCGAGCGCGACACCGTGCTGGCCGGCGCCAAGCACGCCTTCGCCGGAATCACGTCGAGCACCTACGATCTGCGCAAGATCACCATCTCGGACAAGACGCGCATCAACATGCTGGTCGTCGTCGTGGTCTACCTCGTGCTCGTCCTGTTGCTCCGGATGCCGCTTCGGTGCGTGTATTTGATGTTCACCGTGCTGTTCGGCTACTACGCGACCCTCGGCATGACCGAGGGCGTCTTCTACCTGCTGCACCACTGGACGCACCCGGCCGAGCCGTGGCTGGGACTCGATTGGAAGGTGGCGTTCTTCCTGTTCATCATCCTGGTGGCGGTGGGCGAGGATTACAACATCCTGCTCATGTCGCGCGTGGTCGAGGAAGAGCGCAAGCTGGGCGGCATCGAGGGCGTTCGCACCGCGGTCGCCCGCACGGGCGGGATCATCACCTCGTGCGGCGTCATCATGACCGGCACGTTCGGGTCGATGTGTGTCGGCACTCTGGCGGCGATCGTTCAACTGGGCTTTGCGCTGGGCCTCGGCGTACTGCTCGACACGTTCGTCGTGCGACCGATTCTGGTTCCGGCGTTTCTGTTGATGCTGCACCGCTGGCGCGAACCGCGCCCTAAGGCCGGGGTTCCCAGCGAACCCCACATCGCCCGCACCGCCCCGCAGCCGGTGGAGAGCATCGTGCCATGATCGGCGCGCGTTTCGCCGCCGCCGCTGTGGCGTTGGGCCTGTCTTTCGCCCTCGGTTGCTCGCCGTCGCCGCCGAGCGTCGTGGTCTACACCGCGCTCGATCAGGAATTCTCCGAGCCGCTCTTCGCCCCGTTCACGAAGCTGTCGGGCGTGCGCGTGCGACCGAACTTCGATACCGAAGCGACCAAGACGGTCGGGCTAGTGGGGCGGATTATCGCCGAGGCCGAATCGGGTCGAACGCGATGCGACTTGTTTTGGAACAATGAGATTCTGAACACGCTTCGGTTGAAGGACCGCGGCCTGCTAAGGCCCATTCACCCGCCGAACGCCGCCGCGCTGCCGGCCCAGTTCAAGGCGGCCGACGGTACTTGGTACGGATTCGCCGCCCGCGCGCGTGTGCTGATCGTGAACACGGAACTTGTTCCCGACGGCGAGACGCCGCGGAGCATCCTCGACCTGGCCGACGCCAGGTGGAAGGGCAAGGTGGCGATCGCCAAGCCGCTCTTTGGTACGACGGCCACCCACGCGGCGTGCCTGTTCGCCGCGCTCGGCGCCGACCGCGCGCAGCAGTGGTTCCTTGACCTCAAAAGGAACGACGTTCAGATTCTGAGCGGCAACAAGCAGGTCGCACTGAACGTCGCCAGCGGCCGCGTGCCGCTCGGCCTGACCGACACCGACGACGCGATCATCGAGCTGGAAAAGGGCGAGCCTGTGCGCGTCGTGTACCTCGACTCGCGCCCGGGCGAGTTGGGCACGCTGTTCATCCCGAACACGCTGTGCGCACTGAAGGGCAGCCCGAATCCCGCCGCCGCTCAGCGCCTTGCCGACTACCTGCTCAGCCCCGACGTCGAACTGAGCCTGGCGGCCGGTCCCAGCGCCCAGATTCCGCTCAACCCCGCTGTCAAGCTGCGGCTCCGCACCGAGACGCCCGCGACGATCGAAGCCATGCGCGTCGACTTCGAGGCCGCGGCAGGCTCATGGCACGCCGCCGCCCGGTTCATCGCCGACCAGTTCGTTGCGCCGTAGCGTTCACGCCTCACAGCCTTTGATCGAATCGCCTTCATTCGTTGGACCGGCAGAGCAGGTGTCCGTTCCCGCCGACCCATTAAGTGTATCCCGTCCGACGCCCCCGTCGAGCGAGTCGTCGCCCTTGCCGCCTGTGAGCTTGTCGGTCCCGGCTTCACCAAGCAGCGTGTCATTCTCGTTACCACCGTTCAGGTTGTCGTTGCCGTCGCCGCCTTCGGCACGATCCGCACCACTCACCTCCTTGACGTTGTCGTTCCCCGCTCCACCGTGGACCGTGTCGGCCTGGTTTGTCCCAGTGATTGCGTCGTCCCCTGCGCCACCCGCAATGGTGACTGAACCGAGCGTGAACTTCTTGTCGCTGATAGTGTCCTTCATGGCGCCGCCCGACACGTTGACCTCCTCGATGCTGATCAACGCATACGCGGCAGCATGGTATTTGAGTTCGGTGTCCTTGAGAGTGATCTTACCGCTGCCCGTGGCACGTGTCCGCTCGCGGCCGTGACGCCAACCAGGAACGCGAGGTGATCGTTCCCTTCCAGACCCTGCACAAGAATCGACAAGACCGTCCACTCTGTGGCACCAGCCATCCGGCTGTCGAAGTTCCTATCGTCCGGATCGCTCGAGGGGGCCGGCCCCGTCGCCCTGCACCTGCAACAAGCCCGCGACAGGGTCGAACTGAATGGGCGAAGGAAGACCGTTGCCGACCGCGGCGCCGCCACGCCCCCCACGGCCTCTGGCTTGTCGGCCGCCGGAGGCCGCACACCGCGCGGAACTCTTCGTTACTCGAATCTCGCGGTTCGCGCCGCCGCCGCCAGATAAGGTGTCGCGCGCGGCGTCGCCGACCAGCACGTCATCCCCATCGCCGCCATCGAGCCTGTCGCGGCCTCGGCCGCCATCAAGCCAATCGTGACCGGTCTGACCCACCAGCGTGTCGCCGTCGCAGCCGGCGCCGGAACGCCGGTCAGGGGCACGACCCGACGACTGCCCGCGCAGGCTACGATCGCCGCCGCCGCCATCGAGCACGTCGTCGCCCTCACCGCCTTCCAAGCGGTTCGGTTGTTCGTTGCCCGTCAGGTCGTCCGCAAAGGCGCTGCCGATCACGTGATGAAACACGCCGCGTAGGCTCACGGTGTTTCTTGCCACGTCCACCGTCTGACGCTGGCCTGTCGCCAGGCCCAGATCGATCGTGAGACCACGTGCGGCCCCGGCAAAGCTCAACGTGTTTGTTCCGAGACTGTCCCGGACGTCGTCATCACTGCCGGGGGTGAGATTGAAAATGTCATTCCCGCTGCCGCCGTCAAGCGTGTCGTCACCCATGCCGTCGCCCAGTACGTCGTCGCCGGCACCGCCGCTCACGGAATCACCGCCGTCCCCGCCATCCAGCGAATCGTCTCCCGCGCCGCCGTCCACCGAGTCGCTGCCCGTCTCGCCGGAGATCGTGTCGTTGCCGTCGTTTCCCATCAGTGAATCATCACCAGCGCCGCCATAAAACGAGTCGGCACCGGAGCCGCCCGCGAGCGTATCATTGCCATCGCCGCCCCAGAGCGTCGCAGGCACGGTCACCGAGGCGTCCATCTGGATCGAATCATCGCCCTGTTCCGCATCGGCCATGAAGCAAACCACCTGGCCTTGCTCGAAGTCGTATGCGTTGCCGTTCACCGTAACCCGCGCCGTACTTGGATCGGGGAACGTGAACAACACCGTGTCCGCCTGCGAGACCGGCTCGACGGCGGAATACGACATGCTGACCTGCACGCAGTTGGAATCGCCCTGGCTCGTGTCGATGTCGTTGTCACCGGCGCCGCCGTCGAGCGTGTCGTTCGTCGCGTCACCCATCACGAAGTCGTCGCCATCGCCCGCGTCTACGGAATCCTGACTCTGGCTAGCCGGCGGCGGTCCACAAATCTCGTTGCCAAATGAGTCATAGAAGCACAGGAAGCGGTCGATCGCGTCAATCACGTCGTCGCCGGCGCTGCCGAGCATCGTGTCGTTCCCTAGGCCGCCCTCCAGCAAGTCCTCGGCCGCACCGCCCACCAAATGATCATTGCCGTCTTCGCCATCGAGCGCCGCCGCGATGGTCACGCCGGGCGCCACTTCGATCTGATCGTCGCCCGCGCCGCCAGTGAACAGCAGGAACCGCACGTCGCTTTGCGCATAGTCGAACACCGCACCGTTGAGCGTCAGCCGCGCGGTCTCGGCATCGGGCAGTCCGAAGCTCACCTGGTCGTTTTCGCCATCGAGAAACAGAAACAGCGTGCCATCCTGGACGATTGGGCCGAACTCCGCCGCTAGCAAACATCTTTGTTCGAGTCGTTCGACCGCGGGACGTGTCATTCGCCGACGCCCGTGCCGCGACACATTGGATGGACGTTTGGACATGAGCACACCACCCTTTCAGTTTGAGTCTATCGACCCTTACGAAACTGGCGAAGGGCG
>DAIOWH010000041.1:33734-39711 GCA_036758585.1 Planctomycetia bacterium
AAGGGCCAAGGGCGAAGGGCCAAGGGCGAAGGGCCAAGGGCGAAGGGCCAAGGGCGAAGGGCCAAGGGCCATCGCTCTGCGACCCCCTGCCCGCCTTGAACGCCAACGGTCCCTACACGTTTATCGGCGTAGGCGTTACCACAGAAACGCGGATTGTCAACGTTGCTTTCAGACAGCGGAACCTGCACTACACTCACCGGGGAGTGTTACGACTTCGCGAGCTGCCCGCTTTTCTCGGGCGCCTCGGGCGACTTCGGATCGAACCACTCCTCGCGATACTCGATGCGGCGGTTCTGTGCCATGGCCATGTTCGAGACCAGCGCAATGACGGCGTCGCCCATCGCGACCTTGCCGTTGCAGCGCAGCTCGCTCGTGAGCGTCGCGTGGTCGGCGTCGTTCTTCTGAAGGCGGCGGACCTGGTAGGCGAAGTGCTCCATCTCCTCGCGGTAGCCGCGACTGATCTGGCCGGTGGCGACGGCCATCGCCGCCTGCGGACTGCCGCCGGACGGGGACGGCGATGAGTCGAGCACGGGCTTCTTGTCGGCCTGGCCGACCGTCACGTTCGTGGCCGTCGGCGGTTTCGAGCCGGCGGCGTTCGGATCGCGCTCCTTGAAGAGCAGCACGTCCTTTTCGAGTTCGACGATCAGCGTACCGCGCGACCCGTAGATCGTCTCGCCGTAGTTCTCGATCGCATTGGTGTTGATCGAGGAATAGCTGACGACCACAACGTCCTCGCGGTCTTTCGACTTGCCGTAGTCGGGGCCGGGGAACTCAAAGGTCGTGAACACGTGATCGTCGGCCTCGCGCTCGTCGGAGTAGAACGATTTGACGCCGACGCCCGAGACGGCGATCGGGTGAACGGCCTCCTCGCGGCCGTAGAGTCCGCGGGCGATGAAGATGCTGCAGGCGTCGAGCTGGTGGCTGCCGAGTTCGGCCATCAGGCCGCCGCCGGTCCGATCGAAGAGTCGCCATCGCACCAGTTCCTCCAGGCTCTTGTATCCGTGCCGCTCGTACTGGATGGCCTGATCGACCTCGGGCACCAGCTTGCGCCACCCGTCGATGAACATCGGCCGCTGGTTTTCGTCGAGAATCGGCTTGCCTTCCTTGTCGAGCAGCGGGAACGCGTTGTTGCGGTGCCACAGCGCGCGGATGTAGCGAATGTCGCCCAATACGCCGCTCTTAACGACGTTCACCGCGTTGTCGTAGAGCACGCTGTAATGTCGTTGATGCCCAACGGCCAGCAACTTGCCCGTCTCCTCCGACGCGCGGATCATCTCCTTGCAGTCACCGACCGACTGGGCCATGAGCTTCTCACACAAGACGTGCTTGCCCGCCTTCATCGCCTCGATCGCGACCTTGGCGTGCAGGTGCAGCGGCAGGGCGATGATGACCATGTCGATGTCGGGGTCTTCGAGCAGCCGGTGGTAGTCTTCGTGATAGTCCTTGCTGCGTTCGGCGATCTTCTTCGCCTCGTCGGCGCCGTACTTGCGGACGAAGCCGATGCGGACGTTGTTCTTTTCGCCCTCCATCGCGCGGCGCTGGTTGAACGGGCGCAGGTCGCTGTAGGCGATCACCTGCAGGTAGTCGGGGTTGGTCTCGGTGAGCAGCACCTGGCCCTCGTCGCCGCAGCCGATGATGCCCGCGCGGACGGGGTTGCCCTCGATGCGGTTGTATCCGAAGTAGAACGCGCCGGCCGGCACGCCCGCCGCGGCCGTGGCCAGAAAATCGCGTCGGGTCAGGCCGAGCACCGTCTGGAAATTCTGCCGGCCAAGCTCACGTTCCTGGGTCTGATCGGGTTTGACGGTCATGGCTCCTGTCCTTTCGTGTTCATCAATGCGGACGCCTGTGGCGTCATTCCTCCGCGCCGAACAACTTCACTCGAATCGGCCGCGTGACCGCGCGGATCAGCGCGTCGACGCCCAGCCAGCGGCCGGTCGGGATCGTGGCCAGCGCCAGCGCGGCCAGGCACTCGATCAACTCCTTGTTGACGTACAGGTAGTTCCCCGGATCGGCGGGATTGCCGGCGCCCAGTGGTAGTGGCGGGTTCGTGGCATAGATCATCGCTAGAAACGCCGCCGCCCACAGCGCCGACAAGCGGCTGAACAGGCCGACGAGCAGCAAGCCGCCGGACAACGTGAGGCCGCACATCGTCAGCACGTTGATCTGATCGATCGACTGTTCCGGCCACAACGGGAACGGCAGATCGAGCGTTGCGGCCAGCCCGCCCACGTCGCGCGCCGAGTCGCGCTCGATCTGGTCGGGTGTGAGCCGGCCCGTCACGTGATCGCGCAGCGCCGTGTTCCACGCTTGGATCGGCGTCGTCAGTTCGTCGCGCTGCGTGGCCAGCTCGCGGCGTTTTTCTCTGGCTCGCTCGCGCTCGTAGGCCAGGCCGCTCGACTCGTCTTCGATCACCTGGTTCATCGCGTCCCAGTACTCTTCGATCTTCTTCTTGTTGTCCGCGTTGCCGAAGTGTTTCTCGCGCGTCTGCTCAAGCTCGCGGATCTTCTCGGCGGCCGACTGCCTCTGTTCCTGATTCAGGCCGTATCGCGCGTCAAGCTGCTGCAGGGTCTCGTTCCACTGAGCAGTGATTGCGGTCGGCTCCAGATACTTCAGTCCGTCGGGATCATCGAGCCGGCGGCGGACCCAATCGCGCAGCGGCCCGGACGAGTTCGCCAGGTAGCCCTCTGCCGAGAACGGCTTGGTTCCCTCGCGGTGCGACTCGATCTTGCTCAATCCCTCGTACAGAAAGTGCCAGCCGACGCCCACGCGCAAGAGCACCAGCGCCAGACACGAGCACCAGCAGAGTCGGTATGTGGAACGCAACAGGGGCCTCGCTTTCGTCGGTTCGTCAGTCGTCAGTCGTCCGTTGTCCGTTGTCGTCGAGTGGCGAGTCGCCACATGGCGTTACCAGTTCGCAAGCAAGGCCGAGCGTCTCGATTTGAACCTGGCCGTTCGAGGCGTCGGCTGACACGAGTACCGCTCCCACGTCCTGCCGGCACTCGCAGAACTCGCGGGCCTTCTCCGGCCCGAGCACGAACAATGCGGTGGACAGCGCGTCCGCCTCGGCGGCGGTCGGGGCGATGACCGAAACACAGGTCTGGCCCTCGGCAGGCCAGCCGGATCGCGGGTCGAGGATGTGCCCGAACCGCCGACCATTCGCTTCGAACCACTGGATGGTCGCACCGGAGGTGCCCAAGGCTTGATTGCAGAGCCGCACCGTCGCGATCCGCTCGCCGTCGCGCCACGGATGCGCAATGCCCACCAGCCAGCCGTCGTCCGTGGTGGGGAAAAAGGGGTCGGGAGTCTTTTGCCGAGACGGCCCGGAGGGTGCTTCGCACAAAAGTCTCCCGACCCCTTTTTCTTCGTCCGACGGGCGGCCGATCGCCAGCACGCTGCTCCGCCCGCCGTGCAATAGCGCGGCAACAAATCCCCAATCATCGCGCAGGCACTCAGCCGCGCGGTCAAGCGCGTAACCCTTGCCAATAGCACCCAGGTTGATCTCGACGCCCGGGCGATCAAACGTAATCGTCCGTCGCTCGCGATCGAGGACTACGTGGTTGCTGCCGACTCGCCGCATCACTTCGGATAATTCATCCGGCGAGGGCAGTCGTTTCGGTCCGCGGAAGAACCCCCAGCATTTCACGAGCGCTCCGGCCGCAATGTCGAAAGCGCCGTCGGTCGCCGCATTAAGCCGCATGGCAGTGTCGAACAGTTCGAACAGCCGCCGTTCGACCGGCACGGGCGTCGCCGCCGCCAGCAGGTTGATGCGGCTCACTTCGCTGGCGTCGTTGTACACCGTCATCTGATCTTCGAGCCGTTCTACTTCGTCCAGCGCCGCAGAGGCCGCCGCGATAGCGTCCGGCCACGTGGCGGGCAGCACAATTTCGAAGCGACAGGCCATCGCCCGACGGCTGGCGGTGATCAGATTCACGCTATCAGCCGACCCGGCCGCGCGCGGGAACTCGTCCGGGTCGGGCAGCAAGGCGGTCGCCGCCTCGGCCAGCGAACGGCCTCGCAGAAAGTCGCGTCGCGTTGTCGGAGCAGGTACGGTCATCATAGTCCGGCCAGCCAGGGCCGCCACCGAACACAAATCGGTTGTTCAGATAGGGCGGGGGTTCACCCGCCGAACGGAGGCGTGCAATCCAACAGGCGTCAGAAGTGCCGGGCTGCTTTCTTTCGGAAAAACACCCCGTCCGTGGGTCCGCACGACACGGAAGCATTCTAGCGAGCCAGCCAAAACGCTTGCAAGGTTGCGCTGCGCCGCGAGAGGTGATCATCGGAGACGGCGACCGTGCTCCAGCAAGTAACCGTAGAAGTTCGACCGGCGCGCCGTCGCCAGTGCGCGCGCAGGGTACAAATGAAGTTCTAAATCTACGGCGCAGCGCCGCTGCAAACCCAGTTGCAGCCGGGCCTTCTCGTCGATCTGTAGTCGTGATTCGTCCGGCGTGAAGACCGCCAAATCGATATCGCTGCCGGCGTGCGGGGTGCCTTCGGCATAGGAGCCAAAAAGATACGCCGCGCTGACTGGAATCTCCTGATCTAGCGTCTGCACCGCCCGTTCGGCAATCAGGACTGCCTCGTCTGGGGTTCGAGCCATTGGAACAGGGACTCCGTCTGTTGCAAATGTGCTTCCGCAGCCGGTCGGTTGTTCAGTTCCTCCACCACCGCCAGCTCCTCGGGATAACGCATCTCAATGTACTCCAGGCTCAGTTTGCTCAACAACTGTTCCTGATCCGGCCGCAGAGCTACGCCGGCCAGTGCCGCAAGCCGCACCAGATTGTGTGCCGCGGTGGTATTTGGCCAGTAACGCGCACGACCAAAGCCTTGAGCAGTTTCTCAATCGCCTGTTGGCAACCGAAGATGCAGTGCAGGTAACTGTCGCCGCTCAGCGAGCGACGAGCGCTTTCCAGATCCAGTTTCGCCAGCCGCAACCAGTAGTTGATATCTTCATCCATGAACACCTCCGGAACCGACACGAGAGCATCGTAGCGGGCCGGCCAAGACGCTTGCAAGAACTCTCGCAATCGAGGGGCCCCGTGTCTATCTTCGTGTCGGAAGGAGGTCGGCACCATGCCAAACAAAACCTGGAAGCTAGCCGGCGTGCAGATGGACTGTGTCATCGGTCGAAAGGACCGCAACCTCGACGCGATTATCGGGCAGTTGGAGACCGCTGCCAAACAGGGCGCACGACTGGTCGTGTTTCCGGAGTGTGCATTGAGCGGCTATTGTTTCGACTCGCGCGACGAGGCCTGGCCGCACGCCGAACCAGTGCCCGGCCCGGCGGTCGATTCGCTCGCCGGCGCGTGCCGACGGCTCGGCGTGTTCGCGGTCATGGGCATGCTGGAGCGGTCGGGCGATCGGATGTTCAACGCGATCGTCTTGGTCGGTCCGCAGGGTCTGGTCGGCGGCTACCGCAAGGTCCATCTGCCGTTCCTGGGCATCGACCGGTTCACGACGCCGGGCGATCGACCGTTTCAGGTGTGGGACATCGGCGGCTTGCGCGTCGGGATGAACATTTGCTACGACGGCAGCTTCCCGGAGAGTGCCCGCGTGATGACTTTGCTCGGCGCCGATCTCGTCGTGCTGCCAACCAACTGGCCGCCCGGTTCGGAGTGCGCCAGCGCGCACGTCGTGCCGACGCGGGCGATGGAGAACACGATCTATTACGCGGCGGTGAATCGCGTGGGCGAGGAGCGCGGCTTCCAGTTCATCGGCGGCAGCCGCATCTGCGATCCCCTTGGCAAGACACTGGCAGCCGCCGAGCACGCCGATGAGGTGGTGTTGTACGCGGATATCGACCCGGCCGTCGCGAGGCAGAAGCAACTCGTCCGCGTGCCGGGCAAGCACGAGGTCAATCGAATCAGGGACCGACGGCCCGAGTTCTACGAGAGGATTGCCGCACCGAAGGCATCGAAGTGATGACCTAGTGCTCTAGAGCGAAAAATCCATGTTCCGCTCGATCTGCATCGCCTTGCCC
>DAIOWH010000042.1:0-38922 GCA_036758585.1 Planctomycetia bacterium
CAGTTTAGACATCCTCAAGTCGATCACGGCTTGTTACCCGGCTTTGAACCAGGCCCGAAAATGTGTAAGATGTCGACCCTAGGGGCAGCTTGACCGGACGCCTCCTTCCAACGATTGTCACATGCTGAAGCGCCATCGCCCAAACACGTTGGTCAAACCAAGGCCCGGACCAGGGTCGATTGGACTGTGTACCGCGCTGCTGCTCCTCGGCGGCGTGTCCCTTGGCGGCGAGGGCGACCGCAAGATCACGTTCGTCGACACGCGCGGCCGAGAGCACACTCCGCTCGTTCAGCCTGAAAAGAAGGCCACCGTGCTGTTCTTTATCCTGCCCGACTGCCCCATCTCGAACGCCTACGCACCTGAGATCACACGCATCGCCGCTGACTACGCCAAGAAACACGTCGCGGCGTTCATCGTGTATGTAGACCCCGACATGCCGGTTGACGCGGCGAAGAAGCACTGTGCTGAGTACGGCTTCGATTGCCCGGCGCTGCTCGACGCCTCACACAAGCTGGTGAAATACACTGGCGTCACGATCGCGCCGGAGGTTGCCGTGCTGGGGCCCGACGGGAAGCCGCTGTATCGCGGACGCATCGACGACCTGTACGCCGACTACGGCAAGCGTCGCGCCCAGCCGTCGCAGCGCGACCTGCGCGACGCACTCGACGCCATTGTCGCCGGCAAGCCAGTCTCACGCGGAACCACCAAGGCGGTCGGGTGTTTCATTCCGAAACGGCAGCCTTAAACAGAAAGGACCATGATGCAACGGACCTGTTTCGCGGCGATGGCGGCACTGGCAGCCCTGACTGCTGCGCTGGCCGTCGGAGACTCCGCGGCGCCGACTTTCACGAAGGACGTGGCGCCGATCGTCTTCAAGAACTGCACGACGTGCCATCGGCCGGGCGAGGCCGCGCCGTTCGCGCTCGAGACCTACGCCGACGTGAAGAAGCGCGGCGAGCTGATCGCCCACGTGGTCGATTCGCGACTGATGCCGCCGTGGAAGGCCGATCATGGCGATGTGGCGTTTCGGGGCGAGCGGCGACTGAGCGATGCCGAGGTCGAACTCATCACTCGCTGGGTCGACGCGAAGATGCCCCAGGGCGACCCCGCCGATCTGCCGCCGCGGCCGAAGTTCACGCCTGGCTGGGCGCTGGGCGAGCCGGACCTGGTCGTCGCGATGAAGGAACCGTTCCGCGTACCGGCCGAAGGGCCCGACATCTATCGCAACTTCGCGATCCCACTGGGGCTGGCCGAAGATCGGTGGGTGCGGGCGATCGACTTCAGGCCGCAGGCGCGCTCGGTCGTACACCATTCGTTGTTCTTTGTCGACGGGACCGGCCGAGCTCGCAAGCTGGACGAAGAGGACCCACAGCCTGGCTTCCGCGGCGGAATGGGCGCGATTGCTCGACTGCGGACCAACGACACTGGGCCGGTCGGCCTTGCGTCGGGTCGGGCCGACGGCGGCGCGGCCAAGGCGCCGCGCGGCGCGTTCGGCAGCGGCCCGCGCACGGGATCGAGCCTCGTCGGCGACGGCGGCCCGCTCAGCAAGGCGGCGATCGGCTCGCTCGGCGGCTGGGCGCTCGGCGCGGGCGCACGCGAACTCCCCGACGGACTGGCGTTTCATGTGCCGGCCGGGTCGGACCTGATCCTCGCCACGCACTTTCATCCATCGGGCAAGGAGGAGCACGAAATCTCCACCGTCGGGTTCTACTTCGCCGACTCGCCCCCTACCAAGCACTTCACCGGCATTCAACTTCCGCCGGCGTTCGGCGCGTTTGAGGGGATCGACATCCCGGCCGGCGAGAAGAACTACATCATCGAGGATTCGTTCGAGCTGCCGATCGATGTTGAGGCGTTTGGCGCGGGCGGCCACGCCCACTACCTCGGCAAGACGATGATGTTGACCGCGACGCTGCCAAGCGGTCAGCGAAAGACGTTGCTGTCGATCCCTGATTGGGATTTCGCCTGGCAGGAACAGTACGAGTTTGCCGAATCGATCTTCCTGCCCAAAGGAACCAGGCTGCACTCGCGGGTCACCTACGACAACTCGGCCGACAACCCGCGCAATCCGAAGCTGCCGCCCGTGCGAGTCACGTTCGGCGAGGAATCGACCAACGAGATGGGCAGCATGTCGCTGCTGGTCGTAGCCGCAAACGAAAGCGAACTGCCGACGTTGCAGACCGCATATCGCGACCACTTTCGCGATGCACTCTCGAAGGCCCCGCTCGGAAAGATGCTGCAGGACCGGCTGATCGACAGGCTCAAGAAAAAGTAGCCTCAGACCGGTCTTCCGAGGGGCGCACATGAATCGGGTGGGCGGCTGTGGTAGAGTCTTCGATGCCACAGCCGGGGGGCTTCGCAAACACGGCGCTAGTCATCAATCTTTCAACCGAAAGGAGACACACATGAATCAGACTTCTCGACGCGAGTTGCTACGCGGCGGCGTGGCCGGCCTGGGTCTGCTGTTACCCGGAAGCGCCGCTTGGCTGTTCGCTCAGGAAGCCAAGCGCGGCGACCTCGCGGAAGAACTGGTGCGCACGCCGAGCCAGACCGAAGGCCCGTTCTATCCCAATCGACTGCCGCTGGACACGGACAATGACCTGATCGTCGTCAACGACGCGATCACGCCGGCGGTCGGCGAGATCACGCACCTGAGCGGCCGCATCCTCGACTCGCGCGGGACGCCGATCCGCAACGCCGTCGTCGAAATCTGGCAGGTGGACTCGGCCGGCGCGTACATTCACACCGAGTCGGCCAATCGCGACCGCCGCGACGGCAACTTCCAGGGCTTTGGCCGGTTCCTGACCGGCTCGACCGGCGAGTACTATTTTCGCACGATCAAGCCGGTGCCGTACACCGACGGCCGAGTCGCGCGTACGAGCCATGTCCACTTCGCTGTGAAGTTGCCGCGGCGAGACAAGTTCACAACTCAGTGCTACGTGAAGGGTGAGCCGAAGAATGCCTCGGACGGCATCCTCAACTCGATCCGCGACGCCAAGGCCCGCGAGTCGGTGATCGTCGACTTCAAGCCGATCGCCAACTCCCGCATCGGTGAACTCGCCGCGCGGTTCGACATCGTGCTCGGCTTCACACCGGAGGCGTAGCTGGCCGGCGCTTGTAGTTGCGTCGCGGCGATCTGACTGTGGTAAGATGATTCCCGCGTTGAGGTACGAAGGTTACGGTTGACTAACGAGGATTGCCATGGTTGCTCGTCAGCCACGATATACAAAGGAGGAATTCGCGCGACGCGGCGATGAGATCTACGAGCAGCAGATTCGACCGAAGATCGAAGCGACGAACAAAGGCAAGTTTGTCGCCATCGACATCGACTCCGGTCAATTCGAACTTGCCGACGACGAGCTTACCGCTTGCGATCGCCTCCTCGCCCGCTTCCCCGATGCACAAACCTGGCTTGTTCGAGTTGGCTCCCGTTACGTCCACCGATTCGGGGGGCGACGAGAGCAGACCGCATGATTACGGGCAGCGTCAATTCCGAACTTGAAGCGATTGTCCGAGTCGTCGTTCGTGGTCCCACGCGAACCGACCGAGAAGTCGAGGCAGTTGTCGACACGGGATTCAATGGCTGGTTGTCACTACCCGGCACGCTGATCAATCAACTTGGCCTGCCTTGGCTCACACGCGGCCGCGTCGCTCTTGCTGACGGCAGCGAACATGAGTGCGACGTGTACACCACGACCGTGATCTGGGACGGCCAGCCGCGTCGCGTTCCTGTGGATTCGGCCGAAACTGACCCACTCGTCGGAATGTCATTGCTCAAGGGCTTCGACTTGCACGTGCAGGTTCGCGACGGCGGCGCCGTAACGATTGAATAGCCGTGATTCGTCGCTATGCAACGTGACTCGACCTAGCTACTTGTCGTCCGGGTTGATCACCTTGAACACCGCGGCGGCGGCGGCCGCGGCGGCGAAGTTGGCGACAAGGTAGATCCAGATGTTCGCCGGACTGGACAGGCCCATGATCGTGATGCCCAAGGCGACGGCCGGGTTGAATGCGCCGCCGGAGACCGCTCCGACCGAGTACGCCCCGGCCAAGACTGTGAAACCAATGGCCAGCCCGTAGAACGAGTTGCCCGACGTGCCCTTGGCCGTGGCCACGTTCAGAACCACGTAACACAAGGCGAACGTGTACAGGATCTCGGCCAGCAGCGCTTTGGGGACGTCGGGTTTCATTGCTTCAGCGGCGCCCTGTCCTTTGATGAACATCACGATGAACGACGCCGCGGCGGCCCCGACCAACTGGGCGATGATGTACATCGGTACGTCCTTCGGCGCGCAGCGGCCGCGCAGGCACACCGCCAGCGTGACCGCGGGATTGTAGTGCGCGCCCGAAACATGGCCGCCCGCGAAGACCATGACCATCAGCGCCGCGCCGATCGCCAGCGGCGCCATCGCGCCCGCGTCGTTCGGCTTCAGCACGGTCGATCCGATCGTAGCCACAAGGAAGAACGTGCCCAGAAACTCCACCAGGTACTTTTGCATCGCGATTGTCTCCTTAATGTGGTCAAGCGGTCATTCGTGGTCATTCCTCGCTCATCACGCTGGCCAACCCGCGAGTGGCCTCAATGTGCGCGAGCACTATCTTCAGGCTCGTCAACGTCGGCACGGCCAAAACCAAACCGACAACGCCCCAGACCCAGCCCCAGTACGCCAGCCAGAAAAAGAGCAGTATCGAATCGAGATTGAGCGACCGGCCGAGGAACCGAATCTCTAGGTAGTCGATCCAGACGATTCGAGCGGCGATGACGATCGTCGTCAGCACGACGGCCGGCAGCATGTCGAGCTGCACGAACGCGGCCAGCACCGTTGGCACACACGCGGCGATGCTGCCGATGTACGTGATGTAGTTCAGCGCGGCAAACAGGAACGCCCACAACAGCCAGTGGTCGAGGCCGAACGGATAGAGAATCACGGCGATCGTCAGGCCCAGCCCGAGGTTCACCGCCGTCTTGACCTTGATAAAGTGCTCGACGCCCGCGATCACCTTGCGCGTCAGCCCGACGATACGCTCGCCTCGCTCGCCCACGAACGAACGCCGCACACGAGGCTCCAGCTTGCCCGCGCTCAAGATGATGAACAACAAGTAGAAGAACACGAGCACCGAGGTTTCAAACACGCTGACGGTCGTGGTGAGCGCGTACTTGAACACGTCCACGGCCGACAGGTGCGTGATCTCGCCGATCGATTCGCCCGCGTCGGGCTGCACCTGCTTCACCCGTTTGACGATTTCCTGTTCGTAGGTCGGCCAGCTCGCCTGGAACGACATCGCATTGTTATAGACGAGTCGTCCGACCAGGGCAAACGCGATCAGCACCATGCCGAACAGACTGAACCAAGCGACGTACGGCCGCAGCCCGAGCCGTACCAGTTCCTCGGCCACGGGCTTGATCATGAAATAGAGGAACACGGCGATGAGCAGCGGCTTCAGAATCGGCCCGAGCAGCGTGATCGCCGCGCCGACCGCGATCGCGGCGATGATAGTCAATGCCAGTGGGCTGCGCGGGCGATCCTGTAGGGTCCGCTCTTGCAGACCGGCGGCTTGGCCCGGAGCAGCGCCACTCTGGTCCGCAACAGCAGACCCTACTTGATGCGGATTCGGTGGTTTTGGACCAGCGTCCGACTCAATCATCTGCGCCTGGGCTCGCTTTCTGAACCTTGGACCGCTTCGCCTTGGGTCGTTCGCCGTCGCCGGCCGCGCGCGGTGCGTCGGCGGCGTTGTCCTTGGGCAGCCGCGCAGCCAACTCGGCCTTGATAGCGGCGTGCTTCGGGTCGGCGGCGAGGTTGGACCACTCGTGCGGGTCGGCGTTGTGGTCGTAGAGTTCCTCATCGCCGCTGGAGTATCGGATGTAGCGCCAGCCGTCGGTTCGCACCGTGTGATTGTTACGGCCGTGCGTGGTGATTGCCGGCCGGTCCCACGACGCGGTCGGGTCGGCCAACAGCGGGCGTAGGCTCGCGCCCTCAGCGGCGGCGAGGTTCGGCAGGTCGCACAGGTCGGTGAGGGTCGGGCCGATGTTCATGTAGTCGATAGCGCGGTCGCAGCGCGCGCCGGGCTTGCCGACTCCGGGGGCGACGAAGATCAGCGGCGCGCGAGTCGCCTCTTCCCACAGCGCGAACTTGCGCCAGTGCTGCTTCTCGCCGAGGTGCCAGCCGTGATCGCCCCACAGCACAACAATCGTGTTGTCGCGGTGCGGGCTGCGGTCCAGGCTGTCGAGCAGGCGACCCACTTGCGCGTCGAGGAACGAGATCGTCGCCAGGTACGCTTGAACGGCGTGAGGCCACTGGTTCGCTGCGACGACTGCGCGGTGATCGCCGTCCGGTGCGGCCATCTTCACGCCCGCCGGCGGCACGTCGGCCAGATCGTCGGCGCGCACCGGCGGCAGCTTGATGGCGTCGAGCGGGTACATGTCGAAGTACTTGCGTGGCACATACCACGGCAGGTGCGGTTTCACGAAGCCGACGGCGAGGAAGAACGGCCGGTCGCGCGATTGCTCCATTTGTTTCGCCGCCCACGAGACGAGCTTGAAATCGCCCATTGCGTCATCGGTCGCGTCGAGCGGTCCCCAGTCGAACTGCGCCCGACCCAGCCCGCTGAGCGATGGCCGCGCGGGCGGCGGGTCGGCCAGGCGTCGGAAGTACTCGTGCCAGAACCGCGGGTCGTCGTCGCCGCCGTGAAAAATCTTGCCCCCGCCGGCAACGTAGTAGCCGTGCTGCTTGAAGTGCTCGGGCAGCGTGATCGAGTCGCGCAGCACCGGCTTCCACGGCTGGTTGTTGTGATAGATGCCGGTCGTCGAAGGCCGCCGGCCGCTCAACAGGGCCGCTCGCGACGGGTTGCACGCCGGGGCCGCACAGTACGCTCGGGTAAACAGCGTCCCACGCGCGGCGAGGCGATCGATGTTCGGCGTACGAACTTGCGGATGACCACCAAGCGCTCCCACCCAGACGTTCAGGTCATCGACTGCGATGAACAGCACATTAGGTCGATCAACCGATTCGCGATCGTCTGCCATCGCGATCGACGAGACCAGCATCAGGGCGCAGGTGAGCCAGTGAGCCATTCGGCGTGGGTTGGTCATGTCGCGTCCCTTCCGAGGTCCAGGCGGCAACGGCCCAACGCAAGTTCCTCGACAGTGAACCGCCGCGCGGCTAGTCTATTGCCACTCGCGGATTGCCGGCCGCTTGCCTGCCTGCCCGTTTTCCGTCCACACAACATAGGAGAATAACGGATGCCGCGTAAATCGTCTCGCCGATTTTTCCTGAAACAATCGACTTTGGCCGGCGTCGGCCTTTGGGTGTACGGTGGGGTCGCGGCCGCCGCGAGCACGTCGCCCAATGAGAAACTGAACGTCGCGTTTGTCGGCACGGCCAACCAGGCGCGCTTCTCGATCGGCAGCATGCAGAGTGAGTACACCGTGGCGGTGTGCGACATCGACGACAACTTTTTGGACAAGGCGGTCTCCGACTTCCCGCAGGCGCGGCGGTTCAACGACTTCCGCAAGATGCTCGACGAGATGCACAAGGACGTCGACGCGGTCGTGGTGGCCACGCCCGACCACATCCACGCCCCCGCCAGCATGATGGCGATCAAGCTGGGCAAGCATGTGTACTGCGAGAAGCCGCTGACGCACTCGGTCCACGAGGCCCGCGCGCTGGCCCGCGAGGCGGCGCGGATGAAGGTCGCGACGCAGATGGGCACGCAAATCCACGCGGGCGGAAACTACCGTCGCGTGGTCGAGATCGTCCAATCGGGCGCGATCGGCAAGGTGCGCGAGGTGCACACCTGGGCCGGCCGGGCCTGGGGCGGCGGCAATCGACCGAAGGAGACTCCGCCGACGCCCGCCCACATTCACTGGGACCTGTGGCTCGGGCCTGCGCCCGAGCGGCCGTATCACCCGACCTACCTGCCGGCCAACTGGCGCAAGTGGTGGGACTTCGGCGGCGGCAACATCGCCGACATGGCGTGCCATCATATGGACCTGCCGTTCTGGGCGCTCGGGCTGCGCCATCCCACGACCGTCGAGGCCGAAGGGCCGCCCGTACACGCCGAGACGTGCCCGCTGGGGCTGATCGCTCACTACGAGTTTCCCGCGCGCGGCGATCAGCCGCCCGTCAAGTTGCACTGGTACGACGGCGACAAGATTCCAACCGAGATACACGGCATCAAGACTTCGGGCGGCGGCAACCTGTTCGTCGGCGAGCGGGGGATGATGGCAGCCGACTACGGCAGCTACAAGCTGTACCCCGAGTCGGACTTCGCCGACTTCAAGCCGCCGGCGCCGACCATCGCCAACTCGATCGGTCATCACAAGGAGTGGGTCGAGGCGTGCAAGACCGGGGCGGCCACGACCTGCAACTTTGACTATTCCGGCGCGCTCACCGAGGCCGTGTTGCTCGGCAACGTCGCGTATCGCACCGGCAAGAAGATCGAGTGGGACGCGGCGAAGATGCGAGCGACGAACTGCCCCGATGCGAATCAGTACATCCAGCGCGAGTATCGCAAGGGCTGGGCGGTGTAACGCTGCTGAGCCGAACCGCGGGCGTGCGCGAGCGGCCGGCATGAACAACGGGCCGCTCGCTCACGCTCGCGGCTCGGAATCGGAAGTCGTCGGAGGGCGTGCGCCTACGCACGATCAGTGTTCAGTGATCCGTACCAGGAGTCCCCTGTTCGGCGCGGGTCTCCCGACCCCGCCGATCCGCGACTTGCCACAGCCACCCTCAGGAGTTCAACCATGCCCCAGACGCACGATCGCAAGTCATTCACTCGCCGCGCCGTGTTGGGTACCGCCGGCTCGCTCGCGGCAGGGCTGGCAGTGCTGAACGAGGCGGTCGGGCAGGAATCGAACCCCGCGGCCCAGGTGGGCGACCGTACGAGCACGCTGGCGATCAAGTCGCTGCGTGGGTTCCGAGTCGGCACCAAGGCGTACGTGAAGATCGAGACGAATCACGGCATCACCGGTTGGGGCGAAGTGACCGGCCTCGACCCGAACGTGGCCGTAGCCCTCGCTCATTCCATCTTCGAACTGCTCGACGGCCAGAACCCGACCCGCATCGAACATCTCTGGCAGAAAGTCTATCGATCACACCGTGATATGCGCGGCGGGCCGTTCATGACCCACGTGCTGTCGGCGATCGACATGGCCCTGTGGGACATCACGGGCAAGGCGTGGGGCGTGCCGGTCTATCGGTTGCTCGGCGGCCCGACGCGAGACACGATTCGGTTGTACCCCACGCCGAAGGCGCACAAGACCGGCACCGGCGGACCGCATCCCTACTCGGGCGATCCGAAGGACATCGAAAACCTGGTGAAGCTGGTCAAGGACACTCGCGAGCGCGTGGGCAAAGACGGCACCGTGATGTTCGACGCCCATTGTGCCGTGCCGCCGGCCACGCTGATTCAGTTCGCCGCGGCGATCGAGCCGTATGACATTCTGTTTCTCGAAGAGGTCGCGGTGCCCGGCAACATCGAGGTGTTCAAGCGGCTCAAGCAGCACATTCGCATTCCGATGGCCACGGGCGAGCGCGACCGCACGATCTGGGGCATGCTGCCGTACTTGCACGAGCGGGCGATCGACATCCTGCAGCCCGACGTCGGCCACACCGGCGGCATCAGCCAAGTGCGGAAGATCGCCACGCTTGCCGAGGCCTACTTCGTGCCGCTCGCGCCGCACAACACGTGCAGCGAACTCGGCCTGTCGGCCGGACTGCACGTCGCCGCGTCGATTCCGTTCTTCTTGATTCACGAGGCGTACCTGGACGGCCACATCATGCCGCCCGGTGTGGCCAAGCGAAGCTGGCAGACCGACAAGGACGGCAACGCCCAGTTGTCCGCGGCACCCGGCCTCGGCGTCGAGGTCGATGAAACAATGTTCGATCGCGTGAACGCCGACCCGAACCGCAAGTTTCGCTGGCCCGCCCCAACCCATCCCGACGGCGCCGTGCGGGATTATTGACGGTTGCCTTGCTCGGAGTCATTCGAGAGAGAACGTGTCCGCGAACTTGAGCAGGGGCGAGTACTTTTCGGATGCTCGGCGCCGTCGACTGGCCGCAACCTCGGCTGAGGGGAGATCGAGGTCTCGCGCCAAGCGTTGCAAGAGGCGACGTTCTGGTTCTTCAAGATGGGATTGATCGTCGAGTTTGCAACCATTCACCAACGCCCCATAGCCGCAGCGCTGGCCCAGCGCCAAGAAGTCGCGTAGATTGTCCGCCCAAACGCGACTTTGGCCATCCGACGGTAAAGTCACGACGACTGGAGACTCCTCGGTCAGTCGTCCGTCCAGCCGAAGCAGGCTGAAGTGATGGCCATCTCCTCCCGTATGTGCAATGGTCTCGACGTTGATGGGGGTGCAGTCGGAATGGCGCCGTCGCAAACCGATGAGTTGCAGGCCGATGTCCATCCAAGAGGACGACCTACAGGATTCCCCCGGGCCATTCTGCGGTTCTGCCTGGTACATTTCCCGGAGCCTTCGGAGTGTAGGCAGCTCGTGAATCACTCTCTGTAGTCGTTCCTCGGGCGACATTAGAAGTTCTGAAACAATGCGTCCCATTTCTTCCAACTTCTCCGGCGAGTCGTCCGCTGGGATTCCCTTCATACGGCGGAACTCGGCCATCCGCTGTTGAATGTCTTGCCACAGCGCGTCCTCGTGCGTGACCTTACAATACTCCTGCAACACCTTCTCAAGTTGATTGACGGTCCGGGCGCAGAACTTGCCCTCCTCGTCCACCCATTCCTCCATGTCCATGTAGGCGACTGAAATCTCACCCAGGTAATAATGCTCTCTGCGGCTTCGCAGTTCGACCATGCGCTGGGCCGCGTCCTGGCCGATGACAGCAAAGACACCGACCATCAGGTCACAGCTCGCACAGAAACTAGCATCGCGAAACACTCTTCCTCGGTAAAAATCTTCGCGTACATCAGACGGCCAGAACGACCGCAGTGTCGACAGGAACTTTTCCCACATCTTGGAGGCTCCAATCAGGGCGGTCTTGAGAGTAACACGATTCTGCAACCACACTCTACCAAGACCGCGCCGTATTCGTAGAGAACGCGACAGAAAGACCGCATTCTCGTTAACCGTGGGCCAGGCTTCCAGCCTGCCAATGTCGGCAAGGAAATGACGCCACAGCCATTCCTTGGAAGACCCCGACTCGCGCGCCTGGGCATGGGCTGATCGGACCGGCGGCACGGGACGACCCTGCACGGCACGTTGGCTTGTGTGACTTGTTCTGCGCACGCATACTTAGCCCAACTTATCGCAACCTCCAGCTAGGGATCCCGGCATGCACACTGCCGCTCACGCAATCTATCTTTTCTCTCTACTCTCATTCGTCGATGATCACTGGCCCGACTTTCGTGGACCTGGCGCCGACGGTCGCGCGGTCGCCGTTCGGCTGCCGATCGAGTGGAGCGAAACGAAGAACGTCCGGTGGAAAACGGAGATCGACGGCCGCGGCTGGTCGACGCCTGTGATCTGGGGCGACCAGATTTGGCTGACCACGGCGACAGCCGACGGAAAGCAGTTGTTCGCGATCTGCGTAGACCGGGGCACCGGCCGGGTCGTCCACAGCGTGCGCGTGTTCGACGTTGAGAAGCCCGAGTCGATCAACCCGCTCAACAGCTACGCCTCGCCTTCGCCGGTGATCGAGTCGGGCCGCGTGTTCGTACACTTTGGGACCTACGGCACGGCGTGCCTGGACACGACGACCGCGAAAGTCGTGTGGGCGCGGCGCGACCTCAAGATCGACCACAAGGAAGGCCCAGGGGCGTCGCCGTTACTCCTTGACGATCTCGTCATCGTCCCGTGCGACGGCATGGACCTGCAGTATGTCGTCGCGCTCGACAAGCGAACCGGCGAGACGCGTTGGAAGACGGATCGCTCGGCCGACCTGTCGGCGATGAACCCCGACTTTCGCAAGGCCTATGCGACGCCGGTGCTGATCGAGATCGGCGGCGTGCGGCAGGTTTTCAATAACGTGGCTCACTCGGGCTACGCCTACGATCCGCGGACGGGGCGCGAACTCTGGCGCGTGCCGTACCAGGGCTTCTCGAACGTGTCGCGACCGGTCGTCGGTCGCGGGCTCGTGTTCCTGAACACCGGCTACACCAAGCCGGAACTCTGGGCCGTGCGGCCGCCGACCACGACCGCGGCGAGCGCGACGCCGGCGACGGCGCTGGCGGAGCCCGCCACCAAGTCCACCGGGTCGAACGCGGCATCGGCCAACTCGCCGCAGGTGGTGTGGAAATACAGCCGCGGCGTCCCGGCCAAGCCGTCGGTTGTGCTCGTCGATGACCTGCTGCACTTCGTCTCCGACTCGGGCGGGATCGTGACGTGCCTTGAGGCGACGACGGGGCGCGAGGTCTGGACGCACCGGCTGGGCGGCAACTTCTCGGCGTCGCCGATCTGCGTGGCGGGGCGCATCTATTTCTGCGACGACGCCGGCCGCACGACCGTGATCGCCGCCGACCGCAGCTACCGCGCACTGGCGACCAATCAGCTCGACGACGGATTTATGGCCTCACCGGCCGTCGCCGGAGACTCGCTGTTCTTGCGCACGAAGCGGCATCTGTACCGCATCGAGGATGGTGCGGCTTCGCCGAAGAACTGACTGTTCCGCCGAGGCGGCAGCCTACGCACTGGCAAGTTGCGCGTCGAACAGGCGCGAGATGTGTTCGGCGCGCGGCGGGCTCGTGATCAGGCTCACCGCAATCCCAGCGACGAGCGAAGCGCTGAGTCCCCAGACGATCGGATCGAGGCCGAGCAGAAAGTACGGCCGGAACTTTGTCACTTGGCCGATCAGCGGATCGTAGCCCGGGAGCACGAAGCCCGTGACGTATAGTCCGATGAGCGTGCCGCCGCCGGCGATCATCGCGGCGAGTGTGCCGGCTGTCGTCGCTCGTCGCCAGTAGGCGGCCATCAGTGCGGGCACCACGAACGTGGACGCGCCGCCGCTGCCGCTGAACACCACGATCGCTTGCAGGTACGCAACCGGCTTGAGATTGGCGGCGAACGCGATCAGCCCCACGACGATCATGATCACGTACGTCAGGCGGCGAATCTCGGTGGCCGATGCGTCCGGCCGGACAAACCGCTGGTACACGTCGCGCACCAGCGCCGAGGCGATGACGACGAGGTAGCCGCTCACCGTGGCCATCACCGCGCCGAAGGGTGCGGTCAGCACCAACCCCGCCAGCAACGAACCGGCCGGCAGCGGCTCGGTCAGCTTCACGGTCAGCCTTGGGATGACCTCGTCGGTCTTGCCTGCGGGCAGGTCGGGAATGAGCGACCGGCCGCAGATGCAGATGACGACCAGCGGCACGTAGATCATCGCGTTGTATGAGTTGAGCAAGAAGATGGAGCGGCGGATGTGCTCCGTGCTCTTCGAAGCCATGACCCGCACGATGCTGGCCGGCGAACCCATGCCGGCATAGACCCACGTGAAGAAGAACGAGAAGGCCAGCCCCAGCGGCAGAAAAGTGCGGCCGTCGGGCGCGAAGCCGGGTCCGAGCGCGTAGGCGTCGCCGTCGAGGTTGCGACCGCGGGCCGCTTCGCGACGTCGCTCGGCCTCGGACTCTGAAATCGCGCCCTTGGCGACGGCGTCGTCGACCTGCCTCTCGGCAGCGGCGCGCAACTTCGGTTCCAGCCGATTGAGCTGATCGACCGCGCCGCGCGTGGCGTTCTCAATGCCGCCGGTCGCCCGCAGCGCGAGCACGAAGAGCATGACCACGCCAAAGAACATCATGATGCTCTGAAACAGGTCGGTCCACACGGCGGCCAGGAAACCGCCGATCAGCGTGTAGCCGACCACCGTGGCCGCGAAGATGCTGAGGCCGATGTAGTAGTAGCGGTCGTAGCCGCCGCCAGCGTCCTCGGTCAGCGCCAACGCGCCGGAGCCGGGCCACGAGACCTTCATGATCAACGCGCCCGCTTTGAACTGCGCGACCATCATGAACGACATGTAGAGCAGAATGAAGAGCATCGCCGTCAGACCGACCGCCGGACTGGCGAATCGCTCGCGAAACAGGTCGGGCACGGTGATCGCACCGGTGCGTCGCGAAAGTTGCGCGAGCCGCTTGCCCAATACGCCGAAGCCGGTGATCGGCACGACCATGTATCCGGCGATCCACAGGGCGACGATCCAGCCGTGCGTGTAGACCAGCGACGGAAAGCCCATGAATGTGCCGCCGCTCTGCACCGTGGCCGTCAGTGCCAGCGCCCACGCGCCCAGCCCGCGATTGCCGAGGAAGTAACCCTTGACGAACGATCCGCGCTCGACCACGCGCTGAGCGACCGTGCCCAGCCATACCGACGCTCCGATCAGGAGCATCAGCATCACGAGCGTGCCGTATCCGGCGGATGAGGCGTCGCTAGGCATGATCGGCGTCGCCTCCGTCGCCGCCCGCGGTCGCGGCCTCGTCCGGATCTGTACCCAGGTCGGCGTCGGTCATGAAGAAGTACGAGAACCAATACGACAGCGCGAAGCACGCGCCCCACGGCACGATGATTCCCCAGAACACCCAGTCGGGAAACCCGAGCACGAACGAGACGTCTTCGAGCTTGCGGTTGTAGCCACGGAGATAGCAGACCGTCACCGTCCAGGCGAAAGCGCAAACCCAGGTGATAAACACCACGATCGCTTCACGACGGGCGGAGTGCAGAACCGGATCGTCGGCGGGCTGGCTCATGGGCGTCCTGTGCGGGGTATGTCGCGGAGAAACATAACCCTTTTGCGCGCGGATTGGAAAGAGATTCTGCTCGGCCGGCGTGCGGCGGCCAAGACGCGGCGTGCGGAGGATGGATCAGTGCAACAGAAACTTGATGACCATGAAGCCGCCGATCAGCAACACCGTGAATGCAATCGTGGCCAGCTCGAAATACTTGTCCAGCAGCGCCTTGACGCCCGGACCAAAGATGTAGATACACGTGGCGACGAGCATGAACCGGCCGGACCGGCCCAGCGCCGACGCCGCGATCAGCACCCACAGCGAAACGTCGAACACGCCCGCGGCGATCGTGAAGACCTTGTACGGAATCGGCGTGAACGCGGCCGTGAAGATGGCGAGAAACGCGTTGTCATGGTAGAGCTTGCTGACGCGGTCGAAGTTCTCGTGAGAGAAGCCCGGGACATATGCGAAGAAGCTCTCGGACACGGCCGCCCACAAGGCAAACCCGATCAACCACCCGGCGATCCCGCCGAGCACCGACGCCACCGCACTAACTGCGCCGTAATAGAACGACCGCTTCGGCTTGGAAATCGAAAGCGCGATCTGCAGAACGTCGGGCGGGATCGGAAAGAATGAGCTTTCGGCGAACGAGATGACAAACAGCGCCGGCGTGCCATAAGGCGTCTCGGCCCAGTGCAGCACCCAGTTGTACAGTCGTCGCAGTAGGTGCGGCCGCCGCTCGGAAGTTTCAGTCGGCGCGGACACGGCAGCGTCGTTCATGTAGTCCTCGGCGTAGTCCAATGGGCATTCTCACGTTGGCATGCCGTGGGGCCGGATCGTAGAGCAACGGTCGTGTTGCGACAAGGTCAGCGCACAAAGAACACGAACGTCACGACGACAAAGATCGGGATCAGGATGCCGCACGAGTAGGCCATGTAGCCGAAGAAGCTGGGCATCTTGACGCCGTTCTCTTCGGCGATCGCCTTGACCATGAAGTTGGGCCCGTTGCCGATGTAGGTGTTCGCGCCCATGAAGACCGCACCACACGAAATCGCCGCCAGCAATTTGGCCGCGTCGGGGCCGAGTTGCAGAAAGTCGCTCAGGTAGCGGCCTTCCACCGCGATCCCCTTCAGGCCGCATGCGGTCGCGGCGAACGTCAGGTAAGTCGGCGCGTTATCCAGGAAGCTCGAAAGCGAACCGGTCGCCCAGAAGAATTGCCATGGCTCGCTGAGACCGAAACTCAGACCCAGGACTTGGCGATGCCCCTGGCCCCAGGCGTTCAGGATCACCAGCGCGGGGGCCATAGTCACGAATATGCCGGCGAACAACACGGCCACTTCGATGATCGGGCCGAACGTGAACCGGTTGTTGATTCGGTTGATCGCTGGCGTTGTCGCATAGGCGACGACGGCGAGTACGAACATGATCCCCTCTTGAACCCCGAAGTGCCACGGTCGGCCGCCGCTGCCCAGCCCGCGACCCGACGCCAGAATCGTAGCCACGACGCCGAGCAGAAAGACGACGTTCGTCAAACCATGTACGCGCAGCGGTGCGTGCTGCTGAACCGCTTCGAGCTGCGGGCCGGGTCGATCGCGCTCTTCGCGGTTCAGCACCGCCTGATCCCAACCGTTGAAGACGACCAACACCATTAGGTTCACCATCGCCCATTCGAGCCACAGGTTCAGCGTCCATTCGAACGGCACGCCCTTGAGGAACCCGAGAAACAGCGGCGGGTCACCGAGCGGCGTCAACAGGCCGCCGCAGTTCGATACCACAAAGATGAAGAACACGACGATGTGCGTCTTGCGCTGACGCACCGCGTTGGCGCGCAACAGCGGCCGAATCAGGAGCACCGACGCACCCGTCGTACCGATCAGGTTTGCCAACACCGCGCCAATCGCCATGATTGCGGTGTTCACCAGCGGCGTGCCCGAAAACGATCCTTGGATGTAGATTCCCCCCGTGATGACGAACAGCGCCGCGAGCAGCACGATAAACGATACGTACTCTTCGACCTTCTCCACGAGCGTCTCGATGCCGACGTCGCCCCATGCCTGAACCAAGTAGGCGGCGATCGGCGCCGCCAGCAGGGTCGCCACTATTGCCTTGTTGCGGTTCCTCTCCCACCAGTGGGGCGTCGCCAGCGGCAAGATGGCAATGGCCAGCAGAGTGAGCGTGAAAGGCACGATGGTCCACAGTCCCAGCTCACGGCCCATGTCCGCGTGGCCATGCTCCGCCGCCCAAGCCGGCACGGTCAGGGCAAGGTGGGCGAGCAGGCCGACGAAGCCGCATCGGAGTGTTTTTTGTGACACAACGATCTCCTGGGTGGTGCACGGCGGTCAAGCCGACGATGTGGACCTCAACTCGCGCTGGCGCAGGTTTCGGCCGATCACTATGACGGCTTCCACAACCAGCAGCAGTGCGAGGCCAAAGAGCAGCGTGCTCAAAGGGCCGTTGGCGTCGAATCGCGGCGCCGTGCGGAACTTTTGCAGCCAGGCCCACAAGATCGTGGCGAGCGATGTGAACGTGACGCCCATCATGAACACCGCCGGCACGGCCGTGTACCACCAGGTCTTTCCAGTGCGGATTAGCCACACCGTTACGCCCACGAGCGTCAGGGCGGCGAGCAGTTGATTGGCGGTGCCGAACAGCGTCCAGAACATGCTCCACGCGGGCACGGCGACCTCTTGACCTGTCTTGGGGTCCACGGCGGTGAGCGTCTGCAGCACGAGATAGAGCGGAGGCACGAGCGTCAGCACGGTGCAGCCCAAACGGCCGGCCGTTCCTGTCCAGCCGGTGAATTCCTGCAGCACGTAGCGGCCAAGTCGTGTGCATACGTCAAGCGTGTCGTAGATGAACGTGGCGAATGCGAGCAGGCAGAAGTTGAAGAGGTACTTCTGCGCGACGTCGCGGTCGATGCCGACGGCGTCCGCGAGAAAGGCGATGAACTGTGAGACGCCGCGAGCAAAGATCTGGTCGGGGTTGCCGGTCGCACCTTGGGCCATGATCATCACGCACGCGAGCGAGATGACGGCCACGAAAGCCTCGAGCAGCATGCAGCCGTAGCCGATCGACCGCGCGTCGGTCTCGACGCGAAGCTGCTTCGACGAGGTGCCGCTCGAAATCATCGAATGGAAACCGCTGCACGCGCCGCATGCGATCGTCACGAACAGCACCGGAAACAGCCAGACCACCTTGCCCGCCGCGTTGACCGACGTCAGCCCGCCACGAAACGCTGGATATTGAATCGCGATGGATGAGTCGCCCATGAACGAGCCGACGACAATGCCGAGGAACGCGAGCAGTATTGTGACCGACAGAAAGTACCCGCCGAGAAACCCGCGCGGCTGCAGCAGCGCCCACACCGGGACGACCGACGCCACGCCACAGTAGACAAGCAGCGCAATGTCCCACGTCTTGGCCGCACTACCGTTCCACCACAGCGATTCGGGAATCGCCAGTGGGATGTACTCGCCCGCCCAGATGGACACCAGAACCAGCGGCATGAAGATGGCCGTCGCCCAACCGAGCGAGAGTCTCGTGTAGCGCAGCACGACGCCCATCACCACCGCGAGCAGCAGATACAGCATCGACGAACTGGCGACCGCCTGGCCGGTGCGCACCGCGTCCATGCCCTTCGCAAACGCAGCTTGCTCAGCTTCGGTCGCGCCCGCGGCGAGCGGCGCCGGCGGCTTGGGGGCGAACGTCGTCGCGGTCAGGTCGGTGAACGCGACGACAATGTAGACCAGAGCAATCCACACGAACGCCAGGAAGAGCAGAAACGCCCGACGGCTCATGTGCTCGCGCACGATTTCGGCGATCGATCGCGCCTTGTGCCGCACCGACGCGATGAGCGACGCCATGTCGTGAACGCCGCCGATGAAGATGCTGCCAATGAGAATCCAGACGACCGCCGGCGCCCAACCGAAGATCAGACCCGCCGTGATCGGACCGACGATCGGCCCGGCCGCGGCGATCGCCGAGAAGTGCTGCGAGAACAGGTACGGCGCCGGCGTCGGCACGAAGTCGAGCCCGTCGTTGATCTCGCACGCCGGCGTCCGCACGTCGTCGCGCAGTTCCAGTTTCCGGGCCACCCACCGCCCGTAGGTGAAATAGGCCGCCAACAGGATGAGTCCTGTGCCGACGGTCAGGATCAGCAGGTTCATGGGTCGTTCCTTTCCAAACAGGCGGCCTCGCGACGCATGGCGCGGCCGGCAGTTAGGCGGTTGGCTGCCGCCTGAACTTCAGCAGTACTTCGCCAACGCGAACCACGACGAGAGCGCCGACGGCCGCGTTCAACAACGTGACCAACCAGATCCAGCCGGTGGCGGCCGTATCGAGCTTCGCGCGGAAGACAAAACTCAAAGGCAGCGTCGCGGGCTTCCAGACGGCGTTGAACCACCAGTCGCGGTCAATCCAGCTTGAGGGCAGCAGCAGGCCCAGACCAACTCCCACGACGTAGACCGTCGCCAGTAGCGCCGCCGCGATGCGAAGCTTGCCCACCGGACCCAGCGCACGCAGGCCGCCATGTCGTAGCCAGACCAGCCCGATGCCGAGGAAATACAAGGCCGCCATCGGGCCCATCAACAACATCATGCTACCGGGGTCGGTCGTCGGCGTCACGATCATCGCGACCACGGCAATGACCAGAATGGCGTGGCGCCAGCGGTGAATGTAGTCATCGATCTTGAAGAGGCCGATCGCCTCGAGCACGAACATCACCAGCGGCAGCTCGAAGCAAACGCCGAAGATCAACGGCAACAACGTGGCGAAGCCCAGCCATTCGGTGAGCCGGATGTTCGGTTCGATGTCCAGCCAGCGGTTGATGCCGAAGAAGAAGTTCATCACGACCGGCAGCACGACCACGAAACAGAACACCACTCCGATGATGAAGAGTGATGCACTGAGCGGCATCGCACGGCGCACAATGCTTTTTTCGTGCGCGTACAGTCCCTCGGCGACGAACTGCCAGAGTTGATAGATGATCCACCATGATGCGAGCACAAGCCCGGCGACGATGCTGACCTTGAGGTAGGCCATGAACGCTTCTTGCGGGCCAATGGTCATGAGCGCACTCGATGGAAAGTCGCGTTCGGCGGCCATCTCGAGCTCTTCATGGATGACGCGGACGACGAGTTCCACCGGCTCGTCGCCGGTCGTCGTCCCTGAACCATTCTTGGTGGCCGCCGTCGGTTGCGAATCGTCGTCGCGAGGGGCGGGCTTGATTTCGGGAAACGCCTTCTGGACCGCCTGACGAAACGACTCTCGGTCCACCATGATCCGCAGCGTCTCGCTGGTCAGCTCGGCCCCTTCGGTGATTTTCTTCTCGAGTGCGGCTCGTCGCTCGTCGCGCCGTTCCCGATAGAAGTCGAGCAGGGCCGACTTCACCGGCGCCGACATGATCGTCACCAAGTCTTTGCCGAAATACAGGCCGATCGCCAAGCCTGGAATGAAGCCGAGGATCGCGAGAATGAGCCGACGGCGCAAATCTTCGAGGTGTTCCCCGAAGGTCATGCGCGCCATGCCGGATTCTTCGTCGAAGAGATCGTCTTTGGCCATGCGTGTCTCGTCGCGTGATTCCGGCCGGTGGCGGTGTGTAGTACCGAGTTCGCTCTGTCGTCGCGTTTCGAACGGAGTGAGTTCAGGCCTTCGACGCCATTTTTCGTCTCGGCGGTAAAAAAGCAACGTCCGGCGCCCAGCACCGGACGTTGTGTTGACTCGATCGAACCCAAACCGCGACGCCCACCGACACGTTAGCAACGTCCTTGCAGATCAATCGCGTCCGGCTAAGGAACCGGGCCGAAACAACTTCCCGTTTCTTCTGGGGAACCGTGAGTGCCGCTTCGTTTAACGCCAAGCCGCAGGCGCCGGCTCACGTGTAGGCGGCCGGCGCCTGCGGCTTGCCGTTAAACGAAGCGGGAACTTATTTCGGACCAGATCATCCTAAGTACTGCTCCACATTGAAAGGGGTCCGAATTCGTTTCACCCGCAGCCGCAGGCGAGGCACAACAAACGCCAGCCATGCCTCGCCTGCGGCTGCGGGTGAAACGACCGAAACCGATTTCAGACCCTATTCAATGCGGCGCTGTACTAAGTCGACCGCGGAGTCGATTTCGCAAGCTGCCGGCGCAGCTCTTCCAGTTCGCTTCGAAGCGATTCGGCTTCGGCCTCAGCCTTGGTTCGCGCCGCGAGTTCCCGCCCCCGCGCCGCCTCGGCCGCCGCCCGCGCCGCCTCGGCTGCCGCCTGCGCCGCCTCGGCCGCTGCCTGGGCCGCCTCGGCGTTGTCCGCGCGTTCCAATGGCGTTGGCAGCCACCGGCCCGATCTCGGGTCGTGCAACCTCAGTTGCCCACCATGACGCTCCAAGTGCAGGCCCAAGACATCGCTGGGCAACCGCCCGTCTACCGACTCAATCGGCTGGTACACGCCGGCGATCAACCGGTAGCCTCGCAGCGGCGGCTTGAGATACTCGCCGTACGGGTCGAATAGGAAGTACTCGGGAACTTTCATCCAATCCTGGTAGATGTCGAACTTGTCGTCCAAATCCTCTTCGCGCGTGGACTCCGACGTCACTTCGACGATGAAATCGGGCCCCTTGCCTTCTTCCCAGCACAAGTAGCGGCGCCGGCCGGTTTCCTTTGGAATCCCGCGCACCAGGAACACGTCCGGCGCCACGTGACGCAGGCGGTCCCCTGGCACGTAGTAGACGAACATGTTCCCCGACACATACACGTTCGGATCAGCCGCGAAGTAATAGTCGAGCGTTTCGATCGTGTCGGTCATGATCTTGCGGTGCTGCGGCGTCTCGGCCATGGGTTGCCCATCCGAGTCGGGATAGTAGACTTCGGAGGCGGGTTGCGTCTGAATAGTTGACATCGGTCTACTCCGGTTTCTTCGCCGCTCGTCGAAGTCAGTATACTCGCATCATCCGCCGATGCCCAGCATCGCGCCGATCACGGGGGCGTACTTGACGATGACGCCGGCGAAGACGACGGCGACCATGCTCATCAGCTTGATAAGGATGTTCAGCGCCGGGCCGGACGTGTCCTTGAACGGATCGCCGACCGTGTCGCCGACGACGCCGGCCTTGTGGGCGTCGGAGCCTTTGCCGCCGAAGTTGCCGGCCTCGATGTACTTCTTGGCGTTGTCCCACGCGCCGCCCGAATTGGCCATGAAGACGGCGACGGCGAAGCCGGCCGTCAGGCCGCCCGCAAGCAGGCCCATTACGCCGCTGACGTCGAGCACCACGCCGATAACGAGCGGCGTGGCAACGGCAAGCAGCGAGGGTAGGATCATTTCTCGCTGGGCGCCGGTCGTCGCGATGCCGACGCACGTGGCATAGTCGGCCTTCGCGTTCACGTCGGAGAGCAGGTTCAACTCGCGGAACTGGCGACGAACTTCATCGACCATCGCACCGGCCGCGCGGCCCACTGCCTTCATGGTCAAGCCGCAGAAGACGAACACCATGAGCACTCCGAGGAACATGCCAACGAGCAACTTCGGGTTCATCAGGTTGACGCCGTAGAACTCCATGAAGTCGCCGAGCGATGCGGTCTTCAAGGGCACGAGACCGAAGACTTCCTTCTCGGCCTTGATCTCTGGAATGTAGTGGTCGGAGATTTCCTTTTCCGTTGCGCGGCGAGTGACCGAGCCGTCCATCACGTGCGGGGCGCCGCGGGTGACTCGCATGAACGTCGGGTAGAAGCCGGTCTCGGCGTCGGGCGACGGGGTTTTCTGCACGAACTTGCCGTGGCCGATGGAGACGATTTGTTCGTTTTGAAGATTCGAGTTTGCGGCGATGTAGCTCGCCCCTTCTCGCTGGATGCCGACGCGGACTTCTTCGATGAACGCGGCGAGCAGCGCCAGCGCGGTGAGTGCGGCTGAGCCGATGGCGAAGCCTTTGCCCGTGGCCGCGGTCGTGTTGCCGAGCGAATCGAGTGCATCAGTCCGCTCGCGCACGTGCTCCGGTTGGTGCGTCATCTGGGCATTGCCGCCCGCGTTATCGGCGATTGGGCCGTAGGCGTCGGTGGCCAGGGTGATGCCGAGCGTCGCGAGCATGCCGACCGCCGCAATCCCGACGCCGTAAAGGCCGAGTTCCGGCGTCGTGAACCCGCCGGCGAATGCGTAGGCCAGGATCGTGCCGACGCCGACGATCGCGATCGACGCCCACGAACTCAGCATGCCCTGGGCGATGCCGCCAATGATGGTCGTCGCCGGACCGGTCTTGCACTGCGTCGAAATCCATTTGGTCGGTTCGTACTCGCTCGACGTGTAGTATTCCGTGAACCAGCCGATCGCCACTCCTGCGATCAGGCCGGTCGCGATCGCTCCGAAGACGCCGAGCCACACTTCTGCCGGGAGCACGAGCCAACACACGCCGAGCGACGCGGCACCGATCAGGCCACTCGATCCCCACACGCCGCGGCGGAGCGCCCACAACAGGTTCATCTGCGTCGCGCCTTCCTCCGTCTTCACGAAGTAGATGCTCAGGATCGACAGCATGATGCCGACGCCCGCGAGCACCATCGGGGCCATCACAAACTGCAGCTTGGTCGAGACATCTTCGTGCCCGAGCGCGACCGCCGCCGCTGCGCCAAGCGCCGCCGTAGCCAGGATCGAGCCGCAATAGCTTTCGTAGAGATCCGCGCCCATGCCGGCCACATCACCCACGTTGTCGCCGACGTTGTCGGCGATGACCGCCGGGTTGCGCGGATCGTCTTCGGGAATGTTCGCCTCGGTCTTGCCCACGAGGTCGGCGCCCACGTCGGCCGACTTCGTGAAGATGCCGCCGCCCACGCGAGCGAACAGCGCTTGTGTGCTCGCACCCATCCCGAAACAGAGCATCACCACCGTGATCTGCTCAATGCTCATTGTCAGATCGGGACTCACCGCGGGCAGAATCTTGGACAGCAGCAAGAACCAAAGGCTAATGTCCAACAGGCCGAGTCCCACGACCGTCAGGCCCATGACCGAACCGGCGCGAAACGCGACCTGCAACCCACGGTTCAGCGACTCCTTCGCACCCTGGGCGGTCCGGTTCGACGCCCGCGTGGCTGTGTTCATACCGATGAAGCCGGACAGGCCGCTGAAGAGGCCGCCGGTGAGGAATGCGAACGGCACCCACTTGCTCTGCTGCTCAAGGCCGAACGCCTGCCAGACGAGCAGCAGCACAAGCACGACGAACACGATGCCGACGACTTTGTATTGTTGCTTCAGGTAGGCGAACGCTCCTTCGCGCACGAAGCCAGCGATCTGCTGCATGCGGTCGTCGCCCGGCGCGGCCGCCGTGATCTGCTTGTAGAAGAACCACGCGAAGAACAGCGCCATCACCGAGCCGGCCGGCGCCAGCCACCACCAAATCGGTATTTCCACAAGTCATCCTCCTAATTCGTTAGCGAACCTACGAGCCACTAGTCGGCAA
Organism: Planctomycetia bacterium; assembly: GCA_036758585.1. Taxonomy (GTDB): domain Bacteria; phylum Planctomycetota; class Planctomycetia; order JALXBF01; family JBGPMX01; genus DAIOWH01. The sequence goes on from DAIOWH010000042.1 coordinate 24,092, forward strand.
GTCGGTCGGGCAGTCCGAACCGTCGGTCAGGCGTCACGGATGGTCTGGTGACGAATCACGTCGTTTCGGCCAAGCTCGTTCCAACAAGACGGCGAATTTTAATGATCATGCCAAGACTGGGCAACACAGCCTGACAGGGCGGACGGCGGGACTCAAAAGCGATCACACCCAACCTCTTGGTTGGCTCATGTTCACCGCTGAGTCTGCCGGCCGACACGATTTACTTCTACGAATCGGCACATCGGCTATACTACGACGAACACTGCTTTCCGACAGAAGTCGCAATCGTTCAAGTGCGAGGGCAAGCCGAGAGGTCCTTTGAGGTGACTGCCGACTCGAGTATGCACAATTCGGAAGTATGCCAGTCGCCCAATCCCTCGTCGACATGGTCCCTGATCCGCCGATTGCTCGCGTTGGGCTGGCGCAACCGATGCGCCTGTGTGGCCGTGGTCGGGCTGCAAGTCATGCTCGTCGCGCTGAACCTCGGCGGATTGGGCTTCACCGGCTTGGGCATTGACTTCATTCGCAGGCAGATCGATCCGTCGAGCGCCCCGCCCCGCTGGCCGTGGGGTGTCGCACCGCCGACAGGCTGGTCGCCCATGACCACGGTCGCTGCGATCGGCGGCTCGGTGCTGCTCGTCGCGATCGTGCACATGGTGCTCAAGTACGTCACGGCCCTCGCGGTCGCAGGTCTCACCCAGCGGGTTCTTATTCGACTCCGCAGCGACGTGTACGACAAGCTGCAGAGGTTGAGCTTTCGTTTCTTCGACGCCAAGGCGTCGAGTTCGGTTATCAACCGTGCCGCGGGCGACGTCCAGGCGGTGCGCACGTTCGTCGACGGGGTCATCGTCAAGGTGCTCACCGTACTGCTCACACTGACCGTGTACACCGTCTACATGCTGCAAGTGCACGTGCCGTTGACGATCGCCTGCCTGGCCACATCGCCGCTGCTCTGGATCGGGGCCGTGTGGTTCTCGCGGGCCGTTCAGCCGCGCTATCGTCGGGCGAGCGAACTCGGCGACGATCTGATCCTGACGCTGGTCGAGAGCGTTCAAGGCATCCAGGTCGTGAAAGGCTTCGCACGCGAGGCCGATCAGATCGCCCGGTTCGAGGCGGCCAACCGGCGGCTCCGCGACCAGAAGCACTCGATCTTCTGGACGATCAGCACCTTTCAACCCGCGATGGGTCTGCTCACTCAACTGAACATGCTTGTGCTGATCGGTTATGGCGGCTATCTGGTCGTGCGCGGCGAGATGCCGCTCGGCGCCGGTCTGTTCGTGTTCGCGAACCTGCTGCACGAGTTTGCCAATCAGGTCGGCCAGATCACGAACGTGGCCAACACGATCCAATCGAGTCTGGTCGGCGCGGAGCGTGTGTTCGAGGTGCTCGACGCGCCCGCTGAGATCACGAGCCCGCCCGCCGCGCTGCGAATCGCTCGGTCGCGCGGCGGCATCCGGTTCGATCGCGTGTCGTTTGCGTACGGGCCGACCGAGCCGGTGCTGTCTGATGTGACGATCGAGGTCGCGCCGGGCGAATGCGTCGGCATCGTGGGCGAGACCGGCAGCGGCAAGACCACGCTCGTCAGCCTGATCGGGCGGTTCTACGACGTTGCGGACGGCGCCGTGTCGATCGACGGCGTCGATGTCCGGCGGCTCGATCTGGCCGACCTGCGGCGTCAGATCGGCGTGGTGTTTCAAGACAGTTTCCTGTTCAGCAACACGGTCGCGGCCAACATCGCGTTCGGTCGTCATGACGCGACGGCCGCCGAGGTCGAACAGGCGGCGAGGCTCGCCGCGGCCCACGACTTCATCGCCGCGCTACCTGGCGGCTACGAGACCCTGGTCGGCGAGCACGGATCGAACCTCTCCGGCGGCCAGCGGCAACGGTTGGCCCTGGCTCGTGCGCTGTTGCTCGACCCGCCGATCTTGCTGCTCGATGACGCGACGGCCGCGGTCGATCCTGAGACCGAGCACGAGATCGGCCGCTTCATCGCACAGGCCAGGCGCGGCCGCACGACGCTGGTCGTCTCAAACCGCATCAGCACCCTGCGCCGCGCCGATCGAATCGTGGTGTTGAACTGCGGCCGTGTCGTTCATCAGGGCACGCACGACGAGTTGATGCTGTCCAGCAGCTATTACCGCCGACTCGCGGAACTTCAGCTCGCCGGACCGCCGCAGCCGCCCACCGAACCTCTGGACCGGCCGGCGCCGACTGACCTGGCGCGAAGCGTAGCGTAACACGGAGATCGCCTTGCTGATCGCTGATAGCGGATTGTTGAACTCGCAAGGACGTAGAGCCGGCGTCCCGCCGGCTTCTCTTTGCCGACACTTGCAGGCGGGACGCCCGCACTACGGTTTATGACGCACTCGAACCAAACAACCCGAAGCATCACTCGCATCGGCCCGCGCGAGGACGAGGTCCGTCAGCGGCCGCTGAGCTTTCGGCTGATCGGGCGGCTGATGCAGTTCACGCGGGCGCACGCCGCGCGTCGGAACTGGCTGCTCGTCACGGTGCTGATCCGTTCGGTCCAATTGCCGGCGCTCACCTGGGTGCTGGCCGCCGTGGTCACCGGCCCGGTCGAACGGGGCGACCTGGTCGGTGTGGCGTGGGGCGCGGCGGCGTTCGCCGCGCTGGCGATCTCGACTCAGGTCGTCATGCATTTCCGACAGCGGCTAAGCCACGAACTGGGTGAGGCCGTCGTGTTCGACTTGCGAGCCGCCCTGTTCGTGAAGCTGCAACAGATGCCGATGAGTTGGTTCAACCGCACCAAAGTGGGTCGCATCATCAGCCGGATGACGTCGGATATCGACGACGTGCGGATCGGCGTGCAAGACGTGCTGTTCGTCAGCCTGGTGCAACTCGGTCAGATGGCGGTGGCGGCGACGTGCATGCTATGGTACGACGCGACGTTGTTTCTAATCGTGCTCGGCCTGACGCCCGTGATCTGGGCGATCAATCGGCGGTTCCACGCGCGACTCAGCACGTCGCTGCGAGCCATGCGCGATTCGTTCAGCCGCGTCGTGGCCTGGCGTGAGCGCCCGCGAGCCGCCCACCACCAACAGCACGGCGATGAAGATCTGGTTGTTCAGTTCCAACAGCGGCACGAACAGACCCTGCGTACACATCACTTCGCGGTACAACCGCGAAGTGATGTGTACGCAGGGTCTGTTCGTGCCGCTGTTGGAACTGAACAACCAGATCTTCATCGCCGTGCTGTTGGTGGTGGGCGGCTCGCGGGCGCTCACGCCAGGCCACGACGCGGGCGTCGGCGACCTGGTCGGTTTCTTCTTCATGGCAAATCTGTTCTTCTCGCCGATCTCGGTGTTGGGCGCGCAGTACAACCAGGCCATGACCGCGATGGCCGGCGCCGAGCGGCTGTTTGAACTGCTCGATCGCGAGCCGGAGTGGACCGACTCGCCGGCTGCGGCTGCGCTGCCGCACATCGCCGGTCGCGTGGAGTTTGAGCGGCTGAACTTCGGTTACGACCCGGCGCGGCCGGTGCTGCACGACGTCAGCTTCACGGCCGAGCCGGGTCAGACGGTTGCGCTCGTGGGACACACCGGCAGCGGCAAGACGTCGATCACGAACTTGATCGCCAAGTTCTACCTGCCCACGAGCGGCCGGCTACTGATCGACGGCATCGACGTCCGCGCGATCCGCAGCGACTCGCTGCACGCCCAGATGGGCATCGTCCTGCAACAGAACTTCCTGTTCCACGGCACGGTCGCCGAGAACATTCGAGTGGGCCGGCCCGGCGCGAGCGACGCCGAGGTGATGGACGTGCTCGAACGGCTCGATTGTGCGGACCTGATCGCGTCGCTGCCTGATGGCTTGGCCACGCGCGTGGGCGAGCGCGGCATGAGCCTATCCGTCGGCCAGCGTCAACTGCTCTGTTTCGCCCGCGCGCTGTTGGCCGACCCTCGCATTCTGATCCTCGACGAGGCGACCAGCAGCATCGACAGCCGCACCGAAGCCCGGCTGCAGGCGGCGCTCGATGTCCTGCTGCGTGGCCGCACCAGCTTCGTCGTCGCCCACCGGCTGAGCACAATTCGCCACGCCGACCAGGTGCTGGTCCTCGATCACGGCCGTATCGTCGAACGCGGCCGGCACGACGAACTGCTCACCCGCGGCGGCACGTACGCCAGCCTATACCGCCGGTTCATACACGCGGCGTAAACATGCCGAAGCAGGCTTGTCGCGGGAGAAACAAACGGAGAAACCAACGTGTCAGGAACGAATGGCGCCGGCAGTGCCATTCGTTCCTGATACCTACTATCGCCTTTGTCGCCCTTTATCGCGTTCGTAGTGTGGCGCATCTCGCGCTCGAGCGGGTCGATCGCCGAATCAGAAGCCGCAAGCCGTCAGTCGGCTGAGAATCTGCTCGTAGCCGAACCGCACGTCGAACGCATAGCCCAGCAGCCACTCGCGCGGACCGACCCAACCGACTTGATTGACGTGGTCGCAATTCCACTCGCCCAGGAACTCGCCCCACTGGGCCGAGCGAACGGAAACGAGTCCGTCGTTTGGCCCCTCGGCAGGCGCGATCACGTCGTGGCAGAACCGCAGCGCATAGAGCATCTCGTGTCGCGGCTTGTTGCCGGCCACGGAGAAGTATCGAACGCCGGGCGCGTCGGGAGTAGATTCGTTGAAGCGGGCGCAGGCGTCGGTGCGGAGTTGCTCGAACGCTTCGTGGTCGATGGGCGAGCGGCGCAGCCAGCCGAGTATGCCGGCGCGGTCGGCGAGGTCCATGCCGCGATCGGCCAGTGCGGTGCCGCGGTGCGGCGTCCCGATCGTGGTGAGCGACAGGACTCGGTCGGCCATGCCGAGGTGCGCGATCATGAAGCGGGTGTCGAGGCCGCCCATGCTGTGCGCGATGACGTGAACCGTCTGCGCTGGGGCCTGTTGGTCGATCGCGGCACGCAGCGCTTCGGCGCGTTTGGCAATCGAGCCGGTCGGCGGCACCGCGGGCATGATCACCCGGTTGCCCGCGTCGGCCAACAGTTGCGGTACGCGGCGGAAGTATGTCGCCAGCGTGACGCGTCGCACTGCAACCTGGACAAAGCCGAGCAGTCCGTGGGCGAGCACGATCGGGGCGCGAAGACGAGGCAACGTTTTCGTAAGCAAAAGTAAATCTCAAATCACAAATCCCAAATCACAAACAAATCCTGAACGGTCCAATGACCCAAAGCTGCGAGAAGTATCAACGCGAGGTTTGGGATTTGCTCATTGGGTTGTGTCTGGGATTTGGTGCTTGTTGATTCGGAGTTTCCGTGTGCAGCCAAAGCGAAACGCCCTTCCACAGCACCGGGCATGGAAGGGCGTTGGGTTCGCACTTTTTCCTGAGACCGATCTACACGAGTTCGGCAATCGGCTTGCCGCCTTCGATCATGGGCGTGGGACGGCCGGCCTGGTTGTAGTAGTGCAGGCCGATGTCCATGCCGAGCACATGGAAAACGGTGGCCATCAGGTCTTGCGGGCCGATCTTGTTGGACTTCGGGTATTCGGCCTTGGAGCTTGACTCACCCACGACCTGACCCATGCGGAGTCCGCCGCCGGCCAGCGCGAGTGTGCTGAGCGGCGCCCAGTGGTCGCGGCCGGCGTTGCGATTCACTCGCGGTGTGCGGCCAAACTCGCCCGTGATCACCAGCATCACCTGATCGGACAAGCCGCGTTCATCGAGATCGCGGACGAACGCGGCGACCGCCTGATCAAGCTGCGGCGCGCGCTGCTTCATCGAGTTGGCGATGTTGCCATGCATGTCCCAGCCGCCGTACTGAATCGTCACGAACCCGGCACCCGCTTCGCACAGCCGACGAGCGGTGAGCATCTGCTCGCCGAGTCCCTTGCCGTAGAGGTCACGGGTCTTTGCGTTCTCACTGCCGAGATCAAACGCATCTTTCGCCGAACCCATCAACAGGCTGAACGCCTGGGACTCAAACGCGTCCATACCTTCCATGACCCCGTTCGAGTCGGCCTCGCGGTTCACCTTGTCAAAGGCATCGAGCAGCGTGCGGCGATCGTTGAGCCGGTCGGGGGTGATGCCGAGCGTCATGTTGCGCCGGCCCTGGCCGGACGGCTCGAAGGGTTCGTAGGCCTTGCCGAGCCACGAAGCCCCGTCGGCACCGATGCCGCTCATGCGCACGTAGGTCGGGATGCCGGTGCGTGGGTGGTTCGCGCCGCGGAATCGGGCGACGATCGATCCGAACGACGGCCGGGTCGGCAGCCCGCCGTTGTCGGAATTACGATTGTCGTAGCCGGTCATGACAAAGTGGGTGCCGCCGCCGTGGCCCGAATTCGTGTGGGCGAACGAGCGAACGAACGCCATCTTGTCGGCGACCGCGGCCATCTTCGGGAACACGCCGCCCAGTTGAACGCCCGGAATCGAAGTGTCAACGGCCCCGACCGTGCTACGAAATTCGCTCGGCGCGTCCATCTTCGGGTCGAACGTCTCGACGTGCGTGGGTCCGCCGCCTAGCCACACCCAGACGATCGCTGTGTTGCGGCTCGCCTTGCCGGCGGCCGTGGTCTCGGCGCGGGCCTTCAAGAGGGTGGGCAAGGTCAGGCCCGCCGCGCCCAGCGTCCCGACTCGCATGAAGTCGCGACGACTCATCCCATCACAAGTCCGACCGCCGCTCGTGGAAAAGAGCGTCAACATTGTGTGGCTCCTCCGTTTGAGTGATTTGCAGGCAGGCTATTTCTTCCAGCGAGCAGCTTGAGGCCCGACCGCCGCTCGGCAGGTTCATACTTGGTTGTAAACCTAAACGAACTCAAGGTGGCCGTCAACACATAAGTCGGTTTCGATGCTGATGGTATCGGTCAGCGCGGGGTCAGGCCTGTATCTTTCGCCCGCCTGAGCGCTGAGCGGATTGGTTCACTCCGGGTTATCTTTACTGATTCTGTTGAAAACACCGCCTGCTGGCCGATTGTATAGGCTGGACCGAACAGCATGAATCGGCAGGTTGTGTGGACGGCAGCGGCCCGTTTGGACAGAATCTGTCGCCAGTGATAGTGGCAGCGAACATCAAGGATGCCACCGAAGTCAGGAGGACCAGCCTTGGCTACTGTTATGGAACCAAGTACAGACCGAACCAGTTTCGCAGAATCGGCCATGCGGCTCAGCGGCAAGGGCGAAGAAGAGGCCCGCCGCACTGGCGCCGTCGACACGGCTGACGATCAAGTCGAGTCGTTGTTCGCGCCGCAGTATCAGACCGTGAACAGTCCGATCCATCGAGCCGTGTGGGACCGGCGCGTTCCGATCGAGCTCTTCACCGCGGCCCTTCCGATAGGGTCGCATCCTTGCGACGCGGCGATTGACCGGTGCGTCGAAATCGTGTGGCGCCGGCGGATCGACGGGACGATCTACGACGATCGCGGCAAGATCAGCGATGCATCCATCGAGGAGCTCGGCCGGGCCGGTTACTGGGGTATGCTGGTGGACTCGAAGTACGGCGGCCAGGGCGCTCCGTTCCAGCGCTTCGCTCGGATGCTGCGGCGTGTGGCGACGGTCGAGGCCACGGTGGCTGGCACGGCCAGCGTGCACGGCTGCATCGGCGCGGTCGATCCGTTGCGGACCTTCGGCAGCCCGGAACAAAAGGCGCGGTATCTGCCACGGCTGGCGGGCGAGCGACTCTCGGCGTTCGCGCTCACGGAACCCGGGGCCGGCTCGGACCTGACCGCGCTGCGCACGGTCGCCGAGTTGCACGGCGATCACTACGAAGTCACCGGCGAGAAGCTATTCATCACCAACGCGATCCCCGGTCGTATCATCGGATTGGTTTGCCTGATCGAGGGCAAGCCGGCGGTGTTGATCGCTGAGTTGCCCGATCGGGAAAACGACCAGTGGCAGATGGCGCCGTATGGCATTCACGCGCTGCGGCACACCTACAACAACGGCCTGAAGTTCAACCGGTTCCGCGTGCCCAAGGAGAACCTGCTTACGCCGGCGACCGGCGACGGACTGACGATCGCGTATCACGGTCTGAACCTGGGCCGCACGGCGTTGTGTGCCTCGGCGGCCGGCATCATGCGCGGTCTGTTGGGCAACATGCTGCCGTGGGGCGATTTCCGCAAGACCTACGGCGCGAAGATCAATACGCGCGAGTTGGTGAAACGCCGGATCGCCCGCATGGCTGCGCTCATCACCGGCGCCGACGCACTGACCGACTGGTGTGCGTGGCTCATCGATCAGGGCTACCGCGGCGAACTGGAGTGCGTGGTCGCGAAAATCTACGGCAGCGAGTCGCTCAAGGAAGCGGCGGTCGAGCTGTTCATGAAGACGCACGGCGGCCGGTCGTTCCTCAAGGGCCACTTGTTCGGCGACAACGTGTACGACTTCCTCGCCCCGTGCATCTACGAGGGCGAAGGCGAAATGCTGGGCATGGCGTTCTTCAAGTCGCTGGCCAAGGCGCACGGCGTTGCCTATTTCGAGCCGATCGGCAAGGCGCTGCAGCGGCACCGCATGAAGACGTTCAACCCGGCCAACCCAGTTCACGCCTGGCGCCTGCGCCGCGAGATGTGGTCCTACGGCAAGTGGTCGCTCGGTCAGAAGTTTGCGGGCAGCAAGCGGCAGCACGTCAGCGGCCTCAAACCAACGCTGACCCAGCACGTCGATTTCGCGCTCGACATGTTCGGCCGACACGCCGGTGAACTCAGCTCGACGATGGTCAAGCACCAGCTCAAGCTGCCCGACCGCCAGTGCCGAATTGCCGAGCTGTCTCAGCGCGTGCAGGACACCGTCGTGATGCTCGTCACCGCACTGTGGGCGAACCAGCAGGACGACGAACTGGTGGTTGCGGCGGCCGATGTGTTGTGTGACGACTTGCGTCGCAAGCTCACCGGTGCTCGCGCGTCGGACGGTTACTTCCGCAACGTCAGCCGGCTGGCCGAGGCAATCATCGAGGGGCGTTACGCACCGATCGCCGATGTGCCGCACCTGCCGATCATGCGCTCGTACGAGACCCCGTGATCTCTTGTTTCCAGGGTTCCGGCAGGCCGGCCCACGCTTGCATGTATGTCTCTTCGAGAGGCGTCCTCACGTACCAGGCGGCGTCGAGGAAGAGCGGCATGCTGGGCAAGGGCTGGCCCAGCGCGAGCGGTTCCACATAAGCCCTCAGCGACGGATCGACGCGATACGAGACGATGAAGCGTGCCCCGCTGGGAAGTTCCGGGCACGTCCCGAACATGTAATCCCATACCGCCGCGTGCATCCCCAGTGGATCGAACGATCCCGGTATGTGTAGATCGATCATGAGCGTGTGATAGCCGCTATCAATCGCCGCGGCTATCTTGCGCAGGAACCGGTCGATCTCGTGGCGGCTCTGCTTGTTCGCCCGCGACACGATCTCAATCAAAGCCACGATGCGATCGCCGTCCGTGGCGCGAATCACGACCTGGTCCTGTTTGCGCACGTACGCGCCTTGTTCGGCGTCGAACGTGTAGGTCGCCTTGGGCGGGTGCTCCTCGACCGCGATGACGGCCGTCGCACCACGCCAATCAGGCTGCGATTCGCCACTTCGCTGCAAGGTGAGTACGTCCGGCTCTACGTCACCGGCAACTTGCTTCCCCGCGGCGTAGAACCCCCGCGGAAGCAGCCCGGCGTTTAGTCGGTCGCACAGTTTGTAGATCCAGGAGTTGTGGAAGTGGTGGAACTTGCCCGCCCGTACCCGGTCCCAGTCGTGCAATGGCATCTCGGCCTCCCCGCACAGAAGGATGTCGTGAACCATTATAAGGCATCGTGCTGGGTGAACAATCGTCGCCACGCCGACGTCCGGCCCAATTGAATGCTATGCTTGGACTGATCGTACCCGTTTCTCGGCAAGGGCAAAGCCATGGCCCGTTCAGTACCTGTACTTGAGCCGCAGCGGCCCGCAACGTCGCTCGCCACGACGAAACTACTCGAGACCGGCCCGCTCTTGCACTGCTCGAAGTGCCGCGTGCCGCTCGCCGACGAGTACTACCAGGTCAACGGCGAAGCGACCGTGTGCAAGCGGTGCAAGAACGCATGCGTCGCATCGAGGCTGGGTTCGCCGCGAGTGGCGTTTCTTCGCGCCTGGCTCTTCGGGACGGCGGCAGGGCTGCTCGGAACGGCTCTGCTCGTGGCACTGGTCACGTTCACCGGAAGCAACATGCGGTTTCTCGCCGCGCTCGTGGGCTTCCTGGTGGGGAAGGGCGTACACGTGGGCAGTCGCGGCCGGAGCGGCTGGGTGTATCAGACGATGGCCGCGATCATCAGCTACTACTGCATCATCGGCGCCTACGTACCGGACCTGATGGACATAGCCTTCACGGCATGGGGGGTCCATCACCCGACGCTGGCGACACAGTTGCTTGCGCTGGTCACCGCGTGGAGCTTGGCGTGGGTGTTCCCGTTCATGGCGTTGGCCGAGAACATCGGCTATCTGACTTTCACGACGATCGCCATGTTTGCGGCGTGGAAGCTGAATGCCCTGCCCAGCGGCGCCGTACACGTCATGGGGCCATTCCGCGTCGCGCCGCCAGGTGGCAAGTTATCGGCGACGCGATACTGCTAGCGGCGCGTCTTCGCCTAGACTCCCTAGTCGCTCGCCTTGTCCGATGTCGTCTGGCCTGGCACATAGTAGTTGATGTAGCCGATCATCATTTCGTTCCACGTCTGATCGCCCCACGTGACCTGCTTGGTCGAATCGGGATTGGCCTTGTTGGCCTGGGAGTTGTCGAATTGTGCGGTGCAGTGAATGGTCGCGCCTTTGGCCAAGCGCAGTGGTTCGGCGAGTTCATACGTGAGCTGCCAGTTGAAGTCGTAGCGCGGAACCGACAGCAGCTTTTCCGTCCGGTTGTCGGAATGAGCCACGACGTACTCAAAGCTTTTTCCTCGCAGGTGCATGTGCGGCATGAAGCCGAGCACCACAGAGTCCTGGGGCAACGTATAACGCGACTTCACTTCGTGTGCATCCGCCTCGGCCGGTATCACGAAAAACTGGTTGAAGATTCCCCGCGTACGGACCTCGGTGTGAACAGGCTCCTTGGCGAATATCAGGCCGACCGACGAGCGGTCCGTCTGAGCGGTACCATTGGGCGTGTAGTGCATCTGAAAGAGGATGGTGGCGCCCTTCGGTATCTTCTTGCCGAACCCCGGCGGGAATGTGGGTGGAATACTGCCCGGCGCCATGGCTGCAAAGTAGCCGAGCGCACGCTGATCGTCGGCGGTTAACGGGTCGCGAGCCCGGCGTTCTTGCTGGTTCTCGCCAGCCAGTCGCACCTGCATCAGAATGTGGTGCACTACGGCCGGGTTGCCCGCGCGCAGCTCGACCGCCTGGACCCATTTGTCTTCGTCAAAGTTCGTCGGAATCTGAAAGTAGCGATAGGGCACCAGGCCAGTCGCCGGTACAGCGTACTCTTGCTGCATGGTGAAGATGGCGTCGGGCTTGCCTATCGTCCAGCCTTCGGCGAACTCGCGTGGCGGTGGCAGGTCGCGCTCGTCGCCCTTGGGGCATCCCGCGTCGACCCACGCGGCAACCGTCGCAATCTCCTGGTCGCTCAACGATCGGTCGTTGGCAAACTTGCCGATGCTGCGGTCGGCGAACCACGGCGGCATGCGCCGTTCGGTCGTTGCCTCCTTGATGGACTCGGCCCAATGCCGCGCGTCTTCGTACTTGACGAGCGAGAATGGCGCGGACTGACCCGGCCGATGGCACTGCTGGCATCGCGATTGGACCAAGCGAGCGATCTGGTTGCAGTAGGTGACCGGCTTGTTGGTCGCCAGTTCCTCGCTGGTCGCGCGGTATGTGCACAGAAAGTACAAACCAATCGCCGCAATCGTCAGGCCTTGTTTCATATGGTCTCCCGTTCCAGACTTGCTTCAATCGGCGGCCATCGCCCTGGCCGCGAACTTCTGAACGATCGTGACTTCGTTTCCCGCCTCGTTGTATTTCATCTCATCGACCAGTCCGCGTGTGATCAGGATGCCGAATCCCCCCTCACGAAGGCCCATCACCTCGCGCACGGGAATGTGGCCGAGCGGGTCTTCATCTCGGGCGGCATGTGGGATTCGGTCAGGCGTGAAGCCGGCGCCTTGATCGCGAATGGTCAGCACAACTCGGTCGCTCTGCAGCCGGTAGGTGATCTTTACCGGCTTGTCCACTTGGCTGCGGTTGCCCCACTCGATTGCGTTCTGGCCCATCTCAAGCAGGGCGCGGCGCAACCGCGCGGCCGAGCGTTCATCGAGCGGAGTCAGCAAGAACAGGGAACTCAGGATGTCGTTTACCTCGATCAGAAACTGCATCTCGCTGGCTACATCGAACGAGATTTCGCCTTCGACGTGGTTGTGAATGATCTCCTGCTTCCACGCCAGCGCCTTGTCGATCGCCTGCAGTATTTGTTCGCGCGTGTACGGTTTGGCCACGTAGCAGTTGGCGCCTACGCGATAGCCGTGTACGCGGTGTTCGGTGTCGGCCAGCGCGGTGGCCATGACGATGGGGATCAAGTTGGTCTCGCGGCTCGCCCGCAGCGTCTCACAGATTTCGAATCCGTCCACGTCGGGCAGCATCAAGTCCAAGAGCAGCAAGTCGGGCGGTTGTTTGCGCGCCTGGGCCAAGCCATCGCGGCCGGAGTAGGTCTGAAACACGTCGAACCCTTGCTGGGCGACGACCTGGGCGAGGATCGCATTTGCGTCCGGTTCATCCTCGATGATCAGTACAGCTTTGGCCATCGCGTCGGCTCCGACTATTTCCTGACGTCGGACATTCTGCCAGCCGCGGCGACGCCAATCAAGTGACCGGCGAGCTCCGCGGCTCCGACCGGACTTGCTGGCTTGCCTGCGCCATGCTCTCTTGCATCGCGGTCACGAATGTGGGCAGCTTGCCCTCGGCCCAAGCACGCTCGACCGCTTGCTTCAGTTCGCGATTGCGGCTGACTACTTCGCGCCAGCGCTCGCCGTCGCGACACCGCGCGTCAGGAGTAAAAAACTGATCGTGCGTGTTCACCCAGAACACAAATCCATGCTGATTGGGAAACGGTCGAATCTCCATCTTGATGTGTGGGTAGTGCGCGGCGCCGAGTCGCAACGCGAAGACGGTACACGGAAACGGGGCTGCCGATTCGTACCGCTCGAAGGGCAAGTCGCCAAGCAATTCGGCGAGCGGCCGCGACCGATCGAGCGTCACTCGCTTGCGTACGACGTCAGGCACCTGGCCGTCCGGGTAGGCGCTTCGCAGATACACCATGAGGGCCACATCAAGCATTTCCCAAGGAACGTCAATCATTGCGCCCTGATAATAACTATGCGGCTGCCGGACCGCCGCGCCAATCTGCCGAATGCGGTCGCCGCCATAGTACAAACTGACCCGGTCGGTAGAAAAACAGCGGCGCAGTAGGTACGATTGCCGGCGATCACGAGGGGCAGCCAAATCCAAGGTGTTGCGCGACGGCGCTGGAAGGGTCGCACCTATGAGCAAGGCACCGCCGAAGGTACTCATCGTCGATGATGAGCCGGACACGGTTGAAATCGTCCAGTCCATGCTGCAGGGAAACGGCTTCGATTTCTCGCGGGCCCATGATGGGGACGAGGCCCTGGACGTGGCACGCCGACTGAAACCAGACCTGATCATCCTCGACGTGATGATGCCCGAACAAGACGGCTGGCTGGTCTGCGCCAAGCTGAAATCGGTCGAGCCGTCGCCGAAGATACTCATCTTCACGGTACTCAGGCACGATCAGTCGGACCGGCTCGCAGAATTCGTACACGCCGACGACATTATCCACAAGCCGTTCACCAAGGAGCAGCTACTGGCCAAGGTCGAAAAGGTGCTGGCAAACTCATGAACAACGGAACCACACACTCTCTCCTAGTCGTCGACGACGAGCGACCGGTGCTCGACTCGATGTACGACCTGTTTCGCCGCGATTACAAGGTTCTTCGCGCCAACAATGCCCGCGAAGCCAAGGCGGCCTTGCAACAGGAGCCGGTGCACATCGTCATGAGCGATCAGCGCATGCCCGACGTCACCGGCGTCGAGTTGTTGCGGCAGGTCAAGGACGAATACCCCGACACCGTCCGACTCATCTTCACCGCGTACGCCGATATCGGCGTGGTCGTACGAGCGATCAACGAAGGCCAAGTGTTCCGCTACGTCACCAAGGGGTGCGACCCGGACGAACTGCGCAGCGTGGTCCGCCAGGCCGCCGACTACTACGAGCTGCGCACCGAACGCAAGCGCCTGGTCGCCGAACTGCAGCAGGCAAACGCCGAACTGCGACAGGCCAACGCACTGAAGGCCGCGTTCCTGGACGTCGCCAGCCACGAGTTGAATACGCCCGTGACCATCATTCAGGGCATGTGCGAACTGGCCGATGAGCAACTCGCTCAGCCGGGGGCCGAGGCGTTGCGGCCGTACGCAAACGTCGTACGTTCGGGCGCCAAACGACTGATGCACTTGGTCGAGAACATGATCAAGTTGATGCAGGCCGGCTCGTTCCAGGCGGAACTCGAGCGGCGCCGCGTCGCATGCCGCGAGCTGTTCGACGCCGTGGTCGCCCAAGTACAGCCGTTCTTGACTCGTCGCCGCCAGACGCTCGTTGTGCGCGTCGCGCCGCAGGACGCGAAGCTGCTCGTCGACCAGGGCAAGACCCACGACGCGGTGTTGAACCTGATCACCAACGCGATCAAGTTCTCGCCGGACGGCGCGACCATTGAGCTGTCCGCTGACGTGCGACCAGCCGCGGGCGTCGCGATCGAGGTGTGCGACGAGGGCATGGGCATTGCCGATCGCGACGTGCCCCACATCTTCGATCCGTTCTTCAGCGTTCTTCTGGGTTTTCAGTGGCTGGGTTTGAGGTCCAGTCCACCGCAGTGGAAG